>NZ_JAAGMD010000897.1 GCF_010548465.1 Streptomyces sp. SID14436 | reverse complement strand
GCGGCGCGCACCTCGTCGGCGTACCGGGCCGCCGCGTGCACCGGCGGCAGCCCGGGCGGCCGGGGCTCCGGCATCACCCGGCGCGGTCCGGTGCGGTCCAGCGCCGTCCGGCACCGCGGGCACAGCACCGCACGGGGTCTGCCGCACCCGCCGCATTCGGGCGGGAGCACCAGGTCGGTGAGGTCCTGCCACCAGGCGCGCATGAGGCCACTGTGCCCCGGCCCACCCCGCCCGGCCAGCCCTGTGGAAAACCCCCCGCACGATTCCGGGCCGGCTCCCGCGGGCCGGAACCGCTCACCCCGGATAGACCGGGGCCGTCCCCTTCGTGATCTTCTGCCACTGCGACGCCGACGGCAGCCGGACGATGCCGTCCACCGAGTACGCCACCAGGGGCACCTTGTCGTCCGGGGAGGCGGTGACCGCCTTGACGCCGGTGAGGGCCGCGGGCTGCTGGATGTCCGGGGTGGACCCGTCGACCTCGACGTAGCGCATCTGCTCCACGCCGCCCTTCTCGCGTCCGACCACGACGAGGCGGCTGTCCCCGGTCCACGACATGGCGGTGACCTGCTCCAGCTCCGGGGCCGCGGAGCGCAGTTCCAGCACAGTGACCGGCGAGCGTTCCGCCGTGCCGCCGTCCGGCCTGCTCCGCTCGATCCGCCCGATCAGCAGGGAGCGCCGGTCGCCCTTCTCCACGACGAGCGCGATCCGCACGCCGTCGGCGGCCACCCGCACCGACTGGATCCGGCCGTCGAGCCCGGGGGTGCGCACCTCCATCGGCTCACCCGCGCCGTCCTCCAGGAGCAGCAGCCGGGGTGCCGCGGGATTGCGGTCCGCCACCCACAGGCCGCCCCGGGCGTCCCAGCTGGGGGCCGTCAGCCGGTCGGCCTCGGTCCTGCCGGTGCTGCGCAGCACCGGCTCGCCGAGGGAGCCGCCGGACACCAGCGACCCCACGTACAGCGACTTGCCGTCGACGGCGACGCCGGCCGCGGTGTGCTCGTCCCAGGCCACCGCCACCGAGCGCAGCTGCTTCTCCCCCTCGCCGAGGGCGCCGGGAACCGGTTCGGGTTCGGTGTCGTCGGAGCCCGCGGCGATCCGAACCGCCCGCTGGTCCCCGTCGAGGAAGTACAGGTACTCGGGGCTGTGCAGGGAGCCGCGGGTGGCCACGGCCTCCGCGCTCTCCTGGGCGAGGGAGCACAGCTCCTTGTCGCCGGAGCGCAGTTCGACCTCCTCCACCGCGGGCGTGGGGCTGCGGACGGTGAACAGCAGCTGTGCGGCCATCTCCTCGCACCGGCTGGTGCCGACCTCGGCGGCCTTGTCGTTGAGCGGGACGACCAGCCGGCCGCGGTCGTCGGGGGTCAGCGGGCCGGCGCCCTTCGCCAGCGCCGTGCCGGTGGGGAAGCTGGAGCGCACGACCGGGTCGAGCCAGGTGGTGGGGCCTGCCAGGAGGGACCGCACCATCTGGGTCGTGGGGTCCACGTGGCTGCGCACGTAGACGGGGTCGGCGACCGCCATGGGCGGCCCGTTGCGGGTCGTGCCCGCGGTGTTGGAGGCGAAGTAGAACTTGTTGACGGACATGTAGTTGCGCTCGAAGTCCGACTGACCCATGACGACGCCCTGCGGCACGATGTCGATCCGCCACTGCCGTGTCTCGGCGTCACGTATGAGACGCAGCAGCTTGTTGTACTCCCCGGAGGACGGCGAGAACGCCTGCTGCGCGTCCACGGTGGCGACCTCGCGGCCGGTCAGCGTGAAGGCGACGTGCTCGTCGTCGTCCTGGACCGGGGCGCGGGCGGCGGCGTCCGGCCCGTCGGCGAGCACGGTGGTGGACCGTTCCGGCTGCCAGTTCTCGGCGGCCCTGGGCGTCAGGTACATCCGGGCGGTCTTGTACTGCGGGTCGTCGCTGGTCAGCGCCTCCAGGAAGCCCTGGACGATCTGTGTGGGCGTCGCGTTGTCGCTCGGCGGCATGGCGAACACCCGGACCTGGGCGTCGCGGCGGGGGGTGGACTCCACGCCCCGCAGGTCGCCGTTGTCCGGCATCGACGCGCAGCCGGCCAGCAGGACGGCGCTCCCCGCGGTGAACACCGTCGCCCGCCTCGTCGTCCACCGGCCGCGCCGCACGCGCTCACCGCCGCCCACGCGAAGCCTCCTCGTCCCTGGTGCGGGCCCTGTCCCCGTCGTCGTCGTTGCCCTGCCCGTCCCCGTCGTCGCGCGTGCCGTCCGGGGCCGCGGCCGTGTCCCGGGCCGTGCTCCGGGTGGAGTTGCCGTTCCCGGCGCCACGCGGTCCGGCTGCCGGGCCGTGCGGTCCGGGACCCGTCGGGGTGCCCGGTCCGGGATCCGTCGGGGTGTCCGGCCCGGGGTCCGCCGGGGTGTCCGGCTGTTCCGGTTGTCCGTCCGTCCGGCGGGCGGCGGGGGCGGGGCGGGAGACCACGCGCGCGCCGTTGCCGGGCAGGGCCGTCGGGTCGGCCGTGGGCGGCTCGGCGGCCGTCCGGGGCACGAGCGGGTCCCGGGCGGCCTGGGCCTGCCCGGCCGCCTGGGGCGGCTGCACGGGCACCGTGGCCCGCTTCTCGCCGTCGCCGCCCCGGGGCAGGCCGGCGTCGTCCAGTCCGCGGTTGCGCCGCGAGTCCTTGGGTTCCAGGGCGATCGGGGAGCCGCGCAGCGGCTCGTCGGCCGTCCTGGGGAGCGTCAGCCGGAACTGCGACCCGCCGCCGGGCTCGCCCCACGCCTGGAGCCAGCCGCCGTGCAGCCGGGCGTCCTCCAGGGCGATGGACAGCCCCAGGCCGGTCCCGCCGGTGGTGCGGGCCCGGGCCGGGTCGGCCCGCCAGAAGCGGCTGAAGACGCGGGTGGCCTCGCCGGGCTTGAGCCCGACGCCGTAGTCCCGGACGGCCACCGCGACCGCGCCCCCGGCGGCCGCCAGGCGCACGACGACGTCCTTGCCCTCGCCGTGTTCCACGGCGTTGACCACGAGGTTGCGCAGGACGCGTTCCACGCGCCGGGCGTCGGCCTCGGCGACGACGGGCTGCTGGTCGCCCAGGATCCTGATGCGGGTGCCCTTGCGTTCGGCGAGCGGTTCGGCCCCGCCGACCACGCGCCGGACGACCTCGCGCAGGTCTATCGGCTCCGCCTCCAGTGCCGCCGCGCCCGCGTCGAAGCGGCTGATCTCCAGGAGGTCCGCGAGCAGCGACTCGAAGCGGTCCAGCTGGTCGGCGAGCAGTTCGGCGGACCGCGCGGTCACCGGGTCGAAGTCCTCGCGGGCCTCGTGGATGACGTCGGCGGCCATCCGCACCGTGGTGAGCGGCGTGCGCAGCTCGTGCGACACGTCCGACACGAACCGCCGCTGCATGCGGGACAGGTCCTCCAGCTGGTTGATCTTGAGCTGGAGGTTCTGGGCCATCTTGTTGAACGCCTCGCCCAGCCGGGCGATGTCGTCCTCGCCGGTGACCTTCATCCGTTCCTGGAGGCGTCCGGCGGACAGCCGCTCGGCGATCCCGGCCGCCATCCGCACCGGGGTGACCACCTGCCGCACCACGAGCCAGGCGATGGCCCCGAGGAGGACGACGACGAACAGTCCGGCGGTCGCCAGGGTGCCCTTGACCAGGCTGAGCGACTTCTCCTCCTGGGTGAGCGGGAAGAGGTAGTACAGCTGGTAGGGGTCGCCGTTGGGATCGTTGACCTGCTTGCCGATGACGAGCCCGGGCTGGGACTCCTCACCGTTGAAGTAGACGATCCGCGTATAGCTCTGGGCCGCCGCGGTGTTGCCGTTGACCCGTTCCCGCAGGGCCGCGGGCACGCTCTGCGCCGGGTCGACGTGCCCGGAGGCGCGCGGTCCGCGTCCGCCGCCGCTCTCGTCGCCGGCCGGCAGGGTGACCACGTCGAAGGCGCCCTGGCCGCCGCTGGAGAGGGACTCCACGAGGTCGCTCATCCACTGGATGACGCTCGTCGGGCGGGCCCCGTCGACCGTGGTGGCGTCGTCGGTGACGCTGGCCGCCTCGTCGGACTTCTGCTTGGCCACCGCGAACCCGCCGGTGGCCTGGCTCTGCGACGCCTTGACCTTGGCGTCGAGCAGGCCGTTGCGCACCTGGCCGATCACCACGAAGCCCAGCAGCAGGACGACGCCCATGGACATCAGCAGCGTCGTGGCGACGACCTTCAGCTGGATGTTGCGGCGCCACAGCCGCATGACGGGCAGCAGCGGCCGGCGCACCCAGCGCATGAACAGCCGGACGACCGGGCTGCCCTGGACGCCGCCCTGGAGCAGCCCGCTCTCCAGCAGACGGCTCCAGCGGGAGCCCGTCGTCCCCCGGCCGACAGGCCGCCCCGGACGGCCCCCGGAGCGGCCGGACGCCGAAGCGGCGCTGTCACCGGACATGTCAGCTCGGTCCTGCCTTGTACCCGACGCCACGGACGGTCACCACGATCTCCGGCTTCTCCGGGTCCTTCTCGACCTTGGAGCGCAGCCGCTGGACATGCACGTTCACCAGCCGGGTGTCGGCCGCGTGGCGGTAGCCCCAGACCTGCTCGAGCAGCACCTCGCGGGTGAACACCTGCCAGGGCTTGCGGGCCAGGGCGACCAGCAGGTCGAACTCCAGCGGGGTCAGCGCGATCGACTGCCCGTCCCGCTTCACGGAGTGCCCGGCCACGTCGATCACCAGGTCGCCGATGGCGAGCTGTTCCGGTGCCGGCTCCTCCGACCTGCGCAGCCGCGCGCGGATGCGGGCGACCAGCTCCTTCGGCTTGAACGGCTTCACGATGTAGTCGTCGGCACCCGATTCGAGGCCCACGACGACGTCGACCGTGTCGCTCTTGGCCGTGAGCATGACGATGGGTACGCCGGACTCCGCCCTGATCAGGCGGCAGACCTCGATGCCGTCCCGGCCGGGGAGCATCAGGTCCAGCAGCACCAGGTCGGGTTTGGCCTCGCGAAAAGCGGCCAGCGCCTTGTCGCCGTCGGCTACGAAAGACGGCTCAAAACCCTCACCACGCAGCACAATGCCGAGCATCTCGGCCAGTGCGGTGTCGTCGTCGACGACAAGGACTCGTCCCTTCATAAACGACATCATCCCATTAGCTCATCGTTACCTGGCGTGACCTGGCGCACAGCTCGGCCAGGGCCTCGGTGGTCACGGGCGACACCGCGCCCTCTTCGGTGACGATCGCCGTCACCAGTTCCGGTGGTGTCACGTCGAACGCCGGGTTGTACGCCTGGGTCCCCAGGGGTGCCACCGGGATCCCGCCTCCCGCCTCCACTCCGGCCACCGGCACCTGGGGTGCTGTGATCTCGGTCACTTCATGACTGGAACGCTGCTCGACCTCGATGGCCGCCCCGTCCGGCGTCGTCGGATCGACCGTCGTCACGGGTGCCACCACGATGAACGGCACATGGTGGTACCGCGCGAGCACCGCGAGCGGATAGCTCCCCACCTTGTTCGCCACCGAACCGTCGGCCGCGATGCGGTCCGCCCCGACGAGCACCGCGTCCACCTCACCCGCCGCGAACAGCGATCCGGCCGCGTTGTCGGTGAGCAGGGTGTACGCCATGCCGCAGCGGGCCGCCTCGTACGCCGTCAGGCGAGCACCTTGCAGCAACGGGCGCGTTTCGTCCACCCACAGGCGCCTCAGCCGTCCCGTCCGGTGCGCCGCGAGGGCCACCGCGAACGCCGTCCCCTCACCGCCCGACACCAGCGAACCGGTGTTGCAGTGCGTGAGGATCCGGTGCCCGCCGCCGGGCAGCATCTCGTCCAGCAGCGCCAGCCCGTGCTCGGCCATCCGGGCGCTGGCCTCGGCGTCCTCCCGGTGCAGCTGCCGCGCCGCGGCCAGCGCCGCCCCGGCCGCCTGCCGCGGATCCCCGGTGCGGGTGAGCGCCGCCCGGAACGCGTCCCGGGCCCGGTGCACGCCGACCGCGAGGTTCACCGCGGTGGGCCGGGCACTCTCCAGCGCCGACGCCGCGTCGTCCACGTCGTAGCCCCGGACGGCGGCGAGCGCGACGCCGTACGCCCCCGCGATGCCCAGCAGGGGCGCCCCGCGCACGGCGAGCGAACGGATCGCCTCCACCAGGGCGGGCGCGTCCGTGCAGACGAGTTCGACCTCCTCGGCGGGCAGCCTGGTCTGGTCGAGCACGACCAGAACGGGCCCTTCGGGTGGCTCGTCCCAGCGGATCGCCGGGATCTCGGTCGGCCGCTGGGGGTCGCCGCGGTGCGCGTACTGATCAGCCATGCCGCCAGTCTGCCCCCTGGGGCGCGGACAATTGAAGGTGTGCAGGTCCGACCTCGCCCGGACCGGGCACAACCACCCCATGGCACGATGGCTGCCACACTGCCGCCGCACCCGCGGACGGGCACCGTGAAGGAGCGATGATGAACGACACTCCGGGCTGGGCCTCGCCCGGATCCACCCCGTCCGACGGTCAGGAACCGTCCGCGTCCGGCCCCGCCGGGCAGCCGGCGCAGCCCGGGCAGCCGGACCGGACCCCCGACGGACCGGGCGTGAAGTGGTCGAAGGAGCAGCCGCCCCCGAGCCAGTGGTCCGCGCCCACCGGCCCGCCGGGCGCCCCGGACCACGGCCA
>NZ_JAAGMD010000880.1 GCF_010548465.1 Streptomyces sp. SID14436 | reverse complement strand
GGACACGGCCCGGCCCCCGGCCCCGGCAGGGCCGCCCCGGCGCCCCCGCCGCCAGGTCCGGGCCCGCCCGGGGGCCCGCCGTCAGAGTTTGCGCAGGCGCAGGCGCTGCACCTTGTGGTCCGGGCCCTTGCGCACGATGAGGGTGGCCCGGCCGCGGGTGGGGGCGATGTTCTCCACCAGGTTCGGTTTGTTGATGGTGCGCCACATGGTGCGGGCGTAGTCGAGGGCCTCCTCCTCCGCCACCTGGGTGTAGCGGCGGAAGTAGGACGACGGGTCCTGGAAGGCCGTCTCCCGCAGCCGCTTGAAGCGGTTGAGGTACCAGCGCTCGATGTCCTCGGTCCGGGCGTCCACGTACACGCTGAAGTCGAAGTAGTCGGCGAGCCCGACCCGGGTCCGGCCGTCCTTGCCGGGCAGCGCGGGCTGCAGGACGTTGAGCCCTTCGACGATCAGGATGTCCGGGCGGCGCACGGTGAGCACCTCGCCGGGCACGATGTCGTAGATCAGGTGGGAGTAGACCGGCGCGGTGACCTCGTCCTTGCCGGCCTTGATGTCGGCGACGAACCGGGTGAGCGCGCGGCGGTCGTAGGACTCGGGGAAGCCCTTGCGGGACATCAGGCCGCGGGCCTGGAGCTCCTTGGTGGGCAGCAGGAACCCGTCGGTCGTCACCAGCTCCACGCGGGGGTGCTCGGGCCAGCGGGACAGCAGCGCCCGCAGCAGGCGGGCGACGGTGGACTTGCCCACGGCCACCGATCCGGCGACCCCTATGACGAAGGGTGTGCCGGCCTGGGAGCCCTGCTCGCCGAGGAAGGTGTTCAGCGCGCCCCGCAGGCCGTCCGTGGCGCCCACGTAGAGGTTGAGCAGCCGGGACAGCGGCAGGTAGATGTCCCGCACCTCGTCGAGGTCGATGACGTCACCCAGCCCGCGCAGCTGCTCCACCTCGTCGGCGGTCAGCGGCAGCGGTGTCTTCTCGCGCAGCGCACTCCACTCCGCACGGGTGAGGTCCACGTACGGAGACGCCTCCGGCCGCTGCCGGTGGGCGTTGCGAGACATCGAGGAGACCGGTGAGATCACAGTCCATTGTTAACGGAGTTCGAACGGGACGGTGGGTGGGGTGCGTCACGCGCGCGCCGCGGAGCCGTGCCGGACCGGCCCCCGGGGCTGCGTGATCACGCCGGCGTCACGGTCAGGTACCGGATGGTTCATTCCTTGATCATTTGTGGGTTTCCTGTGCCTAAGGTGCGCACACGCTTGCGGAGTTGTCCGCACTGTCCCGAAGAGAGCCCACAGTGAAGTCCACCGCCGTCCGCCGTACCGCGCTCGCCGCCTCGGCCGCCGCCCTCGCCCTGCTCGCCACCGCCTGCGGCGGATCCGACGACAAGGGCGACGAGGGCAAGGGTGACGCCCCGTCCGCCGCCTCGTCCTCGCCCGCCGCCGCGGCCGGGACGCTGACCGCCGCCGAACTGGAGAAGGCGGGCCTGGTCCAGGCCGACGTCAAGGACGGCAAGGTCCTCACGAAGCTGCCCGCCACGGACGACGCGGCCGCCGACCAGGTCACCACCGAGGACGCGACCTGCCTGCCGCTCGCCCGGCTCCAGAGCGGCGTGCCGGTCGGTTCGCCCGCGGCGACGGTGAAGCGGTCCTGGACCGGCACGCCGGAGAAGCCCGCCGCGGACGCCGACCCGCAGGAGGCGCTGCTGGCCGGCCTCGGCGGGGGCAAGGTGCTGATCACCCTCGCCTCCTACGAGGACGGCGGCGCCGAGCAGGTGATCAAGGACGTCGACGCCGCCCTGGAGAAGTGCGCCGGCGGCTACACGTACACCGCGGTCGGCGAGAAGACCAAGACGGTGAAGGTCACCACCACGGACGAGCCGAAGGGCGCCGACGAGGGCCGCTCCATCACGGCGGACATGGACCTCGACGAGGGCGTGCAGGCGCCGATGAAGATGGTCGTCGCCCGCAAGGGCTCCACGGTCGTCTCCTTCGCCGCCATCGACTTCGCGGCGCTCGCCCAGGGCAAGGACTTCGACTTCCCGACCGACATCTCGGACGCCCAGCTGGCCAAGCTGAACTGACCCGGACGCGCCGGCGCGCCCGGCGGGGCGGGGTCTCCCGCTCCCGCCGCGGCGCGCCGCGGCCGTACAGTGCCCGCATGAGCATCATCGGAGTCGGCATCGACGTCGCCGAGATCGCCCGGTTCGAGGCGTCGTTGGAACGCACGCCGGCACTGGCTCAACGCCTCTTCGTCGAGAGCGAGTTGCTGCTGGCAAGCGGTGAGCGGCGGGGCGTCGCCTCGCTCGCCGCGCGGTTCGCCGCCAAGGAGGCGCTGGCCAAGGCCCTGGGGGCGCCCGGCGGCCTGCACTGGACCGACGCCGAGATCTACTGCGAGGACAGCGGCCGGCCCCGGATCCGGGTCCGCGGCACCGTGGCCGCGCGGGCCGCCGAGCTCGGCGTCCGGTCCTGGCACGTGTCGCTGAGCCACGACGCGGGCGTGGCCTCCGCGGTCGTCGTGGCCGAGGGGTGACGGCATGAGCGGACGGCCGGCCCCGGGCGGGGACGATCTCCCGCTGGCCTTCCCCGGTGTGGCGGTCGACCTGCCGGTCTGGGGCGAGGCGATGCTGGTCGTCGCCGCCGCGCTGAGCATCCTCTTCGCGCTGCTCCGGCTGCGGCGCAACCGACGCCGGTAACCGGGCGGGCGGCCCGGGACCCCCCGGAGGGCGGCCGGCGTCCGCTTCCGCAGCCGTCCCGACCCCGACGGCCGCGCGCCTGCCGCCGGTTCCGGAACTCGGGGCGGCC
>NZ_JAAGMD010000855.1 GCF_010548465.1 Streptomyces sp. SID14436 | reverse complement strand
CCGCCTCGTCCCCGGCGAGCACCTGGGCCATGCCGCGCAGCAGCTGGGCGAGGATCGTGCCGGAGTTGCCGCGCGCGCCGATCAGTGCGCCGTGGGCCATCGCCCGCGCGGCGTCGGCCAGGGTGGGTCCCGTGCCGGGGGCGGCGCCGGCGCCCGTCGCGGCTCCGGCCTCGTGTCCCTCGAACACGGCCTCGACGGCCGCGGCGGCGGACTCGACGGTGAGGTAGAGGTTCGTCCCGGTGTCCCCGTCCGCGACGGGGTAGACGTTGATCGCGTCGATCTCCTCGCGCGCCCGCCCGAGTGCCTCCAGCGCGAGGCCGCACCACGCACGCACCGCGAGAGCATCGAAGAATGTCTGCGGCACCTGCGCCACCGCGCCTCCCTGAGCTGCTGGACGTGGCACGCAGCGTAGACCTTGGGGGTGCGGGCGCCCCAGGAGGGCCGGGCGGGGGGCGGGGGCCGTCATGGTAGTTTCGTTCTACGGGTGCAGCCGTTGTATGCTGCTCCGGTTGCCCGATCCGATCGGGCCTTCCCCCTGGCAACGCCACCCGGATCCCCAAGAGCTCCCCGGAGTTCCTGGATCCTGATCCCGGCATGCCGGGATCAACCGTAAGTGCATCTGAAGTCTTTGGAGTGACCCGTGGCTGCCAACTGCGACGTCTGCGGCAAGGGGCCGGGCTTCGGCAACAACATCTCGCACTCGCACCGCCGTACGTCCCGTCGCTGGAACCCGAACATCCAGCGTGTGCGTACCGTGGTCGGCGGGACGCCGAAGCGCGTGAACGCCTGCACCTCGTGCATCAAGGCCGGCAAGGTCTCGCGCTGACGCTTCCGCTGAGCGCGCGGCCACATCCGGTTTCGCCGCACTGAGCCGGTCCACCTCCCGGTGGACCGGCTTTTTGCCGTGCTCCGGCGCCCGGCCGGCGCGGCTCAGGCCCGGCCGGGGTCCGTGTCCGGCTGCCGGAAGGCCCAGGCGTGGTCCACCGGGCCGATGCCGCCGCCCAGGGCGAACCCGGCGGCGAGCGCCCCGGTGACGTACGCCTTCGCGGCGGCCACCGCCTCCGGCACCGGCCGGCCCTTGGCGAGCTCCGAGGCGATGGCCGAGGCCAGGGTGCAGCCCGTGCCGTGGGTGTGCCGGTTGTCGTGGCGCGGGGCGCGCAGCCAGTGCTCCTCGGTGCCGTCGGTCAGCAGGTCGACGGCCTCGCCCGCGAGATGGCCGCCCTTGATCACCACCCAGCGCGGGCCGAACTCCAGCACCGCGTCGGCCGCCCGCCGCATCTCCTCCTCCGCGCGCACGCGGACGCCGGTGAGCTGCTCCACCTCGTCGAGGTTGGGAGTGGCGACGGTCGCCGCCGGCAGCAGCTTCATGCGCACCGAGTCCAGCGCGGACGCGGCCAGCAGCGCGTCCCCGTGCTTGGAGACCCCCACCGGGTCCACGACCGCGGGCACGCCGGTGCCCGCGATCAGGTCCGCCACCGTCTCCACGAGGTCGGCCGAGGCGAGCATGCCGGTCTTGACCGCCTGCACGCCGATGTCGTCCACCACACTGCGGTACTGGGCCCGCACCGCCTCCACGGGCAGCTCCCAGGCGCCCTGCACACCGAGGGAGTTCTGCGCGGTCACCGCGGTGAGCACGCTCATGCCGTGCACACCGAGGGCCAGCATGGTCTTCAGGTCCGCCTGGATGCCCGCCCCGCCGCCGGAGTCGGACCCGGCCACGGTCAGCACCCGGGGCGGTGCGGTCGCGGCGCTCATGACTCGATGTCCCCGAAGTGGTCCCAGCCGCCCTTGCTGGTCCAGGGCGCCCCGTCGACCGTCACCTGGGGCAGCGCCGAGGGGTTGAGCACCTCCCCGATCACCTTCCAGCGGGCGGGCAGCTTCACGTCCGGCGGGAAGGTGGCCACGATGGCGTGGTCCTCTCCCCCGGTCAGCACCCACTGCATGGGGTCGACGCCGACGGCCTGGCCGATGTCGTTCATCTGGGACGGGATGTCGACCGCCCCGGAGCGGACGTCGATGCGCACCTTGCTGGCCTCCGCGATGTGCCCGAGGTCGGCGATCAGCCCGTCGCTCACGTCGCACATCGCGGTCGCGCCCAGTCCGGCCGCGGCCGGGCCCGCGTGGTACGGGGGTTCGGGACGCCGGTGGGCCTCCACGAAGGCGCGCGGGGAGCGGAAACCGCGGGAGAGCACCGCGTGGCCGGCGGCGGACCAGCCGAGCCAGCCGGTCACCGCGACGAGGTCGCCGGGCTGGGCCCCGGACCGGGTCACCGGCTCCTGGTTGCGCAGATCGCCGAGCGCCGTGATCGACACCATGATCTGGTCGCCGCGCACGACGTCGCCGCCGACCACGGCGGCGCCCGCGACCTGGCACTCGTCGCGCAGGCCGTCCATGAGTTCGCTGGGCCACGTCACCGGCAGTTCCGAGGGGACGACGAGGCCGAGCAGCAGCGCGGTCGGCACGGCGCCCATGGCGGCGATGTCCGCGAGGTTCTGCGCCGCCGCCTTGCGGCCGACGTCGTAGGCCGTGGACCAGTCCCGGCGGAAGTGGCGGCCCTCCAGGAGGATGTCGGTGCTGGCCACGACCCTGCGGTCGGGCGCGGCGACCACGGCGGCGTCGTCGCCGGGGCCGACCCGGACCGCCGGGGTGGTGGTGAGACGGGAGGTGAGCTCCCTGATGAGCCCGAACTCCCCGAGCTCACCAACAGTGCCCTTCATTGCCCTTGCTCCCCTTCTGTCCCTGTCCGTTCCCGGTCGCGAGTCCTCTGTGTGCTCGCTACGGTCGAGGTGACCGTCAACTTCTCTCCTGCCTGACCCCCGGCGCGCAAGGCCCGGTCCCCGCGGGTCTCCCCGTGGCGAGCGGCGACGCGATACCGTGGCGTTCCTTTTCCCCACATGATCCTCGTGGCCGCTGTGGAGGTTCCGTGGTACAGGCGTACATCCTGATCCAGACGGAGGTCGGCAAAGCGTCGACCGTCGCGGATCTGATCGGCAAGATCCCTGGAGTCATCCAGGCCGAGGACGTGACGGGTCCGTACGACGTGATCGTGCGCGCCCAGGCGGACACCGTCGACGGCCTGGGCCGCATGGTGGTCGCCAAGGTCCAGCAAGTGGACGGCATCACCCGTACCCTGACCTGCCCGGTCGTCCATCTGTAGCCCCCGTCTACCCTGAGCCGGTGAAGTCCTTCCGTCACCGGTTCGCCGTCCTGCCCGCGTTCGTCGCGCTGCTCTCCGTCGCGGGCTGCTCCTCGGCAGACGACGGCGCGTCCGTGGCGGTTCCCCGTCCGGACGCGAAGGTCACCGAACTGTGCCGGAACCTGGACAAGGTCCTGCCGGACGAGGTGGACGGCGAGAAGCGCGACGATCCCGAACCCGCGTCCGAACTGACCGCGGGCTGGGGCGGCGTGGCGATCATACTGCGGTGCGGTGTCACCCGGCCCCCGAAGATGACCGACCCCAAGGTGGCGAGCGGTCACGACCCCACGGCCGTCGCGGGCGGCGTGGAGGGCGTCGACTGGCTGATGGAGACCGAGGACGGCGACGCGCACCGGTTCACGACCGCCAACCGGGAGGCCTACGTGGAGGTACGGGTCACCGGCGGGCGGGACGGCACGGGCGTCCTGATCGACCTGGCCCCGGCCGTGAAGAAGGCGATCCCCGAGGGGATCGCCTCCTGAGCACCGTGCCGGGCGGGGGACGGCCCTCGGGGCCGCTGCCCGCGCCGGTCAGCGCAAGCCGGTCGAGCGGCGCAGCGCCGCCTGCACCAGTCGGTCCACCAGTTCCGCGTAGCCGACGCCCGTGGCCTGCCACATCTGCGGGTACATGGAGATCGGCGTGAAGCCGGGCATGGTGTTGATCTCGTTGATCACGAACTCGCCGTCCGCGGTGAGGAAGAAGTCCGCGCGCACCAGCCCCTCGCAGGAGGCCGCGTCGAACGCCTCGACGGCGAGCCTGCGGACCTCGGCGGTCTGCTCGTCGGTCAGCGGGGCGGGCACGATGCCGGGCGTGGAGTCGATGTACTTGGCCTCGAAGTCGTAGTAGGCGTGCGCGTCGGGCGGCGGGATCTCCGCGGGCACCGAGGCACGCGGCCCGTCCTCGAACTCCAGCACCCCGCACTCGATCTCGCGGCCCTGCAGCGCGGCCTCCACGAGGATCTTCGGGTCGTGGAGCTGCGCCTCGGCGATCGCCTCGTCCAGGCCGGCGAGGTCCTCCACCTTGGTGATGCCGATGGACGAGCCCGCGCGGGCGGGCTTCACGAACAGCGGCCAGCCGTGCTCACCGGCGAAGTCGACGATCTTCTTGCGGGCCGCCGGCTCGTCGCGCTCCCACTCGCGAGGCCGGATCACCACGTACGGGCCGACCTTGAGCCCGAAGGAGGAGAACACCCGCTTCATGTACTCCTTGTCCTGGCCGACGGCCGAGGCGAGGACCCCGGAGCCCACGTAGGGGACGCCGGAGAGCTCCAGGAGGCCCTGCAGGGTGCCGTCCTCCCCGTAGGGGCCGTGGAGCACCGGGAAGACGACGTCGACCTCGCCGAGCGCCTTGGGCACCGATCCGGGTTCGCTGTAGACGACTTCGCGGTTCGCCGGGTCGACGGGGAGCACCACACCGCCGTCGGCGGACTCCGCGAGCTGGTCCACGCTGGGCTGCCTGCGGTCGACGATGGCCATGCGTTCGGGTTCGTCGGCGGTGAGGGCCCAGCGGCCGTCCTGGGTGATGCCGATCGGCAGGACGTCGTACTTGGTCCGGTCGATGGCCTTGAGGACGGCGCCCGCGGTGACCACGGAGATCCCGTGTTCGGAGCTGCGCCCGCCGAACACGACGGCCACGCGCGGCTTGCGCGGCGGCTGCTCGGGGCTCTGGGGGAGGTTCTCGGTGCTCATATCGCGACGAGACTACCCGTTGGCGGTGCCCCGACACAGCGCCCGCAACGCCGCGGGAACGGCGAAGTCGCCCGGTCGCCCGGCGCCGCCCGGCCGGCCGTCGCTCAGCGTCGTTCGGGCTTCGCGCTGCGCGACATCAGCTCCTTGAGGGCCACCACGGGCGGCTTGCCCTCGTGGACGATGCCGACGACCGTCTCGGTGAGCGGCATGTCGACGTCGTGCCGGCGGGCCAGATCCAGCACCGACTCGCAGGACTTGACGCCCTCGGCGGTCTGCTTGGTGACCGCGATGGTCTCCTGCAGCGTCATGCCCTTGCCGAGGTTGGTGCCGAAGGTGTGGTTGCGCGACAGCGGCGAGGAGCAGGTCGCCACCAGGTCGCCCAGGCCAGCGAGTCCGGAGAAGGTCAGCGGGTCGGCGCCCAGGGCCACTCCGAGCCGGGTGGTCTCGGCGAGACCGCGGGTGATCAGCGAGCCCTTGGCGTTGTCGCCGAGGCCCATGCCGTCCGCGATGCCGACGGCCAGCCCGATCACGTTCTTCACGGCGCCGCCCAGCTCGCAGCCGACGACGTCGGTGTTGGTGTAGGGCCGGAAGTAGGGCGTGTGGCAGGCGGTCTGGAGGCGCCGGGCGACGCTCTCGTCGGTGCAGGCGACGACGGCGGCGGCGGGCATGCGGGCGGCGATCTCACGGGCCAGGTTGGGGCCGGTGACCACGGCGACGCGGTCGGCGCCGACCCCGGCGACGTCCTCGATGACCTCGCTCATCCGCATGGCGGAGCCGAGTTCGACGCCTTTCATCAGCGACACCAGCACCGTGTCGGAGGCGAGCAGCGGCGCCCAGTCGGCGAGGTTGCCGCGCAGGGTCTGCGAGGGGACCGCGAGGACGGTGAAGTCGGCGTCCTTGGCGGCCTCGGCGGCGTCCGTGGTGGCCCGCAGGTTCCGCGGCAGCTCCACGCCGGGCAGGTAGTCGGGGTTGGCACGGGTGGAGTTGACCGCTTCGGCGAGCTCCGGGCGCCGCCCCCACAGCACGACGTCACAGCCGGCGTCGGCGAGCACCATGCCGAACGCGGTGCCCCAGGATCCGGTGCCGAACACGGCGGCCTTGACGGTCTTGCTCACGAACCCAGCCCTTCCTCGCGCGCGGCGGCCCTGCCGTCCGGCGCCGTCCGTCCTCCCCGTACCCGGTTCTGCCGCGGGTCCGCGCCCCGCGTCTGCGCCCGGGTCTTGCGGCGCTGCTCCACGCGCTCCCGGCGCGGGTCGTAGGGCGTCGCGGGGGCCTTCTCGCCCCGGATCTCCTCCAACTGCCGGGTGATGGCGGCCATGATCGCCTCGGTCGCCTCCTTGAGCAGCTCCGGGGTCATCTCCCGGTCGTAGAAGCGGTCGAGGTCCACCGGCGGCCCCGCCAGGACGCGGTGGGTCTTGCGGGGCAGCAGACGGGGCTTCCTGGCGTAGGGCGGCAGGATCTCGTTGGCGCCCCACTGGGCGACCGGGATGACCGGGCACCTGGTCTGCAGGGCCACGCGCGCGGCGCCGGTCTTGCCGGTCATGGGCCAGCCGTCGGGGTCGCGGGTGAGGGTGCCCTCGGGGTAGAAGGCGACGCACTCGCCGCGCTCCACGGCGTCGATGGCGGCGCGGAAGGCGCTGAGGGCGTCCGTGCTCTCGCGGTACACGGGGATCTGGCCGGTGCCGCGCATGGCGGCGCCGACGAATCCCTTCTTGAAAAGCCCGCTCTTCGCCAGGAATCGCGGAACGCGTCCGGTGTTGTACTGGAAATGCGCGTAGGCGAAGGGATCGATGTGCGAATTGTGGTTCACCGCGGTGATAAATCCACCCTCGGCCGGAATGTTCTCCATTCCGCGCCAGTCGCGCTTGATCAGTACCACCAGCGGCGGTTTGCAGATCACCGCGGCGAAGCGGTACCAGAAGCCGATTCTGCGGCGCGGCACAAGGACACCTTCCTCTAGGGCCCGGACCCGGAGGCCAGGCGGGCCGCACAAGTGTCGCCCCGGGCCGCCGGTCTGTCGAGAACACGGTACGCCCCGGCGGGCCCGGTGCCGGGGGCGGCGGGGGACAATGGCCGGGACAAGAGAGGGACGTAACACTCGTGCAGTGGACCTTGGTGGTACCCCTGAAGCCGCTGGCCCAGGCCAAGAGCAGGCTCTCGGACACCGCGGACGACGGGCTGCGGCCCGGTCTGGCCCTCGCCTTCGCCCAGGACACGGTGGCGGCCGCGCTGGCGTGCCCGGCGGTGCGGGGTGTGGTGGTCGTCACGGACGACGTCCCCGCCGGCCGCGCCCTGGCCGCCCTCGGCGCGGGAGTCGTCCCCGACGAGCCGCGCGCCGGTCTGAACGCCGCCCTCGCGCACGGGGCGGCGCTGGTGCGCGCCCGGCACCCGGCCGGCGCGGTGGCCGCGCTCAACGCGGACCTCCCGGCCCTGCGGCCGGAGGAATTGGCCCGCGTCCTCGATACGGCCTCCGCTTTCCCGCGGGCTTTTCTCAGTGATGCGGCGGGCACCGGCACGACCCTGTTGTCGGCCGCCCCCGGGCAGGAACTGCTCCCCCGCTTCGGCGTCGGCTCCCGGGCCC
The DNA here is from genome assembly GCF_010548465.1 of Streptomyces sp. SID14436. Taxonomy (GTDB): domain Bacteria; phylum Actinomycetota; class Actinomycetes; order Streptomycetales; family Streptomycetaceae; genus Streptomyces. The sequence goes on along the minus strand of NZ_JAAGMD010000855.1, from coordinate 12,055 downwards.
GGCACCGGGCGTCGGGGGCGGTGGAACTGCGCCCCGACGGGGTGGATTCCGTGCGGCAGGACGTGGACACGGGCGAGGACCTGCGGGCCGCCCTGGCCCTGGGGGTGGGGCCCCGCACGGCCGCGGCCGCCGCGCGCCTGCTGATTCCCGGGCAGTAGGCTGCCGGTCATGCAGGCGACCGCGTACACCTACGACCCGGCGAGCCGCAGCGGACAGGTGCTGCTGGACGACGGCACACCGGTGCCCTTCGACGCCCCGGCGTTCGACGCGGGGGGACTTCGGCTGCTGCGGCCCGGGCAGCGCGTGCGCGTCGAGACGGAGGGCGAGGGCGAGGACCGGCGGATCACGCTGGTGACCCTGTACACCTTCTGAGGGCGCCCGGCGTACACCCTTCGAGGCCGGCCCGGAGCGGCCCCGGGTTGCCGGGGCGGTGCCCGGACACGCCGCGGGCCGGACTCCATGACGGAGTCCGGCCCGGCGCGTGAGTGCCGCTCGCCCGTGGCTACTTCTTGCGGGCGGTGGTCTTCTTGGCGGTGGTCTTGCGGGCGGTCGACTTCTTGGCGGGGGCCTTCTTGGCCGTGGCCTTCTTCGCCGGTGCCTTCTTCGCGGTGGTCTTCTTCGCCGCGGTGGTCTTGGCGGTGGTCGCGGTCTTCTTGGCGGGTGCCTTCTTCGCGGTGGTCTTCTTCGCCGCCGCGGTCTTGGCGGTGGTCGCCTTCTTCGCCGCCGTCTTGCGGGCCGTGGTGGTCTTCGCCGCGCCCGTCGCCTTCTTGGCCGCGGCCTTCTTGCCGGCGGCCTTGGAGATGGTCGGGGGCGGTCCGGACAGGCTGCCCTTGGGGGCCTTCTTCACGGCGATGTCGTTCTTCGGGAGCTTCTTCGACCCGCTGACCAGGTCCTTGAAACCCTGGCCTGCCCGGAAACGGGGAACGGAGGTCTTCTTGACCCGAACCCGCTCGCCCGTCTGGGGGTTGCGGGCGTAGCGGGCCGGACGGTCGACCTTCTCGAACGAGCCGAAGCCGGTGACCGAGACCCGGTCTCCCGCCACCACGGCGCGGACGATGGCGTCCAGTACCGCGTCGACAGCGTCGGCGGCCTGCTGCCGGCCGCCCATCTTGTCGGCAATCGCTTCTACGAGCTGCGCCTTGTTCACGTCTTCCCCTTCGGAGACATCGCCGGAACGAATCTGTTCAAGCGTTTTCGCACGTTAGGCAGATATATACCGCAAATCAAACACGAAACGGGCTTATCACCCTTGTGCCGCAACGAACTCGGTTGTCTCGGCTGGTTCAGCGTTCCGCTTCGGGGAATCGCCCCTCGTCGAGGTCCGCGATGAACCGCTCCAGACGCCTTGCCGCAGTGGCGAGATCGTGCTTGGCCGCGGCCGTAATGACCAGCAGCTTCCGGGTCAGCGCCATCCGTACGCCCTCCGGGACTTGCAGTGCGCGCACCCTTGCATGCGCTTCCTTGAGCCGGACCGCGACCGCCGCATAGAGCTCGAGTTGGCCGTCGTGTTCCATGCACAGATTGTGCCATCTGGGGCGAGTTGTCGCCCCCGCAGGGGGCAACTGCCGCCTCTGACAGCCGTCCTGGCGCAGCCGGTGGTCACGGGCACATGACACGTGTACCCAGGCAACATCCGTCATAACGTGGGAAGTTGTGAGCCCCATGGGGAGCAGGAGCGGCCGAACGGGTGCAGAAACGGCCGTACCCCCGATCGGGCCGATCGGGGGTACGGACGGGCGTTTCGGTGGCCGAAAGTCGACCTGCCGCGGGGACTTCGCGGCCGGACGGTCAGCCGGCGAGCGTGCGCGGCTTGAAGGAGGGGCGCCGCGCCTCGTAGGCGGAGATGTCCGCCTCGTTCTGCAGGGTGATGGAGATGTCGTCGAGGCCGTTCAGCAGCCGCCAGCGGGAGTTCTCGTCGAGTTCGAAGGCCGCGGTGACGCCCTCGGCCCGCACCTCGCGGGACTCCAGGTCGACGGTGATCTCCGCGGTCGGGTCGGCCTCGGTCAGCTCCCACAGCGCGTCCACGGTCTTCTGGTCGAGGACCACGGTGAGCAGGCCGTTCTTCAGCGAGTTGCCGCGGAAGATGTCGGCGAAGCGGGAGGAGATCACGGCCTTGAAGCCGTAGTTCTGCAGCGCCCAGACGGCGTGCTCGCGCGAGGAGCCGGTGCCGAAGTCGGGGCCCGCGACGAGCACGGTGGCGCCCTGCCGCTCGGGGCGGTTGAGCACGAACTCGGGGTCCTTGCGCCAGGCCTCGAACAGCCCGTCCTCGAACCCGTCCCGGGTCACCTTCTTGAGCCAGTGGGCGGGGATGATCTGGTCGGTGTCGACGTTGCTGCGGCGCAGCGGGACGGCCCGGCCGGTGTGGGTGGTGAATGCTTCCATGACTGATCAGACTCCAGCGGGCGTACGGGCGTCGGTGGCGGCGAGGTCGGCCGGGGAGGCCAGGTGACCGAGGACCGCGGTGGCCGCGGCGACCTGCGGGGACACCAGGTGGGTGCGGCCCCCCTTGCCCTGCCGGCCCTCGAAGTTGCGGTTGGAGGTGGAGGCGGAGCGCTCACCGGGGGCGAGCTGGTCGGGGTTCATGCCCAGGCACATGGAACAGCCCGCGTGCCGCCACTCGGCCCCGGCCTCCTTGAAGACCACGTCCAGGCCCTCGGAGACGGCCTGCAGACCGACCCGCGCCGAACCGGGGACGACCAGCATGCGTACGCCGTCGGCGACTTTGCGGCCCTTGACGATGTCCGCGGCGGCGCGCAGGTCCTCGATGCGGCCGTTGGTGCAGGAACCTACGAAGACGGTGTCCACGGTGATGGAGCGCAGCGGCTGCCCGGCCTCCAACCCCATGTACTCCAGGGCCTTCTCGGCGGCGAAGCGCTCCGAGGCGTCCTCGTACGATGCCGGGTCGGGGACCGACGACGAAAGCGGCGCGCCCTGGCCGGGGTTGGTGCCCCAGGTGACGAACGGGGACAGCTCGGCGGCGTCGATGACGACCTCGGCGTCGAACTCGGCGTCCTCGTCGGTCCTGAGCGTCTTCCAGTAGGCGACGGCCGCGTCCCACTCCTCGCCCTTGGGGGCGTGCGGGCGGCCCTCCAGGTAGGCGAAGGTGGTCTCGTCGGGGGCGATCATGCCCGCGCGGGCGCCGGCCTCGATCGACATGTTGCAGATGGTCATCCGGGCTTCCATCGACAGCTTCTCGATGGCCTCGCCGCGGTACTCCAGGACGTAGCCCTGGCCGCCGCCCGTGCCGATCTTCGCGATGATCGCCAGGATCAGGTCCTTGGCGGTGACGCCGTCGGGCAGTTCGCCGTTGACCGTGATCGCCATCGTCTTCGGGCGGGCCATCGGCAGCGTCTGGGTGGCCAGCACGTGCTCGACCTGGGAGGTGCCGATGCCGAAGGCCAGGCCGCCGAAGGCGCCGTGGGTGGAGGTGTGCGAGTCGCCGCAGACGACGGTCATGCCGGGCTGGGTCAGCCCCAGCTGCGGGCCGACCACGTGCACCACGCCCTGCTCGACGTCGCCCAGCGGGTGCAGCCGGACGCCGAAGTCGGCGCAGTTCTTGCGCAGCGTCTCCAGCTGGACCCGGGAGACCGGGTCGGCGATCGGCTTGTCGATGTCCAGGGTCGGGGTGTTGTGGTCCTCGGTGGCGATGGTGAGGTCGGTGCGGCGCACCCGGCGGCCGCTCTTGCGGAGACCGTCGAAGGCCTGCGGGCTGGTCACCTCGTGCAGCAGGTGCAGATCGATGAAGAGGAGGTCGGGCTCGCCCTCGGCGCGCCGGACGACGTGGTCGTCCCAGACCTTCTCCGCGAGTGTCCTACCCATCGCTTTCCCTCCGGCCGGCACGCGGGCGCGCCGGCCCAACTAGAGATCTGTGCGGAGACGGGGCGCCCGCATCCCCTGGTTACCGGGCGTCCGCCCCCAGGCCCATATGTCCACGCTCGGGTGCACGGGCCGCGTTGCTTCCGTGTTTCAAGAGTGGCGGGTTCCACGGAAAATTGAACTTGCGTTTCACAGAGTGAGACGCAAGTATCGTTTCATGGACAACAGTAGCGGCGTCGGCGTTCTGGACAAGGCGGCCCTCGTCCTGAGCGCTCTGGAGTCCGGCCCGGCCACCCTCGCGGGACTGGTCGGGGCGACCGGACTGGCACGACCCACGGCCCACCGCCTGGCCGTGGCGCTGGAACACCACCGTCTGGTGGCGCGCGACATGCAGGGCCGGTTCATCCTCGGCCCGCGCCTGGCCGAACTGGCCGCGGCGGCCGGTGAGGACCGCCTGCTCGCCACGGCCGGCCCGGTGCTCACGCACCTGCGGGACGTCACCGGGGAGAGCGCCCAGCTCTACCGCCGCCAGGGCGACATGCGCATCTGCGTCGCCGCGGCGGAGCGCCTGTCCGGGCTCAGGGACACGGTGCCGGTGGGATCCACCCTGACGATGAAGGCCGGTTCCTCGGCGCAGATCCTGCTCGCCTGGGAGGAGCCGGAGCGGCTGCACCGCGGCCTGCAGGGCGCCCGCTTCACGGCGACGGCGCTGTCGGGCGTGCGGCGCCGCGGCTGGGCGCAGTCGATCGGCGAGCGGGAGCCCGGCGTCGCGTCCGTCTCCGCGCCGGTGCGGGGCCCCTCCAACCGCGTGGTCGCCGCCGTGTCCGTCTCCGGCCCCATCGAGCGCCTGACCCGGCACCCGGGGCGCATGCACGCCCAGGCCGTGATCGACGCGGCCGCGCGCCTCTCCGAGGCGCTCCGCCGCTCCTGACCCTTCCCCGTCCCGTTCCCCCGACCGTCGGGGAGGGCCCGCCTCAACGCCGCGGCGGGCCCTCCCCCGGCGTCACGCGCCGCCGGCCGCAGCCGGCGGCGCGCTCCGTTCAGCGGCACCTGCGCGTGCGAGGCGGCGAGTCCGAAGGCCGGCATGTCGGCGTGGACCGACTCGCAGGCTTCTTGGACGTCCACGCTGTGTGGTGGGCCGTGCGCGGGGCGTGCACAGGGGAGCACCTGCGCCGATGCGGCTCCTCCTTCTACGCCGAACCGATGCGTCCGTACGGGGAGTTGTCGCCTCCCCGGACCAGGTGGAGCCGACGGTGGCGTCCGCGAGTGAGCCGGAACACGCGAAAGCCCCCCACCGAGGTGGAGGGCTTTCGGCTCGTGTACCCCCGACCGGATTCGAACCGGCGCTACCGCCTTGAGAGGGCGGCGTGCTAGGCCGCTACACAACGGGGGCCTGGATCACGCGTTGCCGCAGATCCTGCTGGTCTACCTGGACTCGAACCAAGACTAACTGAACCAGAATCAGTCGTGCTGCCAATTACACCATAGACCAATGATGGTTTAGACCAGTCAGTACCCCCGACCGGATTCGAACCGGCGCTACCGCCTTGAGAGGGCGGCGTGCTAGGCCGCTACACAACGGGGGCCCTGGCGATCCCCACCCGGCCGTGGCCGGGTGTTGTCACCGTGACGGCAGCGGGAGCGACCCTGACTGCCTTCGCGGGATGGATCTGTACCCCCGACCGGATTCGAACCGGCGCTACTGCCTTGAGAGGGCAGCGTGCTAGGCCGCTACACAACGGGGGCTTGCGGACGTGTGATCCGCGGTGCAGATGAGCTCTGCGAGCTGGCCTACCTGGACTCGAACCAAGACTAACTGAACCAGAATCAGTCGTGCTGCCAATTACACCATAGGCCACTGGAACGCAAGCCCCGGAGGGGATCTTGTTCTAGCTGTGCGCCTGGGGTTCCGGCCTGGTGACCGGCGCCCCGCGGCGCAGGAAGAACATTACCCGAAGGAGGACGGGGCTCCAAAACGAGTAGGGGCGCCGAGGACCGCCGGGAGTTCGTCAAGCGAGGCGATGCGGCGCGGACCCTCGGGCGGTTCGACCGCCGCGTGGCTGCCGGAGCGGTCGATCCACACCGACAGCAGTCCGGCGTCCGCGGCGCCCCGGCCGTCGATCTCCGGGTGGTCCCCCACGTACGCCACCTGCCGCGGGGGCAGCTCCAGCGCCTCGCAGGCCGCCAGGAAAGCGCCGGGCTCGGGCTTGGAGACGCCCAGCTCGGCGGCGCAGAGGATGGCCTCGAAGCGGTCGTGCACGCCCAGCACGCGCAGTTTGTGGTCCTGGACGTGGAGGCTGGAGTTGGAGAGCACCGCGTGGCGGTGGCTGTCGGCGAGGGCGTCGAGGACGGGCAGCACGTCCGGGAAGAGGCTCCAGGCCGACTCGTAGTGCGTCACATAGCGCAGGAACCAGGCGTCGGCCTCGCCGTCGGTCATCTCCCGCCCCAGGAAGACCCGGGTGCGGTCGCGCCGCTGCGTGACGAAGTCCACTTCGCCGGCGGCGAAGCGCGCCCACTGCTCCTCGGTGATCCGCCGCCAGCGGGCCAGCGCCTCGTCGGCCGACCCGGGGCCGGCGAGGAGCCCCTCGGCCGTCAGGTGCGTCCGCATGCCCTCGCGGTCGGCGGTGGTGTAGTCGAAAAGTGTGTCGTCCACGTCCCAGACGACGGCCCGGATCACCATGACACCGACCGTACCCGTCCCGGGCGGGAGCGGGCAGGGGCTTCCGGGGGCGGACGGGGGCGCCCCGGTACGCGCCGGCCCGGTGCCGTCGCGTCGGGGGCGGCAGCCGCACCGGCTGCCGCCCCCGACCGGGTGCGTGCGCGGACTACGCCGCCGTGAGCTTCGCCAGGGCCGCGTCGACGCGGGCCAGCGTCCTCTCCTTGCCCAGGACCTCCAGGGACTCGAAGAGCGGCAGGCCGACCGTGCGGCCGGTGACCGCGACGCGGACCGGGGCCTGCGCCTTGCCCAGCTTGAGGCCGTGGGCCTCGCCGGCGGCCAGGACGGCCTCCTTCAGGGACTCGGCGGAGGACCAGTCGGCGGCCTCCAGCTTCTCCCGGGCGGTGCGCAGCAGGGCGTCGGAGCCCTCCTTCATCGCCTTGTTCCAGGACGCCTCGTCGAAGACCGGCTCCGGCAGGAACAGGAAGTCGACGTTGTCGGTGATCTCGGAGAGCACCTTCAGGCGGGTCTGCGCGTGCGGGGCGACCGCCTGCCACTTCGCCTCGTCGAAGTCCTCGGGGGCCCAGGGGGCGTGCGGGGCCCTCAGCCACGGGCGGCAGCGCTCGGCGAAGTCCTTCACGTCGAGCATCCGGATGTGGTCGGCGTTGATCGCCTCGCACTTCTTGAGGTCGAAGCGGGCCGGGTTGGGCTGCACGTCGGTGACGTCGAAGGCCGCGACCATCTCCTCGACCGAGAAGACGTCCCGGTCGGCGGAGAGCGACCAGCCGAGCAGGGAGAGGTAGTTGAGCAGGCCCTCGGGGAGGAAGCCGCGCTCCCGGTAGAGGTTGAGCGAGGACTGCGGGTCCCGCTTGGAGAGCTTCTTGTTGCCCTCGCCCATCACGTACGGCAGGTGGCCGAAGGCCGGGGTCCCCTTGGCGATGCCCAGCTCGGTCAGCGCCTTGTACAGGGCGATCTGGCGCGGGGTGGAGGAGAGCAGGTCCTCGCCGCGCAGGACGTGGGTGATCTCCATCAGGGCGTCGTCGACCGGGTTGACCAGGGTGTACAGCGGGGCGCCGTTGGCGCGCACGATGCCGTAGTCCGGGACGTTCTCCGGGAGGTACGTGATCTCGCCGCGGACCAGGTCGGTGAAGGTGATCGTCTCGTCCGGCATCCGGAAGCGGACGATCGGCTCGCGGCCCTGGGCGCGGTACTCCTCGACCTGCGCGTCGGTCAGCTCGCGGCAGTGGCCGTCGTAGCCGGAGGGCTTCCCGGCGGCGCGGGCGGCCTCGCGGCGGGTGTCGAGCTCCTGCTGGGAGCAGTAGCAGCGGTAGGCGTGCCCGGCGTCCAGCAGCCTGGCCGCGACGTCCCGGTAGAGGTCCATGCGCTCGGACTGGCGGTACGGGGCGTGGGGGCCGCCGACCTCGGGGCCCTCGTCCCAGTCGAAGCCCAGCCAGCGCATCGCGTCGAGCAGCTGGGCGTAGGACTCCTCGGAGTCGCGGGCCGCGTCGGTGTCCTCGATGCGGAAGACCAGGGTGCCCTGGTGGTGCTTGGCGAACGCCCAGTTGAACAGGGCGGTGCGGACCAGGCCCACGTGGGGGTTTCCGGTGGGCGAGGGACAGAAACGGACGCGTACGGGGGACGAGCCGGATGCGCTAGCCACGCTTGACAACCTTGTTGGTGAGAGTGCCGATGCCTTCGATGGTGACGGCGACTTCGTCGCCGACGTTGAGGGGGCCGACGCCGGCCGGGGTGCCGGTGAGGATCACGTCACCCGGGAGCAGGGTCATGGCCTCGGAGATGTTGACGACCAGGTCCTCGATGGAGTGGATCATCTCGCTGGTGCGGCCGAGCTGGCGCTGGGCGCCGTTGACCGTCAGCTGGATGGTCAGGTCGCCCGCGGCGGCGAGGTCCAGGTCCGTCTCCACCCAGGGGCCGAGCGGGCAGGAGGTGTCGAAGCCCTTGGCCCGGGCCCACTGCTTCTCGCGCCGCTGGACGTCGCGCGCGGTGACGTCGTTGGCGCAGGTGTAGCCGAAGACCACGTCCTTGACGCGTTCGCGGGGGACCTCGCGGCACATCCGCCCGATGACCACGGCCAGCTCGGCCTCGTGGTGCACCTCCTGGGAGAAGGAGGGGTACTGGATCTCGTCGCCGGAGCCGATCACCGAGGTGGCGGGCTTGAAGAAGGCGAAGGGGGCGTCGGGGACCTCGTTGCCCATCTCCTTCGCGTGCTCGGCGTAGTTGCGGCCGAAGGCCACGACCTTGTTGGGCAGGACCGGGGGCAGCAGCCGGACCTTGCCGAGCGGGACCCTGGTGCCGGAGAGCTCGAAGTCGGCGAACGGGATGCCCTTGATGATGTTCAGGACGAGTTCGTCCTGCCGGTCGCCCTCGACCGCACCGAAGGCGACGTTCCCGTCGATGGAAAATCTGGCGATGCGCACGGGATGCCTGTCCCCTTGACTGAGCCGGCTGGAGTCTGACGCCCCAGGCTAACGCGGCGGGGGGCCGGTTCCCCACGCACAGCGACGGGCGCCCCGCTGAACGAGGGGCGCCCGGGGTGCGTACTGACCGGTGTCGGTGTCAGTGCGCGGCGGCGGCCGCGACCGGGATCTCCATGAGGACGGTGCGCTTGGGGTTGGCAGTGCGGGCCGGGAGTTCGACGGTGTGTTCCAGCTGGGCCGGCGTCTGCAGCTCGTCGGCACCGTCGAGGTGGGCCAGCGTCGTGCGCCGCGGGTTGGCGATCTTGAGGAACATCGTCGTCGTCTTCACTGTTTACTTGACCCTGTTCTGCTCGTGGGCGTCCACCGGGCCCGAAGGGCCCCGGTTAGGGCGCTGGTTGACGGATTTGCCATCTCTGTAAAGCGCCAGGCTAAACATTCAATTCCCCGCCGACGGCGGCGGAGCGCCATGATCCGGGTGTGAGTTTGCTCACGACGTGAAGGGCATTTCGGTCAATCCGGACCGCTACCCCCTGCCGTCGAAACGGACATTCGACACCTGAAGCCCTCATTCCGCTCCCGATCATGGCGACTGGGACACTCGGGCCTCTCGGGCGACTCGCGGGAATCTGCCCGTTCCGCCCCGAATCCTGGTCCACGACTGGTAATAGCTCACTCACTCGGTGTCACGTATGTCACGGCTCGGTTCACGGGCCTTGTTGGAGATCCTGCACTGTGCTGGAATTCCTCGGACCGCCGCAGGATCGAGCCGGCGCACAGGGGGCGCACCGACGCGCCGAGTGGCGGCGAGATGGGGGAACCCGCGCCGGTCACTCACGACCACCACGGGGGCGTATTCAGGGCGCCCCTATGACGCCGACACCGTGCCTCACCGTTCACGCGGAGAGGTGCCTGGTCCAGAGGTTGCGACGCTAGTGCAGGGACGTTTCAAGAGGGATGGCAGCGCTTCGGCGGAGCCGGAGCCGCACGGCGGGACTGGCGCCATGCCAGGCAGCTCCTCGCCCCAGCACGCCCAGATTCCGGGCCGGCCCGTGTCCGGCGACGGCGGCGACCGCCCCGGCGCGTCCGCGCCCGGGGGACCGGCGGAGTCGGCACCGGCACGGCCGTCGAAGGAACCTTCGGGCCCCGGGCCTCGAATAGCCCTGCGCAACTGGCGCATCTCCACCCGACTGGTGTCGCTGCTCGCGCTCCCGGTGGTCGCGGCCACCTCGCTGGGCGCCCTGCGCATCAACCAGTCCATGGACGACATCCAGCAGCTCGACAACATGAAGCTGCTGACGGACATGACCAAGCAGGCCACCGAACTGGCCGCCGCGCTCCAGGAGGAGCGCGACCAGTCGGCTGGCCCGCTGGCGCACGGCGCCAAGCCGACCGACTTCTCGGTCAAGGGATTCCGGGAGAAGACCGACCGGGCCTTGAAGAACTTCCTCGACAGCTCCGAGCAGATCGACCGGGCGAGCGAGGACGGCAACCTCCAGGGCGTCCGCGAGAACCTGGTGCAGATCGCCGGACAGCTCGGCGACCTCAGCAAGACGCGCAACGGGGCGTTCGCCCAGGAGCGCAACGCCACCCAGACCGTCGAGTCGTACCACCGCCTGATCGAGAACCTGGTCGACATCTCCCAGGACATGGCGGAGGCCACCAGCAACCCCGACATGATCCAGCGCACGCGCGCACTGGCCTCGTTCTCCGCGGCCAAGGAGTACGCGTCGGTCCAGCGCGCGATCCTGGCGGCGGCGCTGCCCGCCAGCAACACCACCTTCGGCGACCTCTCGGAGAACGACCGGCTCTACGCCGAGTCGGCGCAGCAGAGCGAGAAGAGCGAGACCGCCGCGTTCAAGACGGTCTACGGCGAGGCCGACGCCGTCGAGCTGCTCCTGCCCATCACCGAGGGCAACAGCACCATCCAGGCCACCGACACGTACGCCCGCCGCGCCCTGACGAACAGGGACGGCCTGAAGACGATGGACAAGCGGTCCTACCGCGACTGGCTCGACGACAGCGGCACCAAGATCCTCCAGATGAAGAACATCGAGCACACGCTGCTCGAGGAGATGGAACAGAAGGCCCGTGAGCTGCGCAGCGCCACCGAGCGCGACGCGATCATCTCCGGTGCGCTGATCCTGCTGGTGCTCGGTGTCTCGCTGGTCGGCGCGTTCGTCGTCGCCCGCTCCATGATCCGCTCGCTGCGGCGCCTGGAGGACACCGCGACCAAGGTGGCCCAGGAACGGCTGCCCGAGCTGGTCAAGCAGCTCTCCGAGTCCGACCCGCAGGACGTGGACACGTCCGTGGAGTCGGTCGGTGTGCACTCCCGGGACGAGATCGGCCGGGTGGCCGCGGCCTTCGACGACGTGCACCGCGAGGCGGTCCGCCTCGCCGCCGAGCAGGCCCTGCTGCGGGGCAACGTCAACGCGATGTTCACCAACCTCTCGCGCCGCTCCCAGGGTCTGATCCAGCGCCAGCTGTCGCTGATCTCCGAGCTGGAGTCCCGCGAGGCCGACCCGGACCAGCTGTCCTCGCTGTTCAAGCTGGACCACCTCGCCACCCGCATGCGCCGTAACGGTGAGAACCTCCTGGTGCTCGCGGGTGAGGAGCCGGGCCGCCGGTGGACCCGCCCCGTCCCGCTGGTCGACGTGCTCCGTGCCGCCGCCTCCGAGGTGGAGCAGTACGAGCGCATCGAGCTGTCCTCGGTGCCGACCACCGAAGTGGCCGGCCGGGTCGTCAACGACCTCGTGCACCTGCTCGCCGAGCTGCTGGAGAACGCGACCTCGTTCTCCTCCCCGCAGACCAAGGTCAAGGTCACCGGTCACGCGCTGCCCGACGGCCGCGTGCTGATCGAGATCCACGACACCGGTATCGGCCTGTCCCCCGAGGACCTGGCGGCGATCAACGAGCGGCTCGCCTCGCCGCCCACCGTGGACGTCTCCGTCTCCCGCCGCATGGGTCTGTTCGTGGTCGGCCGTCTGTCGCAGCGCCACGGCATCCGCATCCAGCTCCGCCCGTCCGACTCCGGCGGCACGACCGCGCTGGTCATGCTGCCCGTCGACGTCGCCCAGGGCGGCAAGAAGCCGCAGGGCATGCCGGGCCAGCAGGGCGCCGGCGGTCCCGCCGCCGCGGCTGCGGCGGC
>NZ_JAAGMD010000839.1 GCF_010548465.1 Streptomyces sp. SID14436 | reverse complement strand
CGGGGCGCGGCACCGGGGCCGCGCGGGATGAACGAACCGCCGACGGGCCGGCGGACGCTGCCGTCCGCTCGCCCGAACGCGCCCCCGGGCCGCCCGTGGTGGGTGGGCGGCCCGGGGGCGCGGTGGCGGTGGCGGGCGTCAGTCGCGTTCGACCTGCTCGCGCAGGACCTCGCCGCTGGCGGCGTCCACCTCGACGGACGTCAGGACCCAGGTGTCGTTGTTGACCACGTCGACGGACCACATGACCTGGTCGTTGTCGTCATGGTCGAGTTCCAGGCCGGTGACCGTGCCCTCGACCTTGTCGGTGGCGGCCTTGACGACCTGGTCCGGGGCCTGGGTGGCGTCGTTGAGGCGGTTGACGATCTCCTGCTTGTCGTCGGCGCTCTGGTCCTGCTCGGCCTGGGAGCGGAAGACCTTGCCGTTGACGGCGTCGATCTCGACGCGGTGCACCGTGCCGTCCTCGGTGGCGACCTTGGCCTCCCACTCGGGGGCGCCCGGCGAGGGGGCCGGGTTCGGGGTGCTCGGGCTGGCGGTGCCGGGGGTGGCGGTGACGTCGGAGGGGGTCGGCTTCAGCTCCAGGCCCACCAACTGGCTGTCGGGCACCTCCTGGATGGCCGCGTCGGCGGCCTTCTGCCAGGTCACCTTCGTCGCGTTGATCAGGTCCTTGCGCTCGGTCTGGTCCTCGCTCAGTGAGGCGGACGCCGAGGGTGAGGCGGAGGTCGCGGTGGCCGAGGTGGCGCCCGGGCTGGTGGGCGCCGCGGCGGCGACATCGGCACGGTCGGTTCCGCTGCTTCCGCAGGCGGTCAGCAGCAGCGCGGACGCGCCCAGCGCACAGACGGCGGCCAGGGAACGCACAGGGGGAAGACGTCGCAGAGAGCTCATACTGCTCCCGTAACCCCCTCGCCATACGAGCACACGGCACCCGCGCGGAAACCACCGGAATGGCCGGGTGGGGCGCCGCGCGGGAGACGGCTGACGGCTCAGGTGCCGTCTCCCGCGCGGCGGTCACCGGGGACGGTGGTCCCGGACCGGCCGGCCGGGGGCGGCCGGTCCGGGCCCGGGTCAGGCGAGTTCGACCAGGAGGTCGCCGCCCTCCACCTGCTGGATGCGGTTGATCGCCAGCCTGCTCACCGTGCCGTCCTTGGGGGCGGTGATCGCGGCCTCCATCTTCATCGCCTCGATGGTCGCGACCGTGGCACCCGCGGACACCTCGTCGCCCTCGGCGACCGCGAGGGTGACCACCCCGGCGAAGGGGGCCGCCACATGGCCGGGGTTGGCCCGGTCGGCCTTCTCGGTGACGGGGACGTCGGAGGCGGCCGCCCGGTCACGGACCTGGATGGGGCGCAGCTGGCCGTTGAGGGTGGCCATCACGGTGCGCAGGCCGCGCTCGTCGGCGTCGCCGATCGCCTGGAGCTCGATGAGCAGCCGGACGCCGGGGTCGAGGTCGACGGAGTACTCCTTGCCCGGGCGCAGGCCGTAGAAGAAGTCCTTGCTGTCGAGGACGCTGGTGTCGCCGAAGCTGCCGCGGTGGGTGTCGAACTCGCGGGTGGGGCCGGGGAAGAGCAGCCGGTTGAGGGTCGCCCGGCGGTCCTTGGCGAGGCCGGTGCGGTCGTCGGTGCTCAGTTCCTGGACCGGCTTGGGTTCGGCGCGGCCCCGCAGGGCCTTGGTGCGGAACGGCTCGGGCCAGCCGCCGGGCGGGGTGCCCAGTTCGCCGCGCAGGAAGCCGATGACGGAGTCGGGGATGTCGAAGCGGTCCGGGGACTCCTCGAAGTCCGCCGGGGAGACGCCCGCGCCGACGAGGTGCAGGGCGAGGTCGCCGACCACCTTGGAGGAGGGCGTGACCTTCACCAGCCGGCCGAGCATGCGGTCGGCGGCGGCGTACATCGCCTCGATGTCCTCGAAGCGGTCGCCCAGGCCGAGGGCGATCGCCTGGGTGCGCAGGTTGGAGAGCTGGCCGCCGGGGATCTCGTGGTGGTAGACGCGGCCGGTCGGGGCGGCCAGGCCGGCCTCGAAGGGCGCGTAGACCTTGCGGACGCTCTCCCAGTACGGCTCCAGGTCGCCGACGGCCTGGAGGTCGAGGCCGGTGGGGTGTTCCGAGTGGTCGGTGGCCGCGACGAGCGCCGACAGGGAGGGCTGGGAGGTGGTGCCGGCCATGGAGGCGACCGCTCCGTCGACGGCGTCGGCGCCGGCCTGGATCGCGGCGAGGTAGGTGGCGAGCTGGCCGCCGGCGGTGTCGTGGGTGTGGAGGTGGACGGGGAGGTCGAACTCGCGGCGCAGGGCGGACACCAGGGTCGCGGCGGCCGGGGCGCGCAGCAGTCCGGCCATGTCCTTGACGGCCAGGACGTGGGCGCCGGCCTCGACGATCTGCTCGGCGAGGCGGAGGTAGTAGTCGAGCGTGTAGAGCTGCTCGGAGGGGTCGGACAGGTCGGCCGTGTAGCAGAGGGCGACCTCGGCGACGGCGGTGCCGGTCTCGCGGACGGCGTCGATGGCGGGCCGCATCTGGCCGACGTCGTTGAGCGCGTCGAAGATGCGGAAGATGTCGATGCCGGTGGCGGCGGCCTCCTGGACGAAGGCGTCGGTGACCTCGGTCGGGTAGGGGGTGTAGCCCACGGTGTTGCGGCCGCGCAGCAGCATCTGCAGACACAGGTTGGGCACGGCCTCGCGCAGGGCGGCCAGGCGCTCCCAGGGGTCCTCGGCGAGGAAGCGCAGGGCGACGTCGTAGGTGGCGCCGCCCCAGCATTCCAGGGAGAGGAGCTGGGGCAGGGTGCGGGCGACGACCGGGGCGACGGCCAGCAGGTCCTTGCTGCGGACGCGGGTGGCGAGCAGCGACTGGTGGGCGTCGCGGAAGGTGGTGTCGGTGACGCCGACGGCGGGTGACGCGCGCAGCCAGGAGGCGAAGCCCTCGGGGCCGAGTTCGGCGAGCCGCTGCCGGGAGCCCGCGGGCGGTTCCCCGGCCGGCACCTCGGGCAGCTTGGTGAGGGGGTCGACGAGTTCGGGGCGTTCGCCGTGCGGCTTGTTGACCGTGACGTCGGCGAGGTAGGTGAGCAGCTTGGTGCCGCGGTCGGCGGAGTGGCGTGCGGTGAGCAGGTGCGGGCGCTGCTCGATGAAGGAGGTGGTGACGCGGCCGGCCTGGAAGTCGGGGTCGTCCAGCACCGCCTGGAGGAAGGGGATGTTGGTGGCGACGCCGCGGATGCGGAATTCGGCGACCGCGCGCCGGGCGCGGCCCACCGCGGCGGCGAAGTCCCGTCCCCGGCAGGTCAGTTTGACCAGCATGGAGTCGAAGTGGGCGGAGATCTCGGTGCCGGCGTGGGTGGTGCCGCCGTCGAGCCGGATGCCGGAGCCGCCCGGGGAGCGGTAGGCGCTGATGCGGCCGGTGTCGGGGCGGAAGCCGTTCGCGGGGTCCTCGGTGGTGATGCGGCACTGGAGCGCGGCGCCCCGCAGGGTGACGGTCTCCTGGGAGAGGCCGAGGTCGGCGAGGGTCTCACCGGCGGCGATGCGCAGCTGCGACTGGACGAGGTCGACGTCGGTGACCTCCTCGGTCACCGTGTGCTCGACCTGGATGCGGGGGTTCATCTCGATGAAGACGTGGTTGCCGTCGCGGTCGAGGAGGAACTCCACGGTGCCGGCGTTGCGGTAGCCGATCTGCCGGGCGAAGCGTACGGCGTCGTCGCAGATGCGGTCGCGCAGGGCGGGGTCGAGGTTCGGCGCGGGGGCGAGTTCGACGACCTTCTGGTGGCGGCGCTGCACGGAGCAGTCCCGCTCGAAGAGGTGCATGACGTTGCCCTGGCCGTCGGCGAGGATCTGCACCTCGATGTGGCGGGGCTCGACGACGGCCTTCTCCAGGAAGACGGTCTGGTCGCCGAAGGCGGACGCCGCCTCGCGGGAGGCCGCCTCGATGGCCTCGCGCAGCTGGGCGGGTTCCTCGACTCGGCGCATGCCTCGCCCGCCGCCGCCGGCGACGGCCTTGACGAAGACGGGGAAACCGACGTCGTCGGCGGCCCGGACGAGGGCGTCGATGTCGGTGGAGGGCTCGGAGGAGCCGAGGACGGGCACGCCCGCCTCCCGTGCGGCGGCCACGGCGCGGGACTTGTTCCCGGTCAGCTCCAGGATCTGGGCGCTGGGCCCGACGAAGGTGATGCCGGCCTCCTCGCAGGCCCGCGCCAGTTCGGGGTTCTCGGAGAGGAATCCGTACCCGGGGTAGACGGCGTCGGCCCCCGCGCGGCGCGCCGCGCCCACGATCTCCTCCACCGAGAGGTAGGCGCGCACCGGATGACCGGGCTCGCCGATCTCGTAGGCCTCGTCGGCCTTGAGCCGGTGCAGCGAGTTTCGGTCCTCGTGGGGGAAGACGGCCACGGTCCGGGCACCCAGCTCGTAGCCCGCGCGGAACGCCCGAATCGCGATCTCACCGCGATTGGCGACCAGCACCTTGCGGAACATTCTTGATCCCTTCAGCCTGCCGGTGACGAAGACCATCGTGTCGGTGGCACGTCCGGTACGCCATGTGAACCGGGCCACTCACCGGCGCCGGTCCCCGTCGTCCGCGCCGGTGGCCGGGTGCCGCGGGGGCGTCCGGAACCGGCGCGGGGGGCCGCGACGGGATGGATTCCCGTCGCGGCCCCCCGGAGCTGTTGCCCAGTGGGCGGCGGGCTATTCGGTGATCTTCAGGAGCTTGTTCGGGGTGCCCTCGCCGGGGTTGCCGATCTTGTCGGCGGTGGCTCCGTCGGTCAGGGCGGTGGCGACGGCGTCGGGCGTGGCGTCGGGGTGGCCGGCCAGGTACACGGCGGCCGCGCCGGCGACGTGGGGGCTCGCCATCGAGGTGCCGGATATCGTCTTGGTGCCCTGGTCGCTGTCGTTCCAGGCCGAGGTGATGTCGGAGCCCGGCGCGTACAGGTCGACGACGGAACCGAAGTTGGAGAAGTCGGACTGGGCGTCGTCCTTGGTGCTGGAGGCGACCGTGAGGGCCTCCGGGACGCGGGCGGGCGAGCCCTGGCCGGCGTCGGCGGACTCGTTGCCGGCGGCGACCGCGAAGGTGACCCCGGAGGCGATGGCCTTGGCGACCGCCGCGTCCAGGGCGGGGTCGGCGGCACCGCCGAGGCTCATGTTGGCGACGGAGGGCCCCTGGTGGTTCTCGGTGACCCAGTCGATGCCGGCGATGACCTGTTCGGTGGTGCCGGAGCCGTTGTCGTCGAGGACTCTGACGGCCACGATGCCGGCCTTCTTGGCGACGCCGTGCGCGGCTCCGGCGATGGTGGCGGCGACGTGGGTGCCGTGGCCGTTGCCGTCGTCGGCGGTGTCGTCGTCGTCGACGGCGTCGTAGCCGTGGCTGGCGCGGCCTTCGAAGTCCTCGTGGGTGACGCGGACCCCGGTGTCGATGACGTAGGCGGTGACGCCCTCGCCGGCCTGGTCGGGGTAGGTGTAGGCGGCGTCGCCGGCGGTGTCCTCCTGGTCGACGCGGTCGAGGCCCCAGGACGGCGGGTCGGTCTGGGTGGCGGTGGCGTGGAGGGTGCGGTTGGCGACGACCTTGCCGACGGCGGGGTCGGCGGCGAGGCGCTCGGCCTCGGCCTGGGTGAGGCCGGTCGCGGAGAAGCCGTCGACGGCGGCTGCGTAGGACCGGCTGAGGGTGCCGCCGTACTCCTCGGCCAGGTTCTTCTTGGCGGTGGCGGTGGTCTCCTCGTCGAGCAGGACGATGTAGCTGCCGGCCACGGCTCCTTCGGCGTTCAGGCCGTACACGGTGCCCTGGGCGGGTGTGTCGGCGTGGGCGGCGGGGGCCGCGAGGAGGGCGGCCGTGGTGGCGGCGGTCGCCACGAAGGTCGCGGCGGTGACCTTGAGTGCGCCGGTACGCATCTGGTGCGTCATGGAGAGGGGTCTCCTCGTCGTGGGGGGATGACCTCCGGCACGGCGTTGCGCGGAGGATGACGAGAAGAGTGACCAGTTGTCGCGGTCAGATCAATGGCGCTGCCGGCGGCCCCGGGTGACGTCCGGTCACATCTCCACAGGGTCCGCCCAAGTCACAGCCAACCCCGGGGAGAAGGCGCAGGTCGGGGGTTTGATTGAAGCGACGACCAGCGGCTGCGGGAACTGTGTGACCATCCCTTCATCCAACCCTCACGGGGGTGGGCGTTTTCGGGGACCGACCGGAGGTGTTTCGCGCACGGGTCGACCAGACAGTCGTTCGTTGGCGCATCTTTTCGATCACTACGGGTCAGCCCCGGTCAGACGCCCCCACATGCTTCCGTCACTTGCCTAACGTTCCGGCACCGGACAGCGCGAGAGCCGCCGCAGGGGTGGCCTCCGCCTGCTGTCGTCACAACTACGAGCAGAGGATGGGTCCATGGCGAGTGTGGAAGTGTCGCTGAAGGAAATCATGACCGCCATCGAAGGGTCCCTC
Source organism: Streptomyces sp. SID14436 (assembly GCF_010548465.1). GTDB lineage: Bacteria > Actinomycetota > Actinomycetes > Streptomycetales > Streptomycetaceae > Streptomyces. Next base: position 9,687 of record NZ_JAAGMD010000839.1, on the reverse strand, counting down.
GGGGCAGCCGTCGTCGACTACTCCAGCGGCATGGCCCTGGGCACCCTGGGCGGGGGCAAGGATCTGGACCTCACGGTCGCCGCGGCCGGCAACACGGACGTCATCCGGGCCAAGGTGCGCACCATGGAGCTGCTGGGCCTGACGGGGCAGATCGAGGACATCCTCATCACCCTGGGCGGGCAGTACCACCTCATCCGGCTGGTCACCGGCCGTTCGGGCAACGGGCTGTTCCTGTACGTGGTGCTCGACAAGTCGCGGTCGAACCTGGCGATGGCCCGCCACCAGCTCAAGCGCATCGAGGAACAGCTGGAGGTGTGATCCGCCGCCCGGGGTCCCGGCCGACGCATGCCCACGATGTGAAGACTTCTTCAAGTCACCACATCAACATGATCCCAAGTGGCGGATGTGCGCGGCTCCGGGCGAGAAGGATCGGCCCCGAAGGAAGACGCCGGGGCGGCGCGGCCGGGCGCCGCCCCACGGCACGGAACCCCCGATGCGGCAGGGAGAACGCGGCATGCAGGTCCCCCTCTATCAGGCCAAGGCGGAGTTCTTCCGCATGCTCGGACATCCGGTGCGCATCAGGGTGCTGGAACTGTTGCAGCACGGGCCGGTCCCGGTACGGGACCTGCTCGCCGACATCGACATCGAACCGTCCAGCCTCTCGCAGCAGCTGGCCGTGCTGCGCAGGTCCGGGATCGTCGTGTCGGTGCGGGAGGGGTCCACGGTGCGTTACGCGCTCGCCGGGGGCGACGTCGCCGAGCTGCTGCGGGCGGCGCGTCGCATCCTCACGGAACTGCTGGCGGGCCAGAGCGAACTGCTGGCCGAGCTCCGGCAGAGCGACGCGCCGGTGTCGGCCGGCCCCCCGGGGTGACGTGCGGGCACGCGGAGGGCTCCCGGGGCGCCGGGTGGTGTCCTGGGCGTCCCGGGAGCGACGGCGCGCGTGACCGCACCGGCCGGCGGCCCGGACCCGTCCGGGCCGCCGGTCAGCCGGTCAGCCGGTCAGCCGCGCAGCTTGATCCTGCTGACCGCGGCCACACCGAGCGCGGCCAGGGCGATCTGGATCAGCCATTCGACCCAGTCGACGCCCTTGGTGTCGGCGACCCCGAGCCCGGAGGCGATGGCGGTGCCGATGAACGCGGCGACGATGCCGATCAGGATGGTCCACAGGACCCCGATGCGCTGCCGCCCGGGGACGACGAGCCGGCCGAGCACCCCGATCACGATGCCGATGACGATTGCGCTGATGACGCCTGAGATCTCCATGAGCGGTCTGTCACCCCTCGGTCGTTGGTGTCATACAGGTGCCCGCTCGGCGGCCCGGCAGTCCCGGTCACGCCGCCCGGTACGCGTGTGGTGGGGCGGGCGGGACCGTGCGGACCGCCGGGTCGGTCAGACGTTGACGCCGAAGTCGGCGGCGATGCCCGCCAGTCCGGACGCGTAGCCCTGTCCGACGGCGCGGAACTTCCACTCGGCGCCGTGCCGGTAGAGCTCGCCGAAGATCATGGCCGTCTCGGTGGCCGCGTCCTCCGACAGGTCGTAGCGCGCGATCTCGGCGCCGCCGGCCTGGTTCACGACCCGGATGAAGGCGTTGCGCACCTGGCCGAAGCTCTGGCCGCGGTTCTCGGCGTCGTGGATGGAGACGGGGAAGACGATCCGCTCGATCGTGGGCGGCACACCGGCCAGGTCCACCTTGACCGACTCGTCGTCGCCCTCGCCCTCACCGGTGAGGTTGTCGCCGGTGTGCTCGACCGAACCGTCCGGGCTGCGCAGGTTGTTGTAGAAGACGAAGTGCTGGTCCGACGGCACCTTGCCGGAGGCGTCGAGGAGCAGCGCGGAGGCGTCCAGGTCGTAGTCCGTACCGGTCGTGGTGCGGACGTCCCAGCCCAGACCGACCAGGACCGCGGTCAGGCCCGGCGCTTCCTTGCTCAGCGAGACATTGCCGCCCTTGGCCAGGGAGATTCCCACGGTGTGACTCCTTCTCGGCGTGCGTGGTCGAGGCGCGGTGCGCGGCCCCGCGCCCTCGAATCTACAACACTGTAGAAAAAGCGGCGGGGCGGCCCGGGGGCCGCCCCTCTGGTGCGGGGCGCGCTCAGTCCTCGTCCTCGTCGTCGCCCTCGAAGAAGTCGCCCACCTCGTCGACGACTTCGGCCGCGACCATGCCGCCGACCACACCGACGGCGAGGCCCGCGGCGCCCGCCGCGACGACGGTGCCCATGCCCGGGCCGGAGCGGTGGTGCTCCTCGTGGTGGCCGCCGTGACCGGGCCCGCCGTAGGGGGCGCCGTGGCCGTACCCGCCATGGGAGGCCCGATGCTCGACCAGCGCGCGGATCCAGCCGTCGACCTCCGCGACCGGGTCGGCGAGGCCCTCGTGGGGCAGCGTGAAGCGGGTGAGCGCGTCGTGGCCCTCGGAGAACAGGCCACCGCGCTTGTCGGCCTCCAGGACCACCTCGATGCCGCCGGGGTGCGCCAGGAAGGTCACCTCGATCTCGTTGACCTGGTGGGCGTACTGAGGCGCCGGGGTGAGCTCGATCTCCTGGTAGAAGGGCAGCTGCTGCCCGGTGCCGCCGATGTGGCCGTACTCCAGGTCGGCGGACCGGAAGCCGAAGCCGAGCTGTCCCAGGGCCTCCAGGACCGACTCCTGGGCCGGCAGCGGCGCCACGGCGAGCGCGTCCAGGTCGCCCTTGTCCCGGGCTCCCGCCACCGACAGTTCGGTGCGCACCCCGAGCACGATGCCCAGCGGCTGCCCGTACAGCTCGGTGATCGGCGTCTCCCAGGGCAGGGTCACGGCGAACGGCACGTCGCGGTGCTCCCCCTCTGCGAGGCGGAAGCCGCCGCCGACGGTGAACCGCTCGAAGGCGACGACGCCCTCGCTCTCGCCCCCGTCGTGCTCGGCCTCGACCCGGGCCACCAGCTCCAGGGTGATGTGCTCGATGTCAAAGCCGGCGTTGCCGCCCTGGAGACGGACCTGCCCGGTGAGGGTGCCGCCGGGGCGGACGGGGGCCGGGTCGAGGACCGTGTCGACGGTGGGGCCGCCGACACCGAGCGAGCCGAGCAGTCGTTTGAACACCATGGTGGCGTCCACTCCTTACGCATACGTGTGCCACGAGAGGCCCGCTCCACCCGGGCGCGGGCCTTCTACAAACGCGTAGAGCATAGAACCGCGGAAGGCGATGAAAGGGCAGGTCGGGGCGTGTGGGCGGGGAACGGCCGAAAACCGTCCTGCCCGGCCCGCGGCGGCCGTTGCGGGTGATACGGGCGGTGCGGGGGCGACCCCGTGCGGCGGCCGGGGCGGGGCCACCCCCTTCCGCCACGACGCACCGTCGGCGCTCCCGTCGGCGGCGGGCGGGGCGTCGGAACCGGCGGCGGGTGTACCGGGACGCCCCAGGCGCGCACGCCGAGGAATACGCCGTCCTCGACCGGGCCGGCCGGCTCCAGCTCCCCGGGAGCCGTCCGCGGGAGTGGGGTCGGTGCTCGTGTTCGTGTCCGGGGCCCGGTGGTCGCCGAGGACGGCGATCACGGCGTCGGGGTCGCGGACAAGCCGCCGCTGTGTCCCGCCCTCCACGGCGTGCTCGGTGAGCGCGGCCGGCGCGGCGAGGACGGTCGCGGCGAGCAGCAGGGCGAGTCCGGCGGCGCCCAGGACCAGGCGGTGGTGGCCGGCTCCGCGCAGCACGGCGGGCATGCGTCTCCCTGCCACCCGACAGGCGCGCACAGTATGGTTCCGCCGCCACGGGGCGGGCCATCGTCCGGACGCCTTGGATCACCGGAAGGGTTTCCCGGGGCAGCCTGCAAATCGGGGAAAAGGTCCGGCAGTTGAGACGACTGCTCCATACTTCCCACTGAGACCCCAGAGGGGCATCACGCACAAAACGAACAGCGATTCGAGGGCTTCGTATGGCGCCACCGCTTTCCCGCAGCAGACCCGTCCGGCGACCGGAGACCGACACCAACCCGTGGCCCGCCACCAGCCTCCTCGGCGGCCTCCCCCGGGAGATCCGCGACGAGATGACCGGTCTCGGGCGCCGCGAGACCTTCGAGAAGGGCGAACGCCTGCTGCGCGAGGGCGAGCACGGATCGCACGTGTACCTGTTGCTCAGCGGCTGGTACAAGGTGGTGGCCCGGACGGAGGACGACCGCGAGGCATTGATGGCGGTCCGCACGGGCGGGGACATCGTCGGCGAACTGGCGTGCTTCGACGCGCTGCCGCGCGTGGCCACCGTGATGGCCGCGGGTCCGGGCGTCACCCGGCTGATCGGCCGCCAGGAGTTCAACGACTTCCTCGCCGCCCACGAGACGGTGGCCCGGGCCGTCATGCGGGTGGTGGCGGGCAAGCTGCGCTGGTCGACACGGCGGCGGCAGGAGTTCGGCAGCTGCCCGGTGGAGATGCGCATCGCCCGGGTCCTCGGCGAGCTGATGCGGGCCTACGGGCGGCCCGGGCCCGCCGGGACCGTCATCGGCGTGTCACTGACCCAGCCCGAACTGGCCGCCCTGGTGGGCGCGTCCGAGCCGAGCGTCCACCGGGTCCTGCGGACGCTGCGTGAGGAGCGGGTGCTCGACACCGGATACCGCAGGATCCTCGTCCGCGACGCGCAGGAGCTGAGCCGCATCGCCGGCACCGGCCCGGACGCGCCGCTGGTCACCTAGGAAACGCCGGCCGCTCAGTACCCGTCGTGGTGGTGGAGGTACAGGTGGCCGTCGTGCCCGTCACCGACGTCGTGACCGTGGCCGCCCGGGTGGTGCGGATCGAGGTGGTACGGATCGGGGTGGTGGGAATCGGGGTGGTGGGGATCGTGGGGGTCCGGATCCAGGTGGTACGGATCCAGGTGGTACGGGCCCGGGTCGTGCGGGTCCGGAAGGTGTGCCCCCGGATCGTGGGGGTCCGGGTGGTGCGGAGTGGCGTGGTGGGCATCGGACGGGTGCCCCTCGTGCCCCTCGTGCTCCCCCTGCCCCTCGTGGCCGGCGTGATGAGGGTCCGGCCGGTGCTGCGCGTCCCCGCCCTGCGCGTCGGCCCGGTGGCCGTCGTCCGGGCCCTCCCCCGGCCCGCCCTCCCCCGGCCCGCCCTCCCCCGGCCCGCCGTCCTCGTCGAAGCGGGCGTCGGAGGCGGCATGGGCGGGGCCGGGGCCGGTGCCATCCGCGCCGGGCAGGACCCACTCCCGCAGGGTGACACTGCGGGAGAGCACCGTGGCCGCCAGGTGCGCGGCCCCCAGGGCCGGGACGACGAACTCGCGCAGGGCCGTGCGCCCCGGTGAGTGTCCCCAGATGACGGGCTCGGTCCCGGCGTCGCGCGCGGGGGCCGACCGGGGCACGTGGAGCCAGGCGCGGCAGGCGAAGTCCTTGCCGGGGACGACCACGTCCGTCTGCCGGAATCCGGCGGACGGCAGCCGGTCGCCGTGCGGCAGGATCACCTCCCGGTACAGCTCGTCGGGGACCGCGAGCGCCAGGTCGCCGTGCTCCTCCGCCTCCAGGGCCCCGCGCACCACGTCGGCATCCACCAGCCGGTTGACGAGGACGACGCAGTCCCCCAGGTACCCGCGGTCCGCCCGGGACACCGCGCCGAGGCCGAGCGCCGCCCGCATGCGCAGCCGGCCGAACGCGCCCGGCGCCCGGTTGGACTGGTAGAGCCCGTCCCGCAGGCCGAGGACCAGCTCGGGCACGGCGCGCACGGCGTCGGTCCCGGCCGGGAACACCACCAACTGCCCGTCTCCCTGGAGCTGTTGCTGAGCCCGGACGCGCAGCACCCGGGCCCTTCGCAGGGCGTGCTCCACGACCAGCCGGAGCCGGTACTGCGCGTCCTCCTGCTCGGGGTAGCTGTGGCGGCTGTAGTGGCGCAGGTCCACGGCCAGGCACAGCCGTCTGCGGTAGCGGGCCATCACATCCTCGCGATCTCGTCGACGAAGTCGCTGAGGTCCTCGTCGGCGCCGCGCAACAGGGCGTCGACCTCCTTGAGTTCGGCCCGGCGCCGCTCGACCGCCTCCTCGCCCTGCTCCCGGGTCTCGCGCGCGGAGGCCACGCTGCGGGCGAGTTCCTCGATGCGTGACGTGAGTCCGCCGGTGACGGCCTCCCCGAGGGGTTTCATGGTGCTGTCGGCGAAGGACTGGGCGGCCTGCCGGGCCTGCGTGGGCGCTTCGAGCCGCATCTGGGTGGCCATCTCCCGGCCCACCGCCTCCCGCATCTTCTGTTCCATCCGGCCGCCCGCCGAGTGGCTCTGCCAGATGCCCTGGAGGATGAGTCCGCCGACCAGGGTGGGCAGTCCGAACGGGGTGAACATCCAGGCCATGGCGATGGCCAGGGTGGGCAGCAGGGTGCGCAGGGCCTCCCTGGCGCCGAACCGGGCACCCACCATGCCGCCCGCCACGCCGCCGATGACGAAGCCCCCGACCCCGGCGAGGAAGCGGGTCAGCGGGGTCTCCTCCTGGCGTTCGCCCGCCGCGGCCGCGCCGGTCGCCCCGTGGATCTCCACCCGGAGCCGGTCCAGGCGGGCCTCGAAGGACCCGAGTTCGGTGTTGAGGTGGGCGGCGATCTTCTCCAGGTCCTGCGCGATCACGGGTTCCAGGGAGTCGGTCACCCAGCGGGCCACCTTCTCCTCCATGGCCTTGGCCGTGCAGGCGGCGATCTCGCCGGCGACCTGCTGGGCCCGCTCGGGCACCTTGAACGGGTTCAGGCCCAGCTTGGTGGTGATGGGGACCTCGGCGGCGGCCAGCGGTGCCTCGTCGGCGACGGCGGCGAGGAACCCGCCGAGCAGCGTCTCGACCCGTTCCTGGAGCATCCGGGTCTGGTTGGCGAGGTCCATGGAGATGTGCGCGGCCCGCGTCTCCAGGTCCCGCAGCGGTGCCTGGGCGGCCTCCCAGCGCCGTTCCAGTTCACCGGCCTTGGAGTCCAGCATGGCGAGTTCGTGCGGGATGTTGCGGTCCAGCTCCCGGGTGAGGCCGCGCAGGGCGCGGGCCGGGGCGAGGAGTTTCACCTTGTGACGCTCGCTCACCAGGTACTGCTCCAGCGCCTGTTCGAGCGGGCCGACGCCGGAGCGCCGGAAGCCCGCGTCGTCCTGTGCGATTCGGGCCCGCAGGGCCGTCTTGCCGTCCACGAAGAAGAAGCGTCCCCGGTCCCGCTCCTCGCCCCGCAGGTCGGTGATGCGCTGCCGGGCCGCAGCCATCACCTCCTCGCGCTCGTGCTCGTCGATCGCGTCGAAGTAGGTGAACACGAAGAACGGGTCGTGGGCCTCGAGGTGCGTGGTCAGGAAGGCCGACTCGCTGATGCTCATGGGCGCGATGGCGTGCTGGAGGAAGATCACGGCGTCGGCCCTGCTCAGGTACGACAGGGTGATCTCGTCGCGGTGGTTGTGCTCGTTGAGGCCGGGGGAGTCGATCAGCACGACGTTGTTGCGGCACAGCTCCAGCGGCCACACCACCTCGGCCTTCACGTAGGGGCTGCGTTCGTCGGTGGCCTTGTTGTTGACGGTGATGAGGTCGATCAGCCGCTCGGGCGCCACCGACTCGGGCTGGACCGCGTCCTCCTTCCACAGGAGGGCGGCGGGCGGTTCGCCGAACCGGACCTCGGTGATGACGGCCGTCGCGGGGACCGCCTTGACGGGCAGCACCTGGGCGCCCAGCAGGGCGTTGACGAAGGTCGACTTGCCCCGTTTGAAGTCCCCCACCACCATCACGTGGAAGGCGTCGTTGTCGAGGCGTTCCAGCAGCGCGGTCACCGCGCTGCCGGTGCCGCCGTCGCCGATCTGTCCGGCGATGCCGCCGATCCGCCGGCCGATCCCCGTCAGCCGGAGCCGTTGCGCGGTGGCCGCGGCGTACCCGCCCTCTTCCACGGTCATGGTCGTCTCGTGTCCTCTCTGTGCCCTCGGCGTGGGTCAGCTCCGCAGCGCGCTGCGGATGCGTGCGGCGAGTCCGGCGGCGGAGCGGGACAGGTCCGTCCAGTCCGTGCCGGGCGTCGCGGGGTCGGCGGCGGTGCTCAGCGCGTCGCTCCACAGCAGGTGCGAGCGGTGGAGCCGGTCGAACGCCTCGTCGTAGACGCCTGACAGGACCTCGTCGGCCTGCCGGCGGAAGTGAGCGGTGCTCTCGTCCACCACGCGGACGAGGACGGCGTCGACCTCCCTGCGCTGCTGTTCGGTGGCGCTGCGGATGGACGACTCCGCGAGCAGCCCGCCGAGCAGGCTGAAGCCGACGCCGTAGACCATCGGCATGGGGGCGGCGCGGACGGCGGCGACGAGGTAGCCGACGACGGCGCCGCCCTGTGCGCCGACCCGGGTGGCGAGCCGGGTGCGGGAGAGGTTGCCGACCTCGCCGGAGATCTCGGGCTCGGCCGACAGGTGCAGGGCGGCCGGGGCGCTGCCGGGGGCGGCGTCGGGCAGCCACCGGGCCACCTCGCGGTCCAGGCGGGCGATGTCGGCGGAGAGGGCGGGGAGCAGGATGCTGCGTTCGGCGGTGCGCGCGAGGACGGACAGTTCGTGGCGCAGCCGGAAGGGCAGGTCCCGTTCCCACCAGACGCCGGGGTCGGGGGCCCGTTCGAGGTCCCAGCGCAGCCGTTCGACGAGGGCGTCGCGTTCCTTGCGGAGGTGCTCGTGGAACCGTTCGACGAGGGCGATGCGGCGGGACGTCAGGTCGATGCGGGCCTGCTCCCAGCGGTGTTCCTCGTCCGCCCGCCGGCCGCGGACCCGGTCCGCGGCCCGCGCGGCCTCCTGCTCGGACAGCCGGGCGGCGGCCATGGCCTCGGTGGCGATGCGGGTCAGGGCGTCGCAGTGGTCGGCGACCTGGGCGGCGATGCCGCGGTCCCGCCACGCGGCGCGTCCGCTGCTCTCGGCGTAGGAGTCCACCAGCTCGCGCAGGGCCCGCAGTTCGTCCTCGCCGCCGCCGGGCGCCGGGGCGGCGAGCACGGGCACGCCGGGCAGGTCGGACAGCCGGGCGCGGAGGTGGTCGAGTGCCTCCTGGCGGTCGTCGGCGTCGACCAGGTCCAGCATGGTGACGACGACGGCGGTGAACGGCACGTGACGGCACAGGACCTCCTCGTCGAGCAGGCGGCGTTCGCTGAGGCCCATCGGGGAGAGCGCGGACACCACGAAGAGCACCGCGTCGCTGCCGGCGGTGGTGCGCCGGACGAGCTCGAACCGGTCCGTCGGGCCGGCGTTGACACCGGGTGTGTCGACGAGTTCGAGGTCCCGTCCGGCGAGCCAGCCGTCGGGGACGGTGAGGTGGAGCGAGCGTTCCGGGGCTCCCCCGGCGGTCCCGGAACCCTCCGCTTCGGCGGGACCGGTCAGCCCTTCCCAGGGTGCGGCCCCGGGGGCCCCGGGTGCGGCCCGTTCCCCGTCCCCGTCGGTGCCGAGGCGCCGCCGTTCCCTGCGGCCGTCCGGCCACCGCACGGTCAGTGCCTCCTCGGGGCCCGGACGGACGGTGACCGGGCCGCGGGTGACCGGCAGCGAGCCGGTGGGCAGCAGGTCGCGGCCCATCAGGCGGTTGACGAGGGTCGACTTGCCCCGGTTGAACTCGCCCACGACCGCGACCCGGAACACGGGCCTGGCCCGCTCGACGGCGAGGGCGTCCAGGGCGTCACGGATCTGCTCCTGGCCGTGCCGGCCGGCCAGCCGGCGGGCCTCCCGGAGCCAGCCGGGGACGGCGGTGACGACGTCCGGGCCGGCGGGCGGGGGGACGGGGCGCGGGAGTGCGGGGCCGGCGTCGGGCCGGCGAG
>NZ_JAAGMD010000815.1 GCF_010548465.1 Streptomyces sp. SID14436 | reverse complement strand
GGTGGCGGTGGCAGCGGCCCCGGCCTCCCCGGCACCCGCCGGGATCCGGTCCGCGTCCGGTCCGCCGCCCGGCGCGGGGCCCGCGCCCGGCTCGGCACGGCCGTCGAGCGTGAGGTAGACGTCCTCCAGCGTCGGCCGGGTCAGCCGGAAGTCGGACACCCGGTCCATCCCCAGCTCACCGTGGACCAGCCGCATCAGGTCCGGCATCCGCGCCGAGTCCGTCTGCACCAGGTAACTGCCGTCCCGCTTGCCCTCGGTGAGCGTGCCGACCGCGCCGAACAGCTCCCGCTCCCGGTGCTCCAGCGGGTGGTCGTCCCGCACGAAGAGCTCCAGCCGGATCCGGTCGCCGAGCGCCTCCTTGAGATGCCCCGGCGTGCCCATCGCGGTGATCCGGCCGCCGTTCATCACGGCCACCTGGTCGACCGCCGACTCCGCCTCCAGCACGTTGTGCGTGACGAGGACGACGGTGGTGCCGTCCTGGGCGCTGCGCCGGGACACCATGTCCCACACGAGCCGCCGGTTGTGCGGGTCGAGTTCGTTGGTGGGCTCGTCCAGGACGAGCAGCTTGGGCCGCCCCATGAGGGCCATGCCGAAGTTGACCAGCCGGGTCATGCCGCCGCTGAGCTGGTCGACGTAGCGGTCCTTGACGTCGCCCAGGCCGAGCTCGTCGATCAGCTCGGCGGTCTGGCGGCGCGTGTCCGCCTCGCCCTGGCCGCGCAGCCGGCCCGTGTAGTGCAGTGCCCGCCGCACCTCCACCAGCCGCATCGACAGGCCGGTCTGCGGCAGGTAGCCGGTCATGGCCTTGACCTCGTCGGGCCGGTTGACGGCGTCGATGCCCTCGACGACGATCTCGCCCGACGTGGGCCGCATCAGGCCGAGGAGCTGCGACACCAGCGTGGTCTTGCCCGCCCCGTTCGCGCCGAGCAGTCCGAAGACCTGGCCGCGGGGGATGCTGAAGGTCAGGTCGTCGTTGGCCCTGACGACCGTGTCCGTGCCCCCGGCCGGGAAGACCCGGGTGAGGTTGCGGACCTCTATCGCGTGGTCCCGTGCTGTGCGTGTCATGATTCCTCAGATCTCTTCCCTGGTACGGGCGATGACGGAGTCCTCCGGCAGGAAGCCGAACGCCACCGGGACGGTGTTCCGGGGACGCGGGCCCACCAGTTCGGCCACCGGGGGCGTCAGGCCGAGGCTGTAGTCGGCGACGTCCACCGGCAGCCGGGTGCCGGCCGGCACCTCGCAGCCGACCTCGAAGGCGCCCGCACCGTAGTGATGGAGGACGACGTCGTCCGCGCCGCCGGTCTGTTCCGCGAGCGCCGCCCGGTCCAGGCGGGTGCCCCCGACGGTGCAGGCGGCCAGCGGTTCCCGCGGCAGCCGCACCTGCAGGCGCCAGGCGGACCGCTGCGACTCGGCCCGGAAGCGGACCGTGCGGACGTCGCCGCGGGTGCGGTCGGCGACCACGGTGAGCGTCGGCAGCTCGATGCCGAGGCCGGGCGCGGGCGCCACCATGGCCGGTTCGTCCCCGCGCGGCGGGAAGTAGTCGGCCACCGGGGCCCGCTCCGGGTCGTCGCCCAGCACCGTGCGGGTCCAGGCGTCGGGTGCCGGGTCGGCGCTGAACCACAGCGCCTCGCCCTTCACCTCGTCGCGCACGTACAGCAGGGAGTTCGGGCGCGGACGGTCCGGGCCGAACCCCTGCGTGACGACGCAGGCCGCCAGCAGGGCCAGCGCCGCGCCGGCCGCGGCCAGCGCGCCCCACCCGGTCGCGGGCAGCCGCACCAGCAGCGGCAGCGCCAGGAC
>NZ_JAAGMD010000797.1 GCF_010548465.1 Streptomyces sp. SID14436 | reverse complement strand
CGGCCGCCGGGCGGGCCGGTGCGGCGGGCGGTGCCGACGGGGGTGGGGGGTAGCCGTGCTCCGCCGCGCGCCCGGCGGCGGCAGCCCCGTTCATGGCGATCGTCGGATGGTCGGCCGGGCGGGCGGGCACCGCGGACAGGTCATGTCCGCACGCACCGCAGAAACGATCACCCGGCTCGAGGGGCTCCTCGCAGCTCGGGCACGTCGGCGAAGCGGCCTGCTGGGGCATCTGCGACATGAACTACACCCACGTCCGGGGGCGGTAACGGTTGGCACGTTCCACCAGGTCGATCCTCTCCTCACCGCTGCGCGCCAGCCGGGCCAGCGTGCGGTAGGCACGCTCCAGACCGAAACGCAGGCCCCGCTCGTCCAGCCCGCTGCCGAGCAGCGTCCGTCCCCCGGCCGCACCGGAGTCCCCGGGCCCGGCCGGAGCCGGGAGCGGGGCCGGAGCGGAACCCCGGCCCCCGGAGAGTACCCAGTCCAGGGCACATCCGAGGACCTCGGCCGACAACTGTTCGCGCCGCGCCGGGTCCAGACCGTACGCCTCCAGGGCCTCGACCTGCCCGGCCGCGGCCGACAGGTCGTCGAGGAACGGCACGTCACCGGCGGTCGCCGTCCGCCCCCGCAGCCGGGCGCGTACGGCCGCCACCCGGGCGGCGGTGTAGTGGATCGAGGACTCCGGGACCGACTCCAGCGTGCCGACCGCGCCGCGCCGGTCACCGGCGGCGAACCGGACCCGGGCCAGGCCGAACGCGGCGCTGACATGGCTCGGATCGGTCGACCACACCAGGCGGTAGTACTCGGCGGCGTTGTCGAGCTGCCCCAGCACCTCGGCGCACAGCCCGAGCGCCAGCTTGGGCGCGATTTCACCCGGAAAGGCGTCGTAGATCGCGTCGAACGCGAGGGCCGCGCCCTCGTGGTCGCCGGTCGCCAGCGCCGCCACCCCGCGGTACCAGACCACCCGCCAGTCGTCCGGGTGCCGTTCCTCCAGCGCCCGCAGGGCCCGGAGCGCGGCCTCGGCCTCGCCGGTCTCCAGCCGGGCCCGGATCTCGCGCAGTCGGGTCTCGGTGGACGGCGCGGGCGCGGCGGCCAGCGCGTGCAGCAGGTCACCGGGCGCGGAGGTCTGCAGCCCGGCGAGGAACCCGGCGTTGGGGTCGCCGGAGTCGACCAGCGGGACCGGCAGGGCCAGTCCGGCGGCGGCGGTGTCGACGGGCCGGACGAGAGCGGGCGCGGCGGCGGGCAGCTCGGGGGCGGGCGGGGCGGGGGGCTGCCCGCCCGGACGTCTGCCCCGGCCGGGTGCGCGGCCGCCCAGGCGGGACACGTCCCCGTCGAGCGCGGGGAACAACTCGGTGTCGGTGACCCGCAGTTCGGGGCCGAACTGGGTGGACAGCGCCGGACGGGCCCGGCCCGTCTGGAGCGACACCACCTCGCGCAGGACGCCCGTCAGCTGCTCGCCCATCTCCTGCGCGGAGGCGAACCTGCGATCCGGGTCGGGGTCGGTGGCGCGCACCAGGAAGCGGTAGAACGACTCGTACTGCCGGAAGACGTCGATGGTGTCCGGATCGGGCAGGGAGTCGGCGAAGACGGTGGTGTAGCCCTGGAAGTCGAAGGTGAGCACGGCCAGCGTCCGCGCGACCGTGTACAGGTCGGACGCCACGGACGGGCCCACCTCGGCCACTTCGGGGGCCTGGTAGCCGACCGTGCCGTAGATGGCCGACTCGTCGTCGTCCATGCGGCGCACCGCGCCCATGTCGATCAGCTTCAGCTCGTCCTCGGTCTGGATGGCGTTGTCGACCTTGAAGTCGCAGTAGAGCAGGTTGCGGCCGTGCAGATGGCCGAGCGCCTCCAGCGCCTCGATGCCGTACGCGCACGCCTGTTCCACCGGCAGCGGGTCGCGCCTGCCCTGCGGGGTGCGGCGGGCGTTGGCGATCTCCTTGAGTGACTTGCCGCCCACGTACTCCATGACGATGTAGCCGTCGAGGGAGCCGGTGCGCGGGTCCAGGTGCTCCACGAAGTTGTAGATCCGCACGATGTTGGCGTGCTCGATCTCGGCGAGGAAGCGCCGCTCGGAGATCGCCGCCGCCATCGCGTCCTGGTCGCCGGTGTCCAGCAGGCCCTTGAGGACCACCCAGCGGTCGGAGACCGCCCGGTCCACGGCGAGGTAGATCCAGCCCAGACCGCCGTGCGCCAGGCAGCCCACCACCTCGTACTGGCCGTGCACCACGTCCCCGGCCGACAGCTTCGGCACGAACGAGTACGGGTGGCCGCACTTGGTGCAGAACCCCTCGGTGCGTCCGGGCCGTTCACCCCGGGCCCGCCCGACCGGGGCACCGCAGTCCGAGCGCGAGCAGAACCGCTTGCGCTCCGGCACCTGGGCACGGTCCAGCACCATGGCGCGGGGATCGGGACGCGGGATCGGCGGCACCTCCACCAGCCCCGCGCCCAGCCGCCCCCGGCCCGTCGACCCCGCGCCGGAACCGGAGCTGCGCACCGACACCGAGCGGCCCGAGGACGCCCCCGACAGCGACCTGGACAGCCGGCCCGACACCGAACGCCGGGACCGCGACGACTGCGACGACGTCCGCGCGCTCCTGCCGCTGCCCGACGAACCCCGCGAGTCCCGGCCGCCGACGGTGACACCGGTCGGCGGCGAGGCCACAGACCCGGTCGGCGACACCACCGGCGCCAACCCGCAGGTGTCGCAGTACAGTTCGCCGCCGCCCACGTCCTCGTACGTGCCGACGCAGTCGGGGCGCTGGCAGGTGCCCCGCCCCTCGCCCCGCCCCTCGCTCCGCGCCTCGCTCACCACGCCTCCCCCTCGCCGTTCACGTGCCCGGCCCCGTCCGGCCGTCGGACACCCCGCGCCCGGGACCGGCCTGGTCCGGGATCCGGGGCGCCGCGGCGAACAGTTCGGCCGCCGCCTGCTGGTAGCGCAGCACCGCCTGGTCGGCGGCGCGCAGATCGCACGGCGCGCTCCACAGCATCCGGCGTGCCTTCTCGTACCGTTCGACCAGCAGCGGGTCCTCGGCGAGACCGTGCCGGGCCACCTTCGCCCGGTACGCGTCCAGCCGCCCGCGCAGCTCCGCCCGCACCGCGAGCGGCGCGGTGACCGCCGTCAACGACTCGCGGGCCCGCAGCAGTTCGTCCTCCGCCTTCTGCTCCAGCGACTCCAGCAGCGGCGACAGGCGGTGCCACTGCGCGTGCCGGCGGTACTCGGCGGCCGCCGCCAGCTGCTCCTGGAGCACCGTCGGCGGGCCGCTGACCACCGGCACCTCCGTCGCCGCGATCTTCGCCAGCACCTCGCCGCGCGCGGTGCGCGCCTCGGCCAGGGTGCGGTCGGCCCGGGACAGCAGGTCCCGCAGCCGCACGATGCGCTTCTCGGCGTCCTGGCGGACCGTCAGCACCGCGTCGATCTCCCGGCGCACGTCCTCCAGGGCCCGCGCCTCCCGGTCGTACACGGTGGTGTCCGGACGGCCGCCGCCCGGGGCCGAACTGCCCTCCGCGGGCTTCCAGAACGCCAGCGGGTCGGACACCACCTGCTCGCGCAGCCGGGTCAGGGTGCGGGTGATCCGCTCCAGGTCGTCGCCCGCCGGGTGCTCCCCGGGGCGCACGCCGACCGAGTGCGCCAGCTTGCGGGTGCGGCCGAGTTCGGCGGCCAGCAGGTCGATCCGGGCGGGCAGCGCCGACCAGACCGCGTCCGCGGAGACGACGGTGTCCAGCGAGGACGCGTACAGCTCGTTCATCCGGTCGACCAGCGTCGCCAGCGAATAGCGCTCGCTGAGCACGCCCGCCGCGCCGTGCGGGGCGGGGGCGCCCGCGGTGGCCGCCGCCGGCCCGGCGAGCGTCACGCACTCGCCGCGCAGCAGCCCGGTCAGCTCCACCAGGTCCTCGCGGCTGGACCAGCGGCGGCGGGCCCGGATGTCGCGGGCGGTGCGCAGGGTGTCGGTGTACGCGTCGAAGTACGTCCACAGCAGCGTGATCGCCGCCTCGGTGGCCGCCCAGCGCTCCGCGGTCACACCGGTCAGCCGGGCACCCTCCAGGAGCCGCCGGCCCGCGTGGTCCTGCAGGGCCAGGAGCGAGGTCTCGACGGCTTCGTGCTCCGCGCCGAGCCGGGCCAGCGCACGGTCCACCTCGTCCCGGTCCAGCACCGGTCCGGCGGACTCCGGGTCGCCCATCGATCACCTTTCGCTGCGGGTCGGTCGTGGCCTCGGGGGCCGGTCGGTCGGTTGCGGTGCTGCCGGTCCGGTCCCGCGGCCGGGCCGGTCCTCCGGTCGTTCGGTCTCGTCCTGCGGCGGGTCGTCCTCCGGTCGTGCGGTCGGTTCTCGTGGTGCGGCCGGCCGGGGCGGTCCGGGCCGCGGCCGGGTCGCGGACCGCTGCCGGTCCGGGGGCCTCAGCCCGTGCGCAGGTACGCCGGTGCCGGTGGCTCCGACTTCGATGAATCCCCGCCCAGTGTCGCCGACAACCATCTGTCGTACGAGTACTGCCAGCCCTCGGCGGTGTCCTTGCGGAAGTCCACCAGGATCTTGTTGACCCGGCGCACCAGGTCGTCCGCCTCCTGCTTCATCGCCACGCCGTAGTACTCGGTCGTGAAGGCGTCGCCCTTGAGCTCGACCGTCGGGTCCTGGGCGGCCTGACTCGCCGCGAGCGCCGCGTCGGTGACCACCGCCTCGACCTCGCCGAGCTGCAACCGCACCAGGCAGTCGAGCTGGTTGGGGACCGTGGTGCCGATGTCCACGGACGCCGGGAGCCGGCCGGCCTTCCTGTCCTCCGCCAGCTTCGTGTACGCCGTCGAGCCCGCCGCCGTGCAGACCTTGCGGCCCGCGAGCGTCGTGTAGCCCCGCACGGGCGAGGACTTGGGCGCGAGGACCTGCTGTCCGGTCCGGAAGTACGGGGCGGAGAACGCCACGTCCCGCAGGCGCTCGCAGTTGATCGTCATCGTCCGCACGACCATGTCGACCCGGCCGCCCTTGATCGCCGGGATCCGCTGGTCGGTGGGGATCGCCTTGAACTGCACGGCGTCCGGGTCGCCGAGGATGTCCTCGGCTATGCGGTGCACCAGGTCGATGTCGAAGCCCTCCAGCCGGGCGCTGTCCGGGCTGTTGGGGTCGCGGTAGCCCCAGCGGTAGCTGTTCTGGTCGACGCCGACGATCAGTTTGCGCTTCTCGCCCGGCCGGTTCTTGATCTCCTCGATGGTGGGGCCGTCGGCGCCGGAGGGGGCCAGGGTCTGTTTCTCCGGGTCGGTGCATTCCTCGGCCGCGAGGGCCCGGGCGCCGGCCGTCACCCCGCCGTCGCCGCGGTCCGCCGCCGCGTCCGGCCGGCC
>NZ_JAAGMD010000772.1 GCF_010548465.1 Streptomyces sp. SID14436 | reverse complement strand
GCCCGGGGTCGCGCAGCGCGGTCTCCAGCAGGACCCGGCCGCCGGCCGTGAGCCGCTCCCCCACGATGCGCAGGGCGGGTTCGGCCTGGACGGCGACCTCCAGGCGGACCGGCCCCTCGGGTCCGTCGGCGGTGCAGCCGATGCGGAAGCCGCGGCGGTGCTGGGCGTCGGCCCGGGACCGTTCCGGGACGCAGGCGCCGGGTTCGGGGAAGGCGTCGTCGAGCCGCGCCCCGCCGCCGAGCCGGGCGAGCGCCTCATAGGCCCGCAGGGCGGTGCTCTTGCCGCTGCCGCTGGGGCCGGCGAGGAGGGTGAGCGCCCCGAGCGGCAGGGTGACGCCCCGGTGGCCGGCGAACGCCGACAGCAGCAGCTCGGTCACGCGCGGCCGGTCGGGGCGGGGGTCTCCGGGGACGGCACCGGGTGCGGGGAGGTCCGGGAGCGGCCGGAGACGGCCGACGGTGGGGGAAGTCGGGGTCATGGGCGGGACGTTAGGACCCCGCCGCCGGGGCGAACCGTTCCGCTCGTGCGGGCTTCCCACGAACGGCGAGGCGGCCCCCGCCGCCGCGCACGCCCTTCCGCGCCCCGGCACGCCCGCGCGCGGGCGGGGCGGGCGGGGCGGGCGTTCACGCTCCCGGGACCCCGACCCCCTCCATCAGGCCGGTCACCTCCATGCCGGCCGGGGTGAGCAGGAACACGTTCCGGTCGACCCGGTGCATGCCGCTGGCCAGCCCGAAGACGACCCCGGTGCTGAAGTCCAGCACGCGTTTGGCGACGTCCGTCTCGGCGCCGGTGAGGTCGAGCAGGACGGGTATGCCCGACATGAGGGTCTCGGCGACGTCGCGCGCGTCCGCGAAGACGTTCACGCGCAGGACGACGAAGCGGCGGCGGGCCTGCGTCTCGGCC
This sequence comes from Streptomyces sp. SID14436, assembly GCF_010548465.1. Classification (GTDB taxonomy): domain Bacteria; phylum Actinomycetota; class Actinomycetes; order Streptomycetales; family Streptomycetaceae; genus Streptomyces. The sequence goes on along the minus strand of NZ_JAAGMD010000772.1, from coordinate 3,532 downwards.
TCGGGCAGGGACCGGTGGTTCACCTCGGACGGCCAGGCGTCGCGGCCCCGCAGCGGCACGACCTGGGCCAGGCCCGCCCACTGTTCGTCGGTGACGTCGTGGCTGCTCACCGGCATGCTCCGTCCTGGGTCGCGCTCGCTGTCTGCATCGGGTAATTCTTACGCATGGTCACCCGTTCGGCCCAACAACGACACGCTCCGCCATCGCCCGGGGCGCCCGCCCCGCGGGCCGTGTCCGGATATCGGCCGCATCCGGCGCGATGGTGCGGCAAGGCGGGGAACTTCTCCGCCGGACCGCTAGTTTCTACAGTGCTGTAGACATATGGGGGCCGGGTTCGCCGTCCAGGCGGACCGGGCGCTCCGGCGCACGGGGACACCCGGGCACCGAGCAGACCGAGCAGACCGAGAAACATGGAGTGGGCATGGCCCTGTGGGACCGTCTCAAGGATTCCGCGTCGCAGATGCAGAACCAGTTGGTGGCGAAGAAGAACGACCTCAAGAGCGGCGCCTTCCGGGACGCGAGCATGGCCATGTGCGCCCTGGTCGCCGCGGCCGACGGCACCGTCGACCCGTCCGAGCGGCAGCGCGTCGCCCAGCTCATCGGCACCAACGACGTGCTGCAGAACTTCCCCGCCGACGACCTGCGCCGGCGTTTCGAGGACAACCTCAACAAGCTGACCGCCGACTTCGCCTTCGGCAAGGTCAGCGTGCTCCAGGAGGTCGCCAAGGCGAAGAAGAAGCCGGCCGAGGCGCGCGCCGTGATCCAGATCGGCATCGTCATCGGCGGCGCCGACGGCGACTTCGACAAGGACGAGCAGGCGGTCGTGCGCGAGGCGTGCTACGCGCTCGACCTGCCGCCGCACGAGTTCGACCTCTGATCCGGGCCGCACCGCCGCGGTACACCGCACGGCCTCCGGGCCGGGCCGGTGCCTGGAGGCACCGGCCCGGCCTGCCCGGGAACACGGGCCCGGTCATAATCGTTGGCACCGAGACCGACCTGTAGGAGGAGTGCGCACGTGTCCGCCAGATCGACGGACCCCCCGGGACCCAGTCCCCGACCATCCCGTCACCACTCGAGTGACCGCGGCACGCGACGGGATGGTGTTCGATGAGTGCCGCCGAAGCGTTGCTGGGCGTCCTCGCCGTGTTCGTGCTCACCGCCGGCACCGGCTACTTCGTCGCCCAGGAATTCGCCTACGTCTCCGCCGACCGGCTCGCCCTCGCCCGTGAGGCCGAGGCCGGGAACCGGCAGGCCGCCCGCGCCCTGAAGGTGCTGGAGCGGCTGTCCTTCATGCTGTCGGGCGCGCAGCTCGGCATCACCGTCACCGGCCTGGTCGTCGGCTTCATCGCCGAGCCGTCGGTGTCCGCCCTCCTGCGGCCCGTCCTGTCCGGCGTGGGACTGCCGGACTCGGCCGTCAGCGGCATCTCCGTGGTGCTCGCCTTCGTGCTGGCCACGATCGTGCAGATGGTGCTGGGCGAGCTGGCCCCGAAGAACCTGGCGATCGCCGTGCCGGAGCGGCTGGCCAAGGCGCTGGCCGGCTCCACCCTGGCGTATCTGAAGGTCGTCGGCCCGCTGGTGCGGGTCTTCGACGGAGCGGCCGACCGGCTGCTGCGCCGGATCGGCATCGAACCGGTCGAGGAGCTGCACCACGGCGCCACCCTGGAGGAGCTGGGGCACCTGATCGGCGAGTCCCACGAGAACGGCGCCCTCCCCCGGGACACCGCCACCCTGCTCGACCACGCGCTGGAGTTCTCCGAGCGCACCCTGCACGAGGTGATGGTGCCGCGCCGGGACGCCGTGTTCCTGCGCGGGGACGCCGGCGCCGAGGAGGCGGTCCGGCTGATCGCCGCCCACGGCCACTCCAACTACCCGGTGCTGGGCGACCATCCGGACGACGTCACCGGTGTGATCGGCGTGCGGGAGCTGATGGCGCTGCCCGCCGCCGAGCTGGCCGGTGCCACCGCGGCCGGGGTGGCCCGCAGCCCCCTGCTGCTGCCGGACACCCTGGAACTGCCGGACGCGGTCGCGCGGATGCGCGAGCAGGACGACGAGTTCGCCGTCGTCCTCGACGAGCACGGCGGCGTCGCGGGCATCGTCACCTACGAGGACATCGCCGAGGAGCTGGTCGGGGACATCGCCGACGAGAGCGACACCGTCGCGCAGCTGGCGGTGGCCGACGGCGACGGCTGGCTGGTGGACGCCGGCCGCCGGCTGGACGAGGTCGCCGAGGCGACCGGCATCCGGCTGCCCGAGGAGGACGACTACGAGACGGTGGCCGGTCTGATCGTGGACCGGCTGGGCCGCTTCCCCACGGTCGACGACCGGGTGACCGTCGAACTGCCCGCGGGCGGCCACGCGGTGCTGGACGTGCGCACGCTCGACCGGCACGTGGCGGAACGCGTACGGATCACGGCGCTCACCGGTGAGCTGGACCCGGTCGAGGAGGGCTCATGAGTTTCCCGACGGCTCTCTTCGTGACCGTGCTGCTGCTGATCGGCAGCGGGTTCTTCGTGGCCGCCGAGTTCGCCCTGGTGGCCGCCAAGCGGCACCGCATGGAGAAGGCGGCGGCCGACGGGCGGCGCGGTGCCGGTGCCGCGCTGGCCGGGATGCGCGAGCTGTCGCTGATGCTCGCCGGCGCCCAGCTGGGCATCACCGTGTGCACCCTGGGCCTGGGCTCGGTGTCCAAGCCCGCCATCTCGCACGAGCTGGACCCGCTGCTGCACCGGCTGGGCCTGCCGAGCGCGCTCAGCTACGGGGTGGCGTTCGCCGTGGCGATGATCGTCGTGGTGTTCCTGCACATGGTGGTCGGCGAGATGGCGCCCAAGTCCTGGGCGATCGCCCACCCCGAGCGGTCCGCGATGCTGCTCGCGCCCCCGTTCCGGGCCCTGGTGAAGGCCGTACGGCCGCTGATCCGGGTGCTGAACGCGGTGAGCAACGCCCTGGTGCGGCTGTGCCGGGTGACCCCGCGCGACGAGCTGGCCCCGGTCCACGACCGGGAGCAGCTCACCCACCTGGTCGCGGAGTCGGAACGGCTCGGGCTGATCAGCTCGACGGACTCGCAGCTGCTGACCCGGTCGCTGACCGAGCCGGAGACACCGGTCGGCGGGCTGGCCGTGCCGGCCGCGGACATCGTCTCGGTCGACGGCGGCGCCGGGGTGGACGAGCTGCTGCGGGTGGCGGCGGACCACGACCGGACCCGTCTGCTGGTCCGGGAGGGCGGCGCCGTGCTCGGCTCGGTGCACGCCCGGGACGCCCTGGTCGCCCGGGCCCGCGGGCGGGTCACGAGCGCCCGGGAGCTGGCCCGGCCGGTGCCCGAGGTGACGTCCGGCACGACCGTCGCCGACGCGATCGACGTGCTGCGCCGCCGCCGGTCCACCCAGGCGGTGGTCCGCGACGGCTCCGGCGGTCTGGTCGGCATGGTCACCCTGGACGACCTGCTGGCGCGGCTGATGCAACCGGCGGCGTGACGCGCGACGGCCGCCCGGGACACGGATGATCCGTGTCCCGGGCGGCCGTGCGCCGTGCCGGTGCG
>NZ_JAAGMD010000749.1 GCF_010548465.1 Streptomyces sp. SID14436 | reverse complement strand
CCGGCCGGTGGGGCCGACCGATGCCGTCCGGTCCGCCCCGCCCGGGCCGGTCAGCGCCGCCCGGTCGACCTTGCCGGTGCCGGTCAGCGGCAGCGCTTCGACGACGGTGAGGCGCGCCGGGACCATGTAGGGCGGCAGCAGCGTGGCGAGGTGCCGCCGCATGTCCCGCGTGCCCGGCCGCCCGGCGCCCGCACGCACGGTGACGAAGGCGTGCAGCCGCCCCTCCTGCGCGATCACGACGGCCCGGCCGACCCCCGGGTGCGTCTGGAGGGCGGCCTCCACCTCGCCGGGCTCCACCCGGTTCCCGCGGATCTTCACCTGGTCGTCGAGCCGGCCCAGGAACTCCAGCGCACCGTCCGCCGACCACCGGACCCGGTCGCCGCTGCGGTACCAGCGCCGCCCGTCCCGCACCACGAACGCCCGCGCGGTCAGTTCCGGCTCGCCGAGGTAGCCGTCGGTCAGACCGGTTCCCGCGATGAGGAGTTCACCCGGCTCGCCCGGACCACGCGGCGCGCCGTCGGGGCCGACCACCGCCAGGTCGGTGCCGGACACGGGCCGTCCGATCGGCACCTGCCGGACCGTGTCGGCGGGGCGGGCGTCGATGACGTGGCAGGTGGCGTTGACGGTCGTCTCGGTGGGCCCGTAGAGGTTGGCGATGCGCGCACCCCGGCCGAACAGGTCGAACCAGCGGCGCACGTGACCGGCGGGCAGGGCCTCACCGCCGACGTGCACCCAGCGCAGCGCGGACAGGTCCGGCACCGAGCCCCCGTTGCGTACCCGCTCCTCGGCCGCGGACAGCAGCTGTTCCCACACCGTGGGCACCGAACTCCACACGGTGATCCGGGCACGCTCCACGTGGGCCAGCAGCATCTCGGGATCCCGCAGCAGGTCCCGGGGCACCGACACCACCGTGCCCCCGACCATCAGCGGGGCCAGCAGCTGGCGGACCGAGGCGTCGAAGCAGGGCGACGCGGTGCGGGCCAGGCGGTCGGCGGGGCCGTAACCGAAGGTGGTGACCGCCCAGTCGAGGTAGTTCTCCATCGCACGGTGACTGATGGGCACGGCCTTCGGGCGGCCCGTGGAACCCGAGGTGAAGATGACGTACGCCACCGCCTCCGCGCCGGTCACGGCCGGGTCGGCGGCGGCCGCGCGGGACACGGCGTCCCGCCGGCCCTCCTCACCACTTGCATCCGGACCGTCCACGGGCACCGGCCGCGCGGCGTTCAGCGCGCCCGCCAGGTCCCGGGTGGCCGCGTGGCAGACCACCACGGTCGCGCCCGTGCGCGCCAGTTGACCGGTGAGCCGGGCCTGCGGGTGGTCCGGGTCCAGCGGGACCCAGCCGGCGCCCGCCCGCAGGATGCCCACCACCCCGGTGACCGTGTCCGCGCCCGGCTCGGTGAGCAGCCCGACGAGATCGCCCGGCCGCACCCCGCCGGCGCGCAGCCGGGCGGCGAGCCGGGCGGAGGCCCGGTCCAGCTGCTCGTAGGTGAGGGAGGCGTCCCCCGCCTCGACGGCGATCGCGCCGGGACGGTCACGGAAGCGGTCCAGCAGACGGGCGGTCAGCGGGACGCTCCCGTCGTCCCGCACGGGCACCGGGCGCGCCGCTCCCGTTGCCGGGGCCCGGCGGGAGGGCACCGGGAGCTTCGCGCCGGGTTCCTCCGGTGCGAGCAGGGCGGCGAGTTCGGCGCGGAACTCGCGGTCCAGCCGGGCCACCGTCGTGCGCGCGAAGAGGGGCGACGGGAAGTTCCACGTCATGCGCAGCACGGGACCGTCGGACCAGCACAGCAGGCTCAGCCGGGTCGCGGCCGACCCGGTGCCCGCGGCGGTCGCCCGCACCTCGACCGGGCAGCCGTCGGCGAGCCGCGCGGGGAAGCGGGCGAAGCTGAAGCCCGCGGGGCTCACCGTGCGCGGCCCGGCCCCCGCCCCGGGCAGCAGCCCGGCCAGGTCGAGGCTGCTCGGGCCGGCATGCCGCTCGCTCTCCAGCCAGGCCAGGCGTACCCGTTCGGCCAGCGCCAGAAGGGGCTCGCCGTCGGCGGTGCGGCACAGCAGCGGCAGGGTGTCCGCGAGCGGGCCCACCAGGCGCTCCACGCCGTCGAACCGGTCCTCCCGCCGGGCCCGGGCCACGTTCACGGCGATGTCCGGCCGCCCGGACCAGCGGGCCAGGCAGCGCACGTACGCGGCGAGCAGGAGGTGGAACAGGGAGACGTCGTGCGCGGCGGCCAGCCGTTCGAGCGCCCGCGTCGGTTCCGTGCCCAGCTCGCCGTGGTGCTGCACGACCGGCCCGGTCAGGGGTGCACCGGGTCCGGTGCCCGGCGGTGGCGTGTCGTAGGGCAGCCGCAGCGGCTCGCCCAGGCCGGCGAGACGTTGCCTCCAGTAGCGCAGGTCGGTTTCGGGGACGTCGTGCGTCGCCGCAGCGGCATGGCGCGCGAACTCCGGCGCGGCGGGCAGCACTTGGGGGCGCTCACCGTTGTGCAGCGCGGTGTAGACCGTCCAGAGCTCCTCGGCCAGGAGATTCAGGCTGTACCCGTCGGCCGCCGCATGGTGCGCCACCAGCAGAAGATGCGCAAGCTCCGGCTTCTCGCGCAGCAGCACGGCACGGACCGGCGGCCCGGCCGCGAGGTCGAAGGGGCGGTTGCACAGGTCCGTCTCGGCGTCGGCCAGGTCCCGGGCGAGGCACGCGCGCACCTCGTACCAGTCGGACAGGAGCCCGGGTGGGGCGATGCGTTGCACGGGCAGCGGGCCGCCGCCGTCGTCCACGCGCAGCCGCAGCATGCCGTGGCGCTCGGCCAGCGACTCCAGCGCACGGCCGAGCAGGCCGGGGTCGAGGGGGCCGCGGACCGTCATCCGCAGGTGACCGCGGGCCGGAAGCTCCGGATGCAGCCGGCTGCTGGTGTGCAGCGCGAGCTGGACCGCCGTCAGGGGGAACGGCACATCCTCCCCGGGGGCCGTCGCCCCGGAAGGCACCGTCCGCGGCGTCCGCGTGCCTGCCCAGGGGGAGCCGTCCGGGTCCGGACGGTCGAGGTGGGCGGCGAGTTCACGCACCGTGCGGTACTCGAAGAAGAGCGTGGCCGGCAGGTCCCGGCCCGTCCTCCGTTCGAGCCGCTTGACCAGGTCGACCGCGCTCAACGAGTCCAGGCCGAGGCCCAGGAACGGCGTGTCGTCGTCGACGGCCGACGCGGGAATCCCCAGCGACTGGGCCAGCAACTCCCGCAGCAGAGACGCGTATTCGCCTTCTGCCGACCGCGCTTCACCGGCCCCGGCCGTCGCGGCTTGGTGTGCGGGGGCGGGGGAGGGGCCGACGGGCCCGTCGGCCGGCGGTGCTGCCGTGACGGCCGGTCGCGCCCCCTCCGGGGCCGGACGGCCCCGGGACGCCCCGGACCCGAGGTCGGCGAGGACCACCTGGGCCGTGTCCGTCCCGCACGCCGACCGCAGGGCGGCCAGCGCGGGC
>NZ_JAAGMD010000733.1 GCF_010548465.1 Streptomyces sp. SID14436 | reverse complement strand
CCGGTCCCGGCAGGGCCGCGCTGTGTCGCGTACCTCTCGCCCGGCTGCGGGCCGTGAGGGCCGGCGCCCGGTGGGCGGGGCTCTACGGCCGTGCGCCGGGCAGGCGCAGGACGGTCAGCGGCCGGGGCTCGGCGCGACGGGCGGGACACCCCAGTCGTGGTTGTCCGGCACTGTGGGCTGCGGGACGCCCCAGTCGTGGCTGTCCGGGACCATCGGCTGCGGGACGCCCCAGTCGTGGTTGTCCGGCACTGTGGGCTGCGGGACGCCCCAGTCGTGGTTGCCCTGGAGGGGCTTGGCCGGGGGGACGCCCCAGTCGTGGTTCAGCAGTCCGTCGGTCACGCTCTTCGCCAGATCCGCGGCCGCCCCCGCGGCCACCTCCGTCAGGCTGTCCGAGCCGACTCCGGTGGCCGTGGCGTGGGTGCCCGCCGGTGCGGAGGCGGGGCCGTACTCGGCGGCCTGGGCGATCCCCTGGCCCGCCAGCGTCAGCAGTCCCCCGGCCAGCAGAGTGGCGGCGGCACGGACGCCGACGCGAACGAGACCGGTCGTCGTCCCAGCAACAGAGCGCTTCACGATTTCCCCCAGTATCGAGTGGTTCGTTCTCTTGCGGTGTTTCCTCCTGGCGAGCACAACTCTGCCGTTCGGACCCCCCTCGAACGAGGCCGTTCGCGTGCAACTTGCTGCGTATTGCACGTGCCGTTTGCTGCACGAACCGCCCCCGCGAGCACATCCGCGCCGTTCGACGCATGGCGCCACCGGTGTGACCCGGGGTATCTCTTGAGGAAAGATCGGCACAGGTCGTGCACACAGGGGGGAACCGTGGCGCAACCACGTCTGGACTTCTTGGGCGTCGCCAGAGATGAGGAAGCGCTCTACCGCCGGCTGCTGCGCCAGGGCGTGGGCGACGATCCCGACCAGGTCGCCGCCGAGACCCACACCGAGACCGCGGACCGGCTGGTCGAGCTCGGTCTGGCCACCCGTACCCACGCCGGCGCCCTGCGCCCGGTGGCCCCGGCCAGGGCCGTGGAGCATCTGATCGACCACCGCCTGGACGCCCTCCAGGCGGAACTGGAGCTGACCGCGCGCAGCAACGGCATCGTGGAGTCGCTCCAGCAGGAGCGCGAGACCGCCCCGGCGCCGCGCCCGCCGGAGGAGGCTCCGACCGTCCAGCAGATCGAGGGCCTCGAAGCCGTCCGGGCCGTCATCGACGAGCTCACCTTCTTCGCCCGCACCGAGAGCCTCACCACGAACCCGACGGGCATCATCAGTCCCGAGTCGGCGGACTTCTCCCGCCCGATCGACCTGCGCATCCTGCGGCGCGGCGTGCGGATGCGCACCCTGATGGCCGCCCCCGCCCTGGACGACGCGAACACCCTGTCCTATCTGCGCGAGCTGGCCGCCAAAGGCGCGGAGGTGCGCATCTCCCACGCCCCGCTGGAGCGGATGATCATCTGCGACCGGTCGGCGGCCCTCACCCCGCTCGACCCGTCGGACACCGCTAAGGGCGCCCTGCTCACGCGCGAGCCCGGCCTGGTGGCCACCCTGGTCACCCTCTTCGACCGGATGTGGGCCATGGCCCAGGAACTGCCCACCCCGGACGACGAGCCGCCCACCGAGATCGAGCGCAGGATCCTCAAGACCCTCTACAGCGCCGACAAGGACGAGAGCGGCGCCCGGGACCTGGGCATCTCGGTGCGGACATACCGCAAGCACGTGGCCAGCCTGATGACCCGCCTGCACGCCACCAACCGCTTCCAGGCTGCCCTGCTGGCCCGCGAGCGCGGCTGGTTCTGAGGGCAGCGGGAGCCACGTCGCCCGCCGGCGCCGGGCGCGGGCGTCATTCGGCCCCGGGGCAGCGGGATCCGCTCCTGTCCGTACGGCAGCACGGCACGGCCTCCGGCGGCCATGGCGACCAGCGCCTGCGCCGGCCCGCCGACGGCCGTCAGCCGCCGCACCGATCCGGCGGGCAGAACCAGGCCCGGTCCACGCCGGCCCGCTCGCTCCTGCCGTCCACCGCGACCTCGAACGAGCCCGAGACTGGCATCCACACCTGCTCCCGGACTATGACCTGCACCGGCGTCGCCGCGTCCGCGCCGAGCTCCACCCGCCAGGTGCTGAGTTCGGCGCCGCCCTGACCGGGCGCCACCAGGCTGTACATCACGCCCGCGGGGGTGCGCTGTTCATGAGCCGTCCGGACGCCGCCGGGTACGCCGACCTGCGTCCCGTGCACGGCCTGGTCTTCCAGGCGCTGCGCGGTGATGGCGCGACCAGCAGCGAGCCGGCCGAGAAGCTGGGGGTCACCGAGCAGGCCGCCGGACAGATCGTCGACGACCTGGAGAAACGCGGCCACGTCGAGCGCCGCCCGCGCCCCGCCGGCGGGCGCCGCAGACAGGTCGTCCTCACCGACCGCGCCGCGGACCCGCCTGACCGTGGCCGGGCGCACCCTGCACGAGCTTGGAGGCGCAGCTGTCCGAGCCGCTCCGGGCGGCGGACCTGGAGGTGCCGCGGGCGGAACTCGCCACCATGATCAGGGCGTTGGCGGGAGACACGGCCCCTCCGCTCCGCCCTTTGTGGTGATCCCCACACCGCGCGGGGCCGGATACACCGCTCATCCACAGCACACCCGCGTCAGACGCGGCCCATCGCGCGCGTCACCGTGATCTCGATGGCGACGCGCTCGGGGTTGGGGCTCGGCATGCGGCCGTAGCGCTCCGCGTACCGCTCGACCGCCTCGGCGATCGCCTCCGGCTCGGTGCGCAGCCGCGCCACCCCCTCCAGGGTCGCCCAGCGGCCCACGTCCACCTGGCACACCGCGACCCGCGCGCCGTCCGGCTGCGCCGCCCCGACATGGGCCGCCTTCCGGCTCGTGCGCCGGGTGATGATCCGGGCGAGCCGGTGCTCCGGGTCGTACGTCACCCCGACGGGGACGACATGGGGGCTGCCGTCGGGCCGCAGGGTGGTGAGGGTGGGGAACAACCGCTCCCGCCAGAACGCGAGGAATTCCGGACCGGGATCACTCAGGTCGATAGCCATTCCGGGAGGCTAGCCGGTCCGGCCGGGCACCCCCGTCGGCACCGGCAGCAGGCCGTCGGCCGGGGCGCGCGGCCCGGCCCGGCGGGCGGATCCGCCCGTGCGACGGCGCTCGCGCCGCCCGTGACATTGCTCACGCGCGCCACGGCGTCCCGGGCCCTCCGGGCAACGCGAAACGGGCCCCGGCCGGGACTTCCGTCTCCGGCCGAGACCCGTTTCAACGGTTTCTCGTGGTGCGCGAGGGGGGAGTTGAACCCCCACGCCCTTGCGGGCACTGGAACCTGAATCCAGCGCGTCTGCCTATTCCGCCACCCGCGCATTGGGTGTGTCCTCGGGCCCTTCCCCGTAGGGGTGCGGCGCCTTCCGACACGAGAACATTAGCACGCTGGCCGGGGTGGATTCACATCCCTTTCCGCCGCCCCCGGACCGCAGCCCGCGCTGAGCAGCGCCATCGCGCCGACGGCCCCCGCACGGCCCCGCGGGACGCCGCGGGAGGGCCGCCCGGGGCCGCTACGTACCGGCCAGGACTGCTTCACGTATCAACCTCGTACCGGTCCGTCCCGTCCACCCAGGAGCAGGGCGGAGTCCACAGCCGGGTGCGGGACACTGGTCTTCGGCCCCCTCTACGATCCATGGCAGAAACGGCGCGCGCGAGGGCGACGGGCAGGGCGGAGGAGTTCGAAGGGGAGTCCCGGAGGGAACTTCGTCAGGCGTCGACACCCGTCGACGGGGCGGATCAGGGGGAACCAGCCGATCGGGCGGCGCGTGGATACGATCAGTAAGCAGTACCAGGTAAGCGGTGCACGGCACGGTGCACGGGGCAGTACACAGGACGGCAGCGACGGAGGAGGTGCCCCATGGGAGTCCTGAAGAAGTTCGAGCAGCGTCTCGAAGGTCTGGTCAACGGCACCTTTGCCAAGGTGTTCAAGTCCGAGGTGCAGCCCGTGGAGATCGCGGGAGCGCTCCAGCGGGAGTGCGACAACAACGCCACCATCTGGAACCGCGACCGGACCGTCGTCCCCAACGACTTCATCGTCGAACTGAGCACCCCGGACTTCGAGCGGCTCAGCCCGTACTCGGGCCAGCTCGGCGACGAGCTGGCCGGCATGGTGCGGGACTACGCCAAGCAGCAGCGCTACACCTTCATGGGCCCGATCAAGGTCCACCTGGAGAAGGCCGACGACCTCGACACCGGCCTGTACCGGGTACGCAGCCGCACCCTCGCCTCCTCCGCCAGCCAGGCTCCGGGCGCCCCCGGCGCCGGCCCGGCCCCGGCCGGCCGCCCCGGCGGCTACG
>NZ_JAAGMD010000707.1 GCF_010548465.1 Streptomyces sp. SID14436 | reverse complement strand
GCCACGCCCGCCACCCCGGCGATCAGGCCCGCCGCGGCCGGGGCGGCGACCTGGCCCAGGCGGTTGCCGGTCAGGCGCAGGGCGAGGGCGGTCGAGCGGGCCCCGGCGGGCGCGGCCTGGACGACGGTCGTCATGGACAGGGGCTGCCCGACGCCCAGGCAGAAGCCGAGCACCGCGAGCAGCAGCGCGAGGGCCCACACCGGCATCGGCAGCGCGATGCCGGTGCACAGCAGGGCCGCGAGGAGGCAGGTCACCGTCAGCAGCGCCGTCCGGCCGAGCAGCCGCAGCAGCGGGGTGAGGACCAGCCGGCAGGCGATGGTGGCCGCCGCCCGCAGGCTGAGCAGCAGGCCGATGACGGCGGGGGCGATGCCCCGGTGCTCGCCGACCACCGGCAGGTAGGCGGTGAGGATGTCGGTGGCGGACAGCACGGCGAGGCTGATAAGGATGCCGGCGGGGACCCCCCGGGCCCGCAGGATGCTGCCCACGGGGACACGCCCGTCCGCCACCGCACGCGCCCGTGCGGCGCCGGGCCGCTCGATGCGCCACAGCGAGGTGAACGCGACCGCCGCCCCGGCGCCCGCCACGAGGAGCGCCAGCGCGCTGGTGCCGGCCATGTCGGCGCCGCCGATCAGCGCGCCCGCGGCGATCGGGCCGACGAGCTGGCCGAGGGAGGCGCCGATGGTGAAGTGCCCGAAGTTGCGGTCCTGTTCGTGCGGCGCCGACTGGCGGGCGACCAGGGACTGCGCGCCGATGACGAAGCACAGGTGGCCGAGGCCCATCACCCCGCTCCACAGCGCCATGGCCGCCAGGGACCCGGCGAGGCCGCTCAGTGCGCAGCCCCCGGAGATCAGCACCACACCGGCCGGCAGCAGGGGCGCGCAGCGGCCGTGGTCGGTGCGCCGGCCGAGCGGTACCGCGGCGAACAGCGGCAGCAGCGCGTACACCCCGGCGATCACCCCGACCGCCCGCTCGTCCGCGCCGAGTGCGAGCGCCCGGTAGGAGACGGCGGGCCGGGCCATCGACACGGCGCCCTGCGCGAAGCTGAACGCGATGACGAGGCGGAGCAGCCAGCCGCGGTTCCCACCGGGCGTCATGGTCGGGTCCTCCTGGGGCGGTCGGATGCGGCTTCGGACGGTCGGGGCCGGTGGGCGGCCGGTCTGGGCGGGGCCGCCGTACCGGGTCCCCGGTGCGGGTTCCCCGGGCGGTCAGACGATGCCGAAGAGGAGCCCCGCGCCGAGGATCAGCAGGGAGGTCAGCGCCGCCCACTTCACCACGAAGCGCGTGTGGTCGCCGAACTCGACCCTGGCCATGCCGACCAGGACGTAGACCGCGGGGACGAGCGGGCTGGACATGTGCAGGGGCTGGCCGACCAGTGAGGCGCGGGCCATCTCCAGCGGGGAGACGCCGTGCGCGGCGCCCGCCTCGGCGAGGACGGGCAGGACACCGAAGTAGAAGCCGTCGTTGGACATGAAGTAGGTGAGCGGGAGGCTGAGCACCCCCGTGACCAGGGCCATGTGCGGGCCCATCGACTCCGGGACGACGCCGACCAGCCACTCGGCCATGTGGTCGACCATGCCGGTGCCCTGGAGGACGCCGGTGAAGACGGCGGCGGCGAACACCATGCCGGAGACGTTGAGGACGTTGTCCGCGTGGGCGGCGATGCGGGCCTTCTGGTCGGGCACGTGCGGGAAGTTGACGGAGAGCGCGAGCGCGGCGCCGAGCAGGAACAGCACCGGGATCGGCAGCCACTCCATGATCATGGCGGTCAGCAGGGTGACCGTGAGCAGGGCGTTGAACCAGTACAGCCTGGGGCGCAGGGTGGGACGGGCGGGGTCGAGCCCCTGGAAGTCGTCCTCGTCGTGCGGCTCCCCGGCGTCCGTGCCGGACCCGGCTCCGGAACCACCGGCGGCCGGCGTGCTCCGGCCCGGCCGGGAGGCGGCACCCGCCCCGCCACCGGCACCGGCACCGGCACCGGCCAGGACCGTCTCCGTCTCCGGCTCCGTCGCCCCGGTCTTCTCCCCGACGAGGGCGTCGTCGAGGGTGAGCACGCCCAGCCGGCGCCGCTCGCGCAGTCCGAGGACGTACGCCAGGACGACGACGCCCAGCAGGCCGACCAGCAGCGCCGGGATCATCGGCACGAAGATGTCGCTCGCGTCCAGCTTCAGAGCGGTGGCGGCGCGGGCCGTCGGGCCGCCCCAGGGAAGCGTGTTCATCACGCCGTTGGCCATGGCGGCGACGCCGGTCATCACCACCAGGCTCATTCCCAGCCGCTTGTACAGCGGGTACATCGCCGACACGGTGATCATGAAGGTGGTGGATCCGTCGCCGTCGAGGGACACGATCGCGGCGAGCAGGGCGGTGCCGACGACGATCCGCATCGGGTCCGCCCGGCAGAAGCGGAGGATGCCGCGGACGATCGGGTCGAAGAGACCGACGTCGATCATCACACCGAAGTAGACGATCGCGAACATGAGCATCGCCGCCGTGGGCGCGAGTGCGACGACGCCGTCGATGACGTAGTCACCGAGGTGGGCGCCCTTGCCGACGAACACGCAGAACAGCGCGGGAATCAGCACGAGCGCCGCGATCGGCGACATCTTCTTCATCATGATCAGGACCAGGAAGGTCGCGATCATGGCGAAGCCGAGGATGGTCAGCATGAGTGGACACCTAACGTTCGCCCTTGAACTCCCACCAGGGCCGGCGGTGCGACGAGACGTTAGGCAGTGCGAAAGGGCGTCAGCAAGATGTCGGGGCGCGAGCAATAAGCGCAAAACTCCAGGTCAGGGCTTTGCTCAGGTCACGGGCACGCTCGCGTGACCGGCGCGTGGGGGCGCCGTGACACTCACGTGCCCGTGCGCTCAGGCCGTCGCCGGCTGCGGCGCGCCGGCCTCCGTGCGGGCGGGGGCCGTGACCTCCACGGGGACGCCGTTGAGGACGGCGTTGCCCGACAGCGGGTCGAGGAGGCTGCCGTCGAGGAGCTGGTTGACGTTGACCCCGGGGTCCGTGGCGGCGTGGCGCAGCCGGGTGCCGGGCCGGTCGTGTCCCCAGCCGTGCGGCAGGCTCACCACGCCCCGGCGGACCTCCGGGGTCACCTCGGCGGGCGTGGTCACCTCTCCCCCGGCGCCCTTGACCCGCACCGGCTCGCCGTCGAGCACGCCGAGGCGTTCGGCGTCCTCCGGGTGGATGTGCAGGGTGCAGCGGTTGGTGCCGCCGGTGAGGGCGGGCACGTTGTGCATCCAGCTGTTGTTGGACCGCAGGTGGCGGCGGCCGACCAGGACGAGTCCGGCGGGGCGTTCGGTGAGGGCGGCGTGCAGCCGGGGCAGGTCGTCGGCGATCGGCCGCGGCAGCAGTTCGACCTTGCCGCTCACCGTCTTCAGGGGCTGCGGCAGCCGGGGGCTCAGCGGCCCCAGGTCGATGCCGTGGGGGTGGTCAAGCAGACGGTCCAGGGTGAGGCCGTCCGGCCGGGCGCCGAAGCCGTCGCCGTACGGGCCGAGACGCAGCATCAGGTCGAGCCGCCGTTCGGGGCCGTTCTCGCCGCCGAGTTGCGCGGCCAGCTCCTTCGGATCGCGGCCGTGCACCGGGGAGTGCGGATCGCGCACCGCCTTGCCGAGGGTCTGTTCGACGACCATGACGTCCACCGCGGCCGGGTCGGTGCCGTGCATCCCGGTGGCGGCGAGGATCAGCCGGGCCATGATCTCGGTCTCCGCCATGCGGCCCGGTTCGAGCGGGACGGCGGGGCGGGTGTAGCGGACCTGGTTGCGCACCGCGAGGGTGTTGAAGGCGAAGTCGTGGTGCGGGCTCTGCGCGGGCGGCGGCGGGGGCAGGACGACGTCCGCGTGGCGCGAGGTCTCGTTGAGGTACGGGTCGACGGCGACCATGAAGTCGAGGGAGTCCAGGGCCTTGTCGAGCCGGTCGCCGTCGGGTGCGGACAGTACGGGGTTGGCCGCCACGGCGATCAGGGCGCGCACGGGCGTGCCCTCGTCGGTCGGGGTGTCGATCTCCTCGGCGAGGGCGGACAGGGGCAGTTCGCCCTTGGCCTCGGGATGGCGGCTGACCCGGGAGTGCCACCGGCCGAGGGCGAAGCCGCGGCCGGGGCCGGATGGGCGCGGGGTCCGGTCGGTGGCGGCCTGCGGGAACAGGGCACCGCCGGGCCGGTCGAGGTTGCCGGTGAGGGTGTTGAGCACGTCGACGAGCCAGCTGGCCAGGGTGCCGTGCGGGACGGTGCAGCTGCCGATGCGGGCGTAGACGGCGGCGGTGGGGGCGGCGGCGAGCTCCCGGGCGAGGGCGCGGACGGTGTCCGCGTCGACGTCGCAGGCCGGCGCGACCGCCTCGGGCGTGAAGTCCCGCAGGGCCCGGGCGACGTCGTCCCCCCCCTGGACGTGCGGGGCGAGACCGCCGAGGTCGGTCAGGTCCTCCTCGAAGAGGACGGTCACCATCGCGGCGAGCAGCAGCGCGTCCGTGCCGGGCCGGACGGCGAGGTGCCGGTCGGCGAGGCGGGCGGTGCGGGTCCGGCGCGGGTCGACGACCGTGAGGGTGCCGCCGCGCGCCCGGAGCGCCTTGAGGCGGCCGGGGAAGTCGGGGGCGGTGCACAGACTCCCGTTGGACTCCAGGGGGTTGGCGCCGATCAGCAGCAGGTGGTCGGTGCGGTCGAGGTCGGGCACGGGGATCGCGTTGGCGTCGCCGAAGAGCAGGCCGCTGGAGACGTGCTTGGGCATCTGGTCGAGCGTGGAGGCGGTGAACAGGCTCCGGGTGCCGAGCCCGGCGAGGAGGACGGGCGGATAGAGGGCGCCGGCCATGGTGTGCACGTTGGGGTTGCCCAGGACCAGCCCGACGGCGTGCGGTCCGTACCGGTCCACCACGGGCCGCAGGCCGGCGGCGACGGCGTCGAACGCCTCCTCCCAGGTCGCCTCGCGCAGGACGCCGTCGGCCCGGACGAGCGGGGCGCGCAGCCGGTCGGGGTCGGAGTCGAGGGCCGGGAAGGCGGCGCCCTTGGGGCAGATGAACCCCTTGCTGAACACGTCGTCGCGGTCGCCGCGGGCCCGGGTGACCCGGCCGCCGTCGTCGATGGTCAGGGTCAGGCCGCAGGTGGCCTCGCACAGGGGGCAGATACGCAGGGCGGTGCGGGACACGGGACCTCCCGGGTAGGGCGACGGCGGCACACGGGACGGGACCGGGCACCGCACGGACGCACCTGAGCATACCGACCGGTATGCATGGCGGGGAGGGGATGGGGAAAGCGAGGTGGACCGGCCGGGGCGGCACCCGCGCCCCGAGGGCGACCCCGAAGCGGCGGGGGGCGCGCGGGGCGCGGGCACCTCGGCGCCAGGGCGAGGCGAGGCTGCTTCCTCCGCACACGCGTGACCCCGAGCCGGCGAGGCGGGCGCGCCCGGGGCCGCCCCCGGCACACGAACGCCCCCGGGCCGACGGGGTGAGCGGTGCCCGGAAGGGCACGGACCAGCCGTCCCTACCGCCCGTCTTCCGTCGGAGCGGGCCGGTCCAGGACGCGGGCCAGGTACGCGCGCAGCATCTCCCGCAGCTCCTCGATGACCTTCGCATCGCCGTCGGGCGCGACCCGGAAGGCCAGGTGGATCAGGGAGTCGGCGGTCTCGACGGCGACCAGGAAGGTGCGGCGCAGGTCCTCGTCGGGCGTGCGCCCGAGGTAACCGGAGAGCAGGTCCGTCAGGCGGTCGGCGACCCGCAGGTTGGGCTCGGTGCGGTGGCCGCCGACCGGTATCTGGTTGCCGAAGTCGACGAGGGAGAAGCCGGGCGCGTTCCGCTTCATGTGCAGGTACTCGCCGATCACGGCGTCCATGGCGTAGCGCCAGCCCCGGTCGCCGGTGCCCCGCAGGCGTTCGGCGATCCGGTCCGTGAAGCGTTCGAGGTTGCGGTGCGCCAGCGCGTCGGCCATCTGGCGCTTGTTGCCGAAGAAACGGTACACGGAGCCGATCGGCACCCCGGCGCGCTCCGCGACGGCCCGGGTGCTCAGGTCGTCGTAGCCGACCTCGTCGAGGAGTTCGGCGCAGGCGTCGAGGATGCGGGTCAGCCGTTCGGCGCTGCGCCGCTGCACGGGCGCACGCCGGAGCGTTGTCGGATGGGGCACGGCCCACATGATGCCTCGTCCGCGCGTTCGGGTGAACCGTACCCTCCGCTCCGCACCCCGGCCCGCCGTTCCCCGCCCCTGCCGCTGCCGCCGCCGGCCGCGCGCGGCACGGCCCGGTCACCGGCCGCGTCACC
>NZ_JAAGMD010000681.1 GCF_010548465.1 Streptomyces sp. SID14436 | reverse complement strand
GCCGCCGGCGGTCTGGCCGGCGGTCTGGGCGTGCTCGCCGTGGTCGCCGCCGCCCGGTGGCGCGCCGGGCGCCGTCACGCGGGACTCCCGGTGCGCGGACCCGGGTCCCCGTAGGTCCGGGCGGGCCGACCGGGGCCACGACCCGGTCAGGCCAGCGGGTCGTGTCCCCAGTTCATCAGCGAGTACCTCCAGCGGCTCTCGCGCACGTCCCCCTGGGGCCGCTGGGCGAGGTGCCGCCGGACATAGCCGACGACCTTGCGCATGTGCCGGTAGTCGTCGTCGGAGAGGTCGCCCTTCCCGGCGCGGAGGATCTCGACGATGCGGCGGCCGGAGGCGTGGCCGGTGGACTCACCGCCGTCCTTGTGCTCCCCGGCGTCCCGGGACTCGTCCGTGGCCAGCCACTTCTCCAGTTCGGCGGGCTTCATGTTGACCAGCTCGCCGAACTCCTCCCAGGTCTCCTTCCGCCCGGCCTCGTCCATGGCCGTCACTTCTTCCGCAGCGCGGACGGCTTGTGCACCGCGGACCGGCCCGACTTCTCGCTGCGCACCTGGTACTGGGGATCGTCCGGGGAGGCGTCCACCGTCCGCCCGGCGGCCTCCGTGCGCTCGGTGATCTCCTTCTCGACCTTCCCCTCCGCCTCACTGCCGTGACTGCTCCAGGCGACCTCGTCGCCCTTCTTGAGCTTCCTGCCCCCACTGCGGCCCTTCGCCATGGCGTGCTCCCTCACCGCGGGACGGACGCCCGCTCCTGCCTTCCACACTGAGGGCTCCGCGGCCGGTCCGCAGATCGGCGGGCGGCCCGCCCGGCCGGGTGCGCGGCGCTTCCAGCCCGTGCGGGCCGCGAGGGATTCCACCACGCTGGAAGGAGGACAACGGCGACCACGGGCCGCGGCTGGTGCTCGCCGCCGGACTCCCCGAAGGGACCGGTCACCATGGGCGCGCACGAAGTCCCCCGCCCCGGGCCGCCGCCCGGCGCGACCACGCCGCCGGGCCATCCCGCCCGGCTGACCGCCGAGCCGGACACCCCGCTGTCCCGCTGGCTGTGGCTGGTCAAGTGGCTCCTGGCCCTCCCCCACTACGTCGTGCTGCTGTTCCTGTGGGTGGCGTTCGTCGGGGTGGGCGTCGTCGCCTTCTTCGCGATCCTCTTCACCGGCCGCTACCCGCGTCCGCTGTTCGACTTCAGCACACCGGCGTGCTCCGCTGGAACTGGCGCGTGGCGTATTACGCCTACGGGGCGCTGGGCACCGACCGCTATCCCCCGTTCACCCTCGCCGACGTCCCCGACTACCCGGCGCACTGGGACATCGCCTATCCGCAGGAGCTGTCCCGCGGTCTCGTCCTGGTGAAGTGGTGGCTGCTGGCCGTACCGCACTACCTGGTCCTGGGCTTCTTCCTCGGCGGCGCCCGGATGGCCTGGTTCTCGGGCGGCCTGATCGGTCTGCTCACCCTGTTCGTGGGGATCGCCCTGGCCTTCACCGGCCAATATCCGCGCGGCCTGTTCGACCTGCTGCTGGGGCTGAACCGCTGGGTGCTGCGCGTGGCGGCCTACGCGGCTCTCCTCACCGACGTCTACCCGCCCTTCCGGCTGGACCAGGGCGGCCGGGAACCGGACGCCCTGCCGTGACTGGTGTCCCGGTCCGGGTCCTGCTCCCGGGCCGGGCCCGTGGCGGTCAGCCGTACATCGCCAGGTGGTGGAAGGCGGCGAGCGCCTCGTCGATGGGGTGGGGCCGCGGCCGGCCGGCGGAGTCGAGCCGGTTCCACCGCTGCAGGTTCACCGCCACGGACATCTGCCGCTGACCGTCGGCGCGGGTCATGGACAGGGTCCCGGCGCCCCAGACCGTGCCGCCGTGGCCCCAGAAGGTGTCCTGGCCGGGGGTCGCCGTGGGGTGCAGGCCGAGGCCGTAGTCGATCGTCCGGCCCTCCTGGGACACGACCGGGACGGTACGCCGCATCTCCGTCAGCGAGTCGGTGCCCACGATCTCGCCGGCCAGCAGCAGGCGGTAGAAGCGGTTGAGGTCCGGGACGGTCGATATCAGGGAGGCCGCGGGGCCCACCCACGACATGTCGTGGACGCTGTGGTCGCGCGGCGGGTCGATCATGCCGAACCACTCCTCGTACATCCGTGAGTGCGGCCCGTCGACGGACGGCCCGGTGGGGAACCCGGTGTGCCGGAGCCCGGCGGGTTCGATGACGTCACGGGTGATGCACTGCTCGGCGGTGCTGCCGGTGACCTCCTCCAGCAACCGGCCCAGGAGCAGGTAGTTGGTGTTGGAGTACAGCCCCGGGGTGCCTCCCGGGGAGCCGACGGCGGGCGCGTCGACCCCCATCCCGATCAGCTCGGCCGCCGCGAACCGTGTCAGACGGTGCTCCTCCAGGCTCTCGGGCCCGGTCTCGGCGAGCGCGGGGAACGCCTTGAGCGACGGATAGGCGTACGGCAGGTACTCCGCGAGCGAGCTGGTGTGGTTCAGCAGCATCCGGACGGTGATCGTCTCGCCGCGCGGCCCCGGCACCAGGTGCGGCAGGTACTGCCCGACGGGTGCGTCGAGGTCGATCCGGCCGGCCTCGGCCTGCCGCAGGACCGCGGCGGCGGTGAAGGTCTTGGTGACACTGCCGACACGGTGCCGCAGATCCGGGGTGACCGGGCGGCCGGTGTCGAGGTCGGCGACTCCCGCGGCGCCGCGCCACACCTGGTCGCCGTCGCGCACCTCTGCGAACAGGCCCGGTATCCCGGCCCGGTGCACGGCTTCCAGGGCGGTGTCCAGGGCCGCGGGGTCCAGTCGGTTCGTCATGTGCTGGTCCTTTCGTACGTCCGGGGCGGACTCGGGCGGGCGCCTCCGGCCCGGGGACGGGACGGGGAACGGCGTGCGCCGTCCGCCTGCCGCAGCCGGTGCGGCCGCCATGCACTCCATTATGCACGCGGTGCGTGCAACACCAAGCGCATGGCTTAGGATGAGGTCGGCGAAGGGAGTGGCATGGCAGCCAGAAGGCGCTGGTCGAGCGAGGAGATCCTGGACGCGGCGGCGGATCTGCTGCGCGCGGAGAGCGACGCGGAGTCGTTCAGCGTGCGCAAGCTGGCCGCGGTGCTCGGCACCGACTCCTCCAGCCTCTACCGGCACTTCCGCAGCAAGACGGAACTGCTGCGCGCGGTCGCCGACCGGATCCTGCTCGGCGCCATGGACGACCACCGTCCCGAGGGCGACTGGAAGCAGCGCCTGACCTCGCTGGCCCTGCGGGTGCGCGAGACCTTCGGCCGGCAGCCCCAGCTGGCGGCGGTCTGGGCACGGTACGCCTCGGGCGGGACCGGTTCCCGGCTCGTCATGGAAGAGGTGCTGCAGGCGCTGCGCGCGTCGGGACTGCCCGAGGAGGAGATCCCGGTGCGGTATCACCGGCTCGCGGTCCTCATCGTCTCGCTGATCGCTTCCGAGGCCGCGGTCGGCAGCGTCGGCGCCGAGGAGCACGAGCAGGGCATGGAGCTGTTCCGTGTCGCGGTGCTCGGCGCGGACCCCGAACGCTTCCCGGCGCTGGCCCACTTCGCCCGCGAGGTGCGTCCCCTCGGCGCGGACCGCGCCGCGGCGTTCGAGGAGATCCTCGGCGCCCACCTCGCGGACATCGAGGCCGCGGTCACGGCCGCCCGCTGACGGCGCCCGGGACGGCGGGGGCTGGTCTCAGGCCGGCTCGACGTCCGCGTACAGCAGGTGGTGGTCGGAGTACGCGGACGCCTGGACCCGGTGCCGCAGCGGGGCCAGACCCCGCAGGAGGACGTAGTCGAACTTGCTGTGCCAGTCGGTGGTCGGCTCGCAGGTGCCGGCGGGCAGGGGGCCGCAGTGCGGGTCCACGTCCTCGGCCAGTTCCCGGATCCCGGCCAGTTCGGGCGCGTCGGGCACGGCGTTGAGGTCGCCGAGGACGATCGCACGGTCGTGCCGCGCGACGGCGGCGGCGAGCACGCGGGCCTGTTCCGCCCGGACCTCCTCCTGACGGCGCTCGGCGAGATGGGTGTTGAAGACACGGACGGTCCGGCCGCCCACCGTGGTGGTGACGGCCGTGTAACCGCGGTCCTCCGAACCGCCGTCCGGGTACTCCACCGTGACGGGGTCCGTCATCGGCGCCGCCGAGAGAACGGCCTGCCCGAACTGCCCCGGGCGCCAGGGCACTCCCCCGCAGCGGCTCCAGTTGCGGAGCACCGGCCCGTACTCGACGTGGTAGTCCAGGCCGTGCAGCCGCTCCAGGTGGTCCCGGACGGCCTCGACGTCGCGTACGCAGGCCTCCTGCAGGCCGACGACCTGGGGCGCGTACCGGGCGATCTCCGCCGCCCGGTCGACGTTGGCCGTGTCGCAGGGATTGCACAGGTTCCACGTCATGACCCGGTTCGGGACGGTCTCACGGCCGTCCGGGGCCGACGGGTGGCCCGCGAAGAGACTGCCGCCCGGGGCACTGGGACCGGCCAGCACGGCACAGGCGAGGATCACGCCGCCCGCGAACCACCGCGTCCCCCTGCCGAGCACCGTCGCCTCCTCCGTGCGGACCACCGTCGCCGACTCCATCGTGCCGCACGGGGCCGGGTGACGCGCGGGCCGCCCCCGCTCCGCAGGCGCGGCACCAAGCCGCGCGGCGGTGGACACGAGCCGCGCGGATTTCCCCTCAAACCAGCCGAGTTGACATCGAATCGGTTCGTGCTGGGCATGCCTGGAGCATGTCCATCGACGCAACCGCAGCATCCGGAGTGCAGGTGTGTTCGCTCAAGCGGGCCACGCCGCAGTCGATACCCGCCAACAGCCCGTACACCGTCGTCCGGTTCCCGTTCGGCTCCGCGGAGTCCAGCGACCGGTTCACCATGCACCAGGTCAACCAGCCGGACGGCTACGTGGTCACCAGCTGGGACACCGACGACCGGTCGGGGCTCATATGGCCCAGCACCGCGGGCTGGGGCACGCTGTACGCGATGATCCAGTGGGAGGCCGGCAGCTACGACGAACTGCGGGACCAGTTCGTCCGCGACCCCTTGGGGCTCACGCCCTCGCCCAACGACACCACGGCGACGGAACACCGGCCGCCGAGCCCCGGCATGCAGTGCTGGACCAAGCAGTGGGGCATCTTCGTCGATCCGGCCGTGCCCCTGGCGCTGCGCGCCACCCACGACGCCGGGGTGGCGCGCGACATCGTGCTGGCCGAGTTCAAGCTGGTCATCCACGAGGCCGCCTGACGGCTCCGGCACGGCGGACGGCGGGGAAAGTCCGTGGCCACGGGGGCCGCGTGGATGCTTCCATGCCGCCATGCAGAGGGGAAGCGCTTCCGGTGCCGGTACCCCTCCCGTCGTCCGCCGGCGGACCCCGCCGGACCTGGGCGCGTGCGTGCGGGTGCTCGGGGCGGTGCACCGGAGCGACGGCTACCCGGTGAACTGGCCGCCGTCGCCCCGGGCGTGGCTCACCGGCGGGGCGCTCGTCTCGGCCTGGGTGGCCGAGAGCGACGGCCGGGTGTCCGGCCACGTCGCCCTGTCCCGCAGCGGAGCGGGGGACGCGGCCCCCGGGCTGTGGAGTGCCCGTACTACGGGTGCCGACGCCGGCGCGGCCGCCGTGGTCGGCCGGCTGTTCGTGGACCCGCGGGCCCGCGGCCGGGGCATCGGCGCGCTGCTCATGGCGCAGGCGGTGGCCGAGGCCCGCCGCCGCGGGCTGCATCCGGTGCTCGACGTGCTGGCGTCCGACACCGCGGCGGTGGCCCTCTACGAGCGGCTGGGCTGGCGGCCGCTGGGCACGGTCGAGCAGGAGTGGGGTCCCCGGCTCACGGTGACCGTCCGGTGCTTCGCGGCACCGCCCGACGCGGCCGCCGGGCCTGCCCCGGGGGCTACTCGGGCCAGGCGGAGTTCTTGATGACCTCGACGAAGTCCCCGCGGACGAACCCCGGGACGAAGTGGGCGAGCACGTCCGCCTTGACGTTGCCGAAGGTGGTGTCGGGGCGGTCCTTGATGCCCTCCGTGAAGGTGGCCAGGATCCGGTTCTTGAAGTCCGGGCGGGGGTGCGCGGCGACCACGGCGGCCCGCTCCTCGTCGGAGACGGCCGGGTAGCCGATCCCCAGCACGTCCAGCTCCACTCCCCGGGTGACCAGGGCGATCTCGGGGGCCATGTGCAGCGGGATCTCCGGGGTGGTGTGCAGGGCGATGGCCGTCCAGACCCGGTCGGCCGCCTCGCCGGTGACACCGTGGGCGTGCAGGAAGCGCCGCGCCTCGTCGGCGCCGTCGATCTCGAACCGCTGGTCGGTGCGGCGGAACCGCTCGGTCAGGCCGAGGTCGTGGAACATCGCCCCGACGTAGAGCAGCTCCGCATCGAAGCTCAGGCCCTGCTCGCGCCCGCGCAGCGCTCCCCAGAGGAACACCCGCCGGGAGTGGTCGAACAGCAGGGGTGAGGCGGCCTCACGCACCAGCTCGGTCGCCTCCCGGGCCAGCGCGCTGTCCGGGATCCGCACGCCCGCGACGGTCTCACTCATGTCGTCTCTCCACTTCCTCGTCTCGGCCCCTCCTCCAGGGTCGTGTGCCCCGTACGATGGCGCCATGTCCTTCCTGCCAGACAGTCCTCGGATCCGGACATCGCGGGGCCGGGGCACCGCCCGCCCGGGCGGTCCGGCGAGCGGCATCGGGGTGACCCGCGCATGACGCACCGGGTGGGTTTCGTGGTGTTCGACGGGGTGACCCTGCTGGACGTCAGCGGCCCCGCCGAGGTCCTGCACCAGGCGGGCCGGCTCGGCCACCGCTACGACCTGGTCCTGGTGTCCGCGCGCGGCGGCGGGGTCAGGACGTCGACGGGGATGCCGCTGAGCGGCACGGTGACGGCGGCCGAGGCCGGTCCGGTCGACACGCTGCTCGTGGCCGGCGGCGACCGCCTGGCCGAGCGGCCGGCCGAGGAGGAGCTGCTGGCGACGGCCTGTGCCCTGGCCGCGCCCGCCGGGCGGGTCGCCTCGGTGTGCACCGGCGCCTTCGTGCTGGCGGACCTCGGGCTGCTCGACGGCCGCCGGGCCACCACGCACTGGCGGCACGCCGGGACCCTCGCCCGGCGCCACCCGCGGGTGCGTGTCGAACCGGACGCGATCCACGTCCGGGACGGGCGCTTCATCACCTCCGCCGGCATCAGCGCGGGCATCGACCTGAGCCTGGCCCTCGTCGAGGACGACCACGGCGCGGACGCGGCCCGCCATATCGCACGCGAGCTGGTCGTCTTCCTGCAGCGCCCGGGCGGCCAGTCGCAGTTCACCACCGCCACCGCCCCGCCCACCGGGAACGCCCTGCTGCGGCCCCTGATCGAGGCGGTGCTGGCCGACCCGGCGGCCGGCCACGACCTGGCGTCCATGGCCCGCGCGGCGGCCGTCAGCCCCCGGCATCTGACCCGGCTGTTCCACACCGAGCTGGGCACCACGCCCGCCCGCTGGGTCGAGCGGGTGCGCCTCGGGCGGGCCCAGCAGCTGCTCCTGGACGGCCACAGCGTCACCTCGGCGGCCCGGCACAGCGGCTTCGGCAGCGACGAGACGCTCCGCCGCGTCTTCAGCCGCCACCTCGGCACCACCCCCGGCGCCTACCGTCAGCGCTTCGCCACCACGGGGTCGGCCCGCACGGCGGGCGCCGCGCCCGGCCCGCGGTGACGCGGCGCC
>NZ_JAAGMD010000661.1 GCF_010548465.1 Streptomyces sp. SID14436 | reverse complement strand
CAGAGCGCCGCCCCGCCCCCGCCACCGCCCGCCGCCCCGCCCTCCCGGCCCGGGGAGCCCGCGCAGCCCGTGGCGGGCGACGCGACCGGCTGGTCCATGGACGAGCGGCTCTACAACCAGGTCTGGGGCATGTTCGAGGACCTGGCCCGCACCACCGCCGCCTACCGCAGCGCGGTCGACTTCGCCGAGTCGCGCATGGACAAGGAGCTGGAGCAGGTCCTGTCCGACCCGCGCAGCCGGATCGGCGGCCAGGCCGACGCCGCGCGCGAGGCCGCCCGCGCCCGCCGGGACGAGCTGGTCGAGCAGGCCCGCGACGTCCTCGACCGGGACCTCGCCCAGCTGGCCGCCGAGGCCGAGGTCGTCGAACCCGCGCTGCCCCCGCCGTTCGCGCGCTGGGACAACCCCGTCTGGCACGCCTACCGGGTCCCGATGGAGATCCCGATGGCCCTGCGGCTGGGCGACCTCCACCTCCCGGAGGCCGGCCGGGTCCGCATCCCGATGCTGCTCCGGCTGCCCCTGGAACGCGGCCTGTGGATCGACAGCGGGCGCACCGAGGGGCTCGACGGCTCCTTCACCGACGCCCACGACCTGCGCCGCCTCGCCGTGGAGACGGCGGTGGCGCACGCCGCCCGGCTGCTCGCCGTGTACCCGGCGGGCGAGTTCACGGTGCACGTCGTCGACCCGGCCGGATCCGGGACGCAGGCACTGGCCCCGCTCACCGGGACCGGCGTGCTGGCGGCCCCGCCGGCCCAGGGCGCCGCGGGCGTGACGGACACGCTGGGCCGGCTCATCGAGCGGGTCGACCTGGTGCAGATGGCGCTGCGCGCGGGCGCCGCGGACTCGCTGCCGCCGGGCTTCGACACCTCCCAGCAGCTGCTGGTCGTCAACGACTTCCCGCACGGCTTCGACGACCGGGCCGTCAACCAGCTGCGGTACCTCGCCGACGAGGGCCCCGCCGTCGGCGTCCACCTGATGCTGGTGGCCGACCGGGAGGACGCCGCCGCGTACGGGCCGCTGCTCGACCCGCTGTGGCGGGGGCTGCTGCGGCTGACGCCGGTGGCCGACGACCACCTCGCCGACCCGTGGGTCGGCCACGCCTGGACCTACGAGCCGCCGCTCGTGCCGCCCGGCAGCCAGGTGCTCCAGCAGGTGCTCACCCAGGTGACACAGGCCCGGCGCGCCTGGAACCGGTGAGGTTCCCCGGGCCCCGCCAGGACCGACACACCGCCCTTCACCTGCGACTTGGAATTTCTTTTACCGTTCTCTTTACCAAACCTTGGTGATGCCGGTACAGTTCTACGGACGGAGGGGAGTACTCCCCGTCTGTGCGGTGACCCCGTCAATACGGATCAGGCCAGATCCCGGGGCGTCGGCCCGAGAGCTCCACGGGCGCTGTGAGAAGCGCCGGAGTCTCGGGTGGAAGAGACCTCCGGCAGCGACGACGCTGACACCTGTCCTGACGTATCTGCCGGAGGCGCAGTGGATGTTTCCCTGACCCTGTGGGTCCTGACGATCCTGGGTCTGGCAGCCCTGATCTCGGTCGACTTCTTCATCGGCCGCAAACCGCACGACGTGTCCATCAAGGAAGCCGGGATCTGGACCATCGTCTGGATCGTCCTGGCCGTGCTGTTCGGCATCGGCCTGCTGATCTTCGGCGGTGGACAGCCCGCCGGCGAGTTCTTCGCCGGCTTCATCACCGAGAAGTCGCTGAGCGTCGACAACCTCTTCGTCTTCGTCCTGATCATGGCGAAGTTCGCGGTGCCCTCGCAGTACCAGCAGCGGGTGCTCCTCATCGGCGTCCTCATCGCTCTGGTGCTGCGGGCGATCTTCATCGCCGCCGGTGCGGCGATCCTGGCCAGCTTCTCCTGGGTCTTCTACATCTTCGGTGCCTTCCTCATCTGGACCGCCTGGAAGCTCATCCAGGAGGCCCGGGCCGACGAGGAGGACGAGGAGTTCGAGGAGAACAAGCTGCTCAAGGCGGCCGAACGGCGCTTCGGCGTCGCCGACCGCTACCACGGCACGAAGCTGTGGATCGAGCAGAACGGCAAGCGGATCATGACCCCGATGCTGGTCGTGATGCTCGCCATCGGCACCACCGACGTGCTCTTCGCCCTCGACTCGATCCCCGCGATCTTCGGTCTGACCCAGGACCCGTACATCGTGTTCACGGCGAACGCGTTCGCCCTCATGGGGCTCCGGCAGCTGTACTTCCTGATCGGCGGCCTGCTGAGGAAGCTGGTCCACCTCTCCTACGGCCTGTCGATCATCCTCGGCTTCATCGGCGTGAAGCTGGTGCTGCACGCCCTGCACGAGTCCGGGGTACACGTGCCGGAGATCGGCATCCCCGTCTCGCTGGGCGTCATCTGCTCCGTCCTGGTGGTCACCACGATCACCAGCCTGCGGGCCTCCCGCAAGCAGGCGGAGGCCGCGGCCGCGCAGAGCGCGGGCGACGACAAGGACAGCATCGACGTGTGACCCGGACCGGGACCGCACCGGGAGCGGGGGGGGCGCACCGCGCCGCCACCGCTCCCGGTGCCGCCCCGTGCTCCGCCCCGGCCGCACACCGGCGGGCCCCACCGCACCATCCCGCGCCGCGTTCCGGCGCCCCGGACCCACCCGACTCACACAAGGAGGCCATGCGCACTCATGACGACCCCGAGGCGATCAGGACGGCGAGACGGACGGGTGCTCCGAGCGCCGGTGACCGGAATGCGGCAGATCCCCACGTCTGCGACGATCGCCGCATGATCGCTCGGCTCAGGTCGCTCGCGGCGCGATGGACGATCCTGGTGCCGGCGCTGGCAGCCGTGCTGCTGGTCCTCACCTGGGGACGCGATCTCCCCGGCCTCGTCGTCGGTCTGGCGACCGTCGTCCTCGCGGGTGCCGTCCTGGCGGCGGTGCACCACGCGGAGGTCGTCGCCCACCGGGTCGGTGAACCGTTCGGTTCACTCGTCCTGGCCGTCGCCGTCACGGTCATCGAGGTCGCACTGATCGTCACCCTCATGCTGGACGGCGGCGACAAGAGCGCCACGCTGGCCCGGGACACCGTCTTCGCCGCCGTGATGATCACCTGCAACGGCATCATGGGGCTCAGCCTCCTGGTGGGTTCCCTGCGCCACGGCACGGCGGTCTTCAACTCGGAGGGCACCGGAGCCGCCCTGGCCACGGTCGCCACCCTGGCGACCCTCAGCCTGGTGCTGCCGACGTTCACCACGAGCCAGCCCGGCCCCGAGTTCTCCAGCGTGCAGCTCACCTTCGCCGCCATATCCTCCTTGATCCTCTACGGCCTGTTCGTGGCCACCCAGACGGTGAGACACCGGGACTACTTCCTGCCCCTCACCCGCCAGGGCGAGGTCATCTCGGGCGAGGAGCACGCCGAGGCACCCTCCAACCGCACGGCCCTGATCAGCCTCGGCATGCTGGGCCTCGCCCTGGTCGGTGTGGTCGGCCTCGCCAAAGGGGTCTCACCGACCATCGAGTCCGGGGTGGACCGGGCCGGGCTGCACCACGCCGTCGTCGGTGTGATCATCGCCCTGCTGGTGCTGCTGCCCGAGACCATCGCCGCGGTGCGCGCCGCGCGCCGCGACCGCGTCCAGACCAGCATGAACCTGGCCCTCGGCTCGGCCATGGCCAGCATCGGCCTGACCATCCCGGCGGTCGCCCTCGCCTCCCTGTGGCTCTCCGGACCCCTGGTCCTCGGCCTCGGCAGCACCCACATGGTGCTGCTCGCCCTGACCGTCGTGGTGAGCGCGCTGACCGTGGTCCCGGGCCGGGCCACACCCCTGCAGGGCGGGGTCCACCTGGTGCTGTTCGCCGCCTACCTGGAACTGGCGATCAACCCGTAGCGCCCGTACGCCCGGGCTCCGGGGCGGCGTCAGTAGGTGACGGTGATGCGCCGGGCGGGCCCGTCGACGCGCACCGTGCCCCCGTAGGGGATCACCAGCTGCGGATCCGTGTGCCCGAGGTCCACGTCGAAGACCACCACGGTGCCGGGGGCGTACGTCCGCACGGCGCGCAGCACGGCCTCCCGCTGCTCGGCCGCGTACGCCGCGCCCTCCTCGGGGCTCTGCGGGCGGTCGAGGAACCAGGTCTTCGGCCGCCCCCACAGCAAGGCCGGGAAGCGCCCGAGGAGGCCCCGCTCGCCCATGTTCCGCAGGATGCGGAAGACCGTCCGGGCGCTCGGCATCTCCTCGGACGTCTCCAGGAACAGGACCCCGCCGTCGTGGTCCGCCGGGTCGTCGGCGACGTCCCGGCCCGCCATGAGCAGGTCGCCGACCGTCTCCAGGCTGCCGCCCCAGGTGCGGCCCTCGACCACCCGGTCCGCGTTCGCCCACGTCCACCACCGGCCCGGCCGGGTCTCCGGCTCGGTGGCCAGGGCGGCCGGGTCCGCCCAGTCCACGTCGACGTCCCGCCAGCGGTCGGCGGGGCGCAGCTCGTAGGGGCCCGGCGTGAACAGGGCGGCCCGCAGGGAGTCCGCCGTCTGCGGGTGCAGGGCGCCGGGCCGGCCCAGTTCCGGCATCACACTCGCCCCGTGGAAGCCGACGATGCCGCAGGAGCGCAGCCAGGCGAGCAGATGGGTGTTGTCGCTCATCCCGAAGAACGGCTTCGGGTGGGCCCGCACCAGCTCCCGGTCCAGCAGCGGCAGCACCGTGATCTGGTCGTCGCCGCCGATCGCCGCCATCACCGCCTTGATGCCGGGGTCGGCGAACGCGGCATGCAGGTCGTCGGCACGCTGCCGGGGCGTCGAGCCCATGACCCGTGTCGCCGGGTACTCCACCGGCTCCAGCCCGTACTCCTCGCGCAGCCGCCGCAGGCCCAGCTCGAACGGGAGCGGGAACACCCCGGCGAGGCCGGAGGAGGGCGACAGCACGGCGATACGGTCGCCCGGGACGGGTTTCGGCGGATACACGGCGTCGATCATCGGGTGAGCGTAGGGCCCGGCGGGCCCGCCGCGCACCGTGATAGACCGGGTGCCAGCGGCGGTCCCGGCGGGCCCGCCCGCCCGCACGCCGAACGGACCGGAGGAACCGTGCCCCGCACCCTGGCCAACGCCCCGATCATGATTCTCAACGGCCCCAACCTGAACCTGCTCGGACAGCGCCAGCCGGAGATCTACGGGGCCGACACGCTCGCCGACGTCGAGGCCCGGTGCGCCGAGGCGGCGGCCGCGCACGGCGGCACGGTGGACCTGCGCCAGTCCAACCACGAGGGCGCCCTGGTGGACTGGATCCACGAGGCACGGCTCAGCCACTGCGGCATCGTCATCAACCCCGGCGCCTACTCGCACACCTCGGTCGCGATCCTGGACGCCCTCAACGCCTGCGACGGCCTGCCGGTGGTGGAGGTCCACATCTCCAACATCCACCGGCGCGAGGCGTTCCGGCACCACTCGTACGTCTCGCTGCGCGCCGACGGGGTCATCGCCGGCTGCGGCGTGCAGGGGTACGTGTTCGCGGTGGAGCGGATCGCGGCCCTGGCCGGTCCCGCCCGCGCCCACACCTGACCGGCCCGGCGGACCGGGCCTTGCCCTGCGGGGCCCGGCCTCGGGCACGCGGTCCCGGCCGG
>NZ_JAAGMD010000633.1 GCF_010548465.1 Streptomyces sp. SID14436 | reverse complement strand
CACCCGCACCACCGTCGACGGCTGGGCCCAGGGCTTCGAACTGCCCGCCTCCGGCGGCCGGCTGGACGTCACCTACGACGAGCCGTTCACCCACACCGCCTGGCTGTGGGCACAGGGCCTGCTGGCGGTCGTCCTGATCGTCATGGCGCTGCCCGGCCGGCGCCGCGACATCGACGACGACCTGCCCGAGGAGACCGCCGTCACGGCCGAGGACCTGGCCGGGGACGGCCGCCGCGCCCGTCGCCTGCGGGCCCAGGCCGAGGCCGAGGCGGCCCACGACGGTCCGCCCGCCGGCCCGGACGGGGAGGCACCCGCCCCGCCGCCGCAGCCGCCCGTCACCGTGCCGTCCCAGCCGGACCACGCCGAGTGGCAGTCCGGGGAGTACGCCGACCCCGCGTACGCCGGCGGCGCCCAGGGCGGCGGCGCGGACGGCGACGGCCACCAGCAGTGGGCGACGGACGGCTACGGGCGACCGTACCCGCAGGACGCCTACCGGCAGGACCCCTACGGCCAGGGCCAGTACCAGCAGGGCGCCTACCGGCAGGACACCTACCAGCAGGGCCAGTACGACCCGTACGCCTACGGCGGCTCGCCGGAGCAGCCCGGGTACGACCCGTCGTCGTACGGGCAGCAGGGCTACGACCCGGCGTCCGCGCAGGACTACGGCACGCCGTACGACCCGCAGCAGCAGAACCACCCGCACGGCACGGGCCATCAGCGTCCCGACGGGAGTCAGCAGTGAACCGCCCCACCCTGTCCCTGATCGCCGTGGCGACCGCGCTCGCCGCCGTCACCGGCTTCGCCGCGCTGTCCGCGCCGGAGCCCGGGGAGGACACCGCGGGGGCAGCGGCCGCCCGCCTGCCGGTGGAGCGCACCAGCCTGGTCTGCCCGGCGCCCAGCACCTCGGACCTCGCCGAGACGACGTACACGTCCTTCACGCCCGCCACGGACGGCGCGGACGGCAAGGGCGCGGCCGCGCTCCACGCCGTCGACGGGAAGGCGGCGGACGACGGCAAGGGCGACGAGGACGGGAAGAAGGACGGCGAGAAGGACGGCGCCGAGAACGACGACGGCGAGAAGGACGGCGTCGAGCAGGGCGACGAGGGCAAGGACGGGGAGAAGGACGGGGCGAAGGCGGGCGGCGAGAAGGCCCGGAAGCCCGTGCTGGAGCCCAAGGAGACCGGCAAGCCGGTCACCGGCGACGCCAGTGGGGGCGAGGCCCCCGCCCTGACCGGCACCGCCGAGGGCCGCTTCGCCCCCGGCTGGACCGTCCAGCAGACCACCGAGGTGGCCGCGGGCACCGGCCGCGGCCTGCAGGGCGTCTCCTGCACCGCCCCAGACACCGAGTTCTGGTTCCCCGGCGCGAGCACCGACAGCGACCGCACCGACTACGTCCACCTGACCAACCCCGATGACTCCGCCGCCGTCGTGGACATCGAGCTGTACGGCAAGGACGGCGCCCTGAAGACGGTCGTCGGGGACGGCATCACGGTGCAGCCGAACTCCACCGAGCCGGTCCTGCTGTCCACGCTCACCGAGACGGAGCAGACCGACGTGACCGTGCACGTCGTCGTCCGCAGCGGACGGGTCGGCGCGGCCGTCCAGGCGCTGGACGACAAGCTGGGCGGCGACTGGCTGGCCGCCTCGGCCGACCCCTCCGGCAGCCTGGTCCTGCCGGGCATCCCGAAGGACGCCACCGCCGTCCGGCTGGTCCTGTTCACCCCCGGCAGCACCGACGCCGACCTGAAGGTGCGGCTGGCCTCGCCCTCCGGCCCGATCACCCCGGCCGGCCACGAGACCGTGCACGTGAAGGCCGGGATGACGACCGCCGTCGACCTCGGCGACGTCACCCGCGGCGAGCCCGGCTCCCTGGTGCTGACCCCGACCGGCCGCTCCGTGCCGGTGGTCGCGGCGGTCCGCGTGCTGCGCGGCAAGAGCGACGCCCAGGAGTCGGCGTTCATCCCCGCCGCCCGCCCGGTCGGCGCCCGCGCCACGGCCGCCGGCAACACCGCCAAGGGCACCGTCCTGGCCGTCACCGCGCCCGAGGGCACCGCCAAGGTCAAGGTGACCGCGTCGGCGGGCAGCGAGGGCGGCACCCCGGCGGCCAAGACGTACACGATCAAGTCCGGCACCACGCAGCACATCGAGGCACCGGTGCCGGGCGGCCTGAAGGGCACGTACGCGCTCACCGTGGAACCGGAGCCGGGCGCCACGCCCGTCTACGCGTCCCGCACCCTGACCGCCACCGACGACGGCGTCCCGGCCTTCACCGTGCAGCCCCTGCCGGACGACCGGGGCCTGGTGAGCGTGCCGCGGGCCCGGGAGGACCTGTCGGTCCTGCAGAAGTGAGGAGGCCGGGGGCCGTGCTCGACGGCCCCCGGGGCGGCGGACGGTCAGTCCTCCCCGTAGCGGGGGTCCACGGTCTCCGGGGTGAGCCCGAGCACCTCGGCGACCTGCTCCACCACGACCTCGTGGACGAGCAGGGCCCGCTCGTCGCGGCCCTTGGTGCGGATCTCCACCGGCCGCCGGTAGACCACCACCCGCGCGGGACGCCCGTCCCGCGCCGCGACGGTCCCGCCCAGCGGCACCGACTCGTCGCCCCAGCCGGTCCCGGTCCGGCCGGCGGCGTTCCCGTCCAGCCGGGGCACCTCCAGCACCAGGAAATCGACGTCGGCGAGCTGCGGCCAGCGCCGTTCGAGGCGCTCGACCGAGTCCTGCACCAGGTCCGCGAACAGCTCCGCCCGGCTGGCCGCGAGGGGCACCTGGGGAGGTGCGATCGGGCCGCGCATGCCCCGTCCGTGGCGATCACGACGGCGGGGCCCGGGGCGGCCGGCGGCACGGGGCGTCACAGGGTTGTCCATCACAGTGCAGGGTAGTCGTCACGGGGCCCCGCCGCCCGGCCCCCCGGGTCTTCGCGCCGCGCCGCACGGCATGTCACCGGATGCCCATTTCAGCCAAGGTTGGGCTCGATTCGGTATCCCCTTCAGGCCGCTGCCCTCACAACAATTGACGAAGTTTGTGCCAACTGGTGACCGGAATCAGAATCGTCCGGGGCCCCGCACCAGCGCGTCGAGGCAGCTCGGCCCGCCCGGACCAGCGGGGCGTGTGGGGCGTTTCACGCCACGACACGGTGGAGTGACCTGGTGGAGAGTCGTCGCGGCCCGCTCAAGAGTGCGGTACCGTCCAACATCGTGAGCCCTGTACGTCGCTGTTCGCGCACCGCTTGCGGCCGTCCCGCCGTCGCGACGCTGACGTACGTCTACGCCGACTCGACCGCGGTCCTCGGCCCCCTCGCCACCTACGCCGAACCCCACTGCTACGACCTCTGCGCCGAGCACTCCGAGCGCCTCACCGCGCCCCGGGGCTGGGAAGTCGTCCGGCTCCTCGACGGCTCGGCCCCCGCCCAGCCCAGCGGCGACGACCTGGAGGCACTGGCCAACGCCGTGCGCGAGGCCGCCCGCCCCCAGGAGCGGGCGGCGGGAGCGGGCGGCGGGGCGCGGGCCGCGGACCCCATGGAGGTCGCCCGCCGCGGCCACCTGCGCGTCCTGCGCTCGCCCGACAACTGACGGGCCGCTCCGCGCACCGTTCGTCCCGGAGCCTGCCACTTCCGAACACCCTGGGTCGGTGTTCGAACCCTGCCGGTAGTTTGTGGGGGGTCCGAACGGACCCGAGTGACTTCCGGAAAGGCTGGCCGTGGCTGCTGACCTGTCGCAGATCGTGAAGGCGTACGACGTGCGCGGAGTCGTCCCCGACCAGTGGGACGAGCCGCTGGCCGAGCTGTTCGGCGCCGCCTTCGCCCGGGTGACCGGCGCGCGCGCCCTCGTCACCGGACACGACATGCGGCCCTCGTCCCCCGGCCTGTCCCGGGCCTTCGCGCGCGGCGCGGCGGCCCTCGGCGCCGACGTGACCGAGATCGGCCTGTGCTCCACGGACCAGCTGTACTACGCCTCGGGCGCGCTGGACCTGCCGGGCGCCATGTTCACCGCCTCGCACAACCCGGCCCGCTACAACGGGATCAAGCTGTGCCGCGCGGGAGCCGCCCCCGTCGGCCAGGACACCGGTCTCGCCGAGATCCGCGCCCTCGTCGAGCGGTGGAGCGCGGACGGAGCGCCCGAACCGGCGGCCGTCCCCGGCACCGTCGGCAGCCGCGACACGCTGGACGACTACGCGGCCCACCTGCGCTCCCTCGTCGACCTGACCTCCATCCGCCCCCTGAAGGTCGTCGTCGACGCCGGCAACGGCATGGGCGGCCACACCGTCCCCACCGTGCTCGCCGGACTGCCGCTCACCCTCGTCCCGATGTACTTCGAACTCGACGGCACCTTCCCCAACCACGAGGCCAACCCCCTCGACCCGGCCAACCTCGTCGACCTCCAGAAGCGGGTCCGCGAGGAGGACGCCGACCTCGGCCTCGCCTTCGACGGCGACGCCGACCGCTGCTTCGTCGTCGACGAGCGGGGCGAACCCGTCCCCCCGTCCGCCGTCACCGCCCTCGTCGCCGCCCGCGAACTCGCCCGCAACGGCGGCAGCGGCATGATCATCCACAACCTGATCACGTCCTGGTCCGTGCCCGAGGTCGTCGCCGAACACGGCGGCACCCCCGTCCGCACCCGGGTCGGCCACTCCTTCATCAAGGCCGAGATGGCCCGGACCGGCGCGATCTTCGGCGGTGAGCACTCGGCCCACTACTACTTCCGCGACTTCTGGAACGCCGACACCGGCATGCTGGCCGCCCTGCACGTCCTCGCCGCGCTCGGCGAGCAGGACGGCACACTGTCCGCCCTGGTCGCCCAGTACGACCGCTACGCCGGCTCCGGCGAGATCAACTCCACCGTCGACGACCAGGGCGCCCGCCTCGCCGCGATCCGGGCCGCCTACGAGGGCCGGGACGGCGTCACCCTCGACGAACTCGACGGACTCACCGTCACCGGCACCGACTGGTGGTTCAACGTCCGCCCCTCCAACACCGAACCGCTCCTCCGCCTGAACGCCGAGGCACGCGACGCCGCCACCATGGCCCGCGTCCGCGACGAGGCCCTGGCCCTCATCCGCGGCTGAGCGGCCCCACGCTCCCCGCCCGGGGCCGGGCGGGGAGCCGTCCACGCGGTCGCCCGCGCCCGCGCCACCGGCGGTACCCTGACCAGGCACATCCGCATACCCGCGCCCGCGCGCACCGCCCGTCCGAAGGGAAGTCCCCATGCCGCTCCAAGCCGGCCTCCTGGAGATCCTCGCCTGCCCGGCCTGCCACTCCGCCCTCGAGGAGCGGGACTCCGAGCTGATCTGCACCGGTCAGGACTGCGGTCTGGCGTACCCGGTCCGCGACGGCATCCCCGTCCTGCTCGTCGACGAGGCCCGCCGACCCGAGTAACGGCGCACCCGGCGCATCAGCGACCGGCGCCCCCCGCGTACCGAAGCCCCGCCGATCGGAGGCTGCCGCCCCCATGCTCGACGAATCGCTGCTCGACTCACCGGAGGGCCTCGCCGAGGCCGACCACCGCGGGCTGCTCCGCGGCGCCGCCGAGGCCGGTGCCCGGGTCCGCACCGCGTCCCGGCACGCCGCCGAGGCCGGCGTGCGCGACCTCAAACCCGACG
>NZ_JAAGMD010000605.1 GCF_010548465.1 Streptomyces sp. SID14436 | reverse complement strand
TCGCGCAGGGCGGCCGGCGGCGGGGCGGCGGTGGACCAGGCGAGGCGGACGGCGTCCTCGGCGAGGTCGCGCACCTCGGCCCGGCAGCGCCCGCAGGTGCGCAGGTGCCGTTCGAAGCGGACCCGTTCCGCGGGCTCCAGGGCGTCGAGCGCGTAGGGAGCGGCCAGCGAGTGCACGTCGCCGCGGCGCCCCAGCCGGTCGAACAGGCTCATACGGCGCCTCCCAGGCAGTCGCGCAGCCGGGTCAGACCGTCGCGCATACGGGTCTTGACCGTGCCCAGTGGCAGCGAGAGCCGCTCCGCCACCTCACGGTAGGTGTAGCCGTCGTAGTAGGCGAGGGTGACCGACTGCCGCTGGAGGGCGGTCAGCCGGTCCAGGCAGCGCCGCACCCACTCGCGTTCGAGGCCGGCCTCCACCTCCTCGGCGACCTGGTCGAAGGCGGGGCCGTTGCCGCGCCGGGCCTCCCGCTCCTCGCGTTCCCCCGCGGCGCGGGCGCTGCGCACCCGGTCGACGGCGCGGCGGTGGGCCAGGGTGAGGACCCAGGACAGCGCGCTGCCCCGGGCGGGGTCGAACCGCGCGGCGGACCGCCACAGTTCGAGCAGCACCTCCTGGGCCACCTCCTCGGACTGGGCGGGGTCGCGCACCACGCGCCGCACCAGTCCGAACACCGGCCCGGACACCAGCCCGTACAGGTCCTCGAATGCCTTCTGGTCGCCTCCCGCCACGCGCACCAGAAGCTCGTCCGCCTCCAACAGCCACCCCCCTCTCCCGGGCCCCGCCGGGCCACCCTGCCGCACGAGGCGTTCGCAGCGAGCGCGCCTCCGGATGGGAACTACGGATCACCGGGCCGAAAACGCGGGTCGGGCGGCGAGAAATCCTACGGCCGGTCCGGCCGGACGGCATCGGCCCGGGCAGGTCTCGTGGAAACCCGACCAATCCGCTCCCGCCACCGCTCCGAATTCCGTTGCGTCAGAGGCAAGTCGGCACGGAGGACGGACGGCATGACACCTATCTCGAGCACCGCCGCGGGACGCAGGGGACTCGCGACCCTGATCTGTGGCGCACTGGCCGCCGGCGGGCTCGCCGCCGCCGGGGCGACCACCCTGCAACCGCGGCCGGCCGGCGCCTCCAGTCACCGCGAGGCCCCGCTGATCTCGGGCACCCCGCAGTACGACAACACGGACCTGTACGCCTTCGTCAGCCCCGACAAGCCGGACACCACCACGGTCATCGCCAACTGGATCCCGTTCGAGGAACCGGCCGGCGGGCCGAACTTCTTCACGTTCGCCGAGGACGCCCAGTACGACATCCACATCGACAACAACGGGGACGCGCAGGGCGAACTGCTGTTCCGCTACACGTTCACGACCCACACGAAGAACGACAAGTCGTTCCTCTACAACACCGGCCCGGTCACCAGCCTCGACGACCAGGATCTCAACATCACGCAGACGTACGACATCGAGCTGCTGAAGCTGAAGAACCAGCACCCCGTGTCCCGCACGAAGATCGCCGACGACGTGCCGGTCGCGCCGTCGAACGTCGGCAAGGCGTCCATGCCGGACTACGACGCCCTGCGCAAGGAGGCCGTCCACGAACTGGCGGGCGGGGCGACGACGTTCGCCGGTCAGGCCGACGACCCCTTCTTCCTCGACCTGCGCGTCTTCGACCTGCTGTACGGCGGGAACCTCTCCGAGGTCGGCAACGACACCCTCAAGGGCTACAACGTCAACTCCCTGGCGCTCCAGGTACCCACCGACATGATCACCGAGTCGGCGGACCAGCCCGTCGTCGGCGTCTGGTCGACCACCCAGCGCAAGAACGCCGCCGGGGACTTCGTCCAGGTGTCCCGGCTGGGCAGCCCGCTGGTCAACGAGGTCGTCAACCCCCTGAAGGACAAGGACACCTTCAACGCGTCGGGGCCGTGGGACGACGCGCAGTTCCTGAAGAACGTCACCGAACCCGAACTGCCGAAGCTGATCGAGGGGATCTACAAGATCGAGGCCCCCGCCGAGCCGCGCGACGACCTCGTCGACGTGTTCCTCAAGGGCGTGGAGGGGCTGAACCGGCCGCCGCACGTGACGCCGTCGGAGATGCTGCGCCTCAACACGTCGGTCGAGCCCGCCGCGAAGCCGAAGCGGCTGGGCGTCCTGGACGGCGACAACGCGGGCTTCCCCAACGGGCGGCGGCTGACGGACGACGTGATCGACGCCTCGCTCCAGGTCGTCGAGGGCGAACTCGTCGGCGCGAAGAACGACCTGGGGGACGCGGTCGACGCCAACGACAAGGAGTTCGGCGACACCTTCCCCTACCTGGCGAACCCGACGGAGGGCTCGCGCGGCCCGCTCGCGAAGGGCGTGGACAGCGGCAACGACGTCCGCAACCAGCTCGGTGACGCCCTGCGCCCGGCGGGCGCCGCGGGTTCCGACGACACCACCCTGATCGCCGCCTCCGCGGGTGCGGGCGCCGGCGGCATCCTGCTGATCGGCGTGGCCCTGATGTGGTGGCGCCGGATGCGCGGCCGGGCGTACTGACCCGCCCCGGGCGGCCGGGACCACTCCCCCGCCCCACCGACAGGCGCGGCCCGTCCCCTCCCATCCCCTGCGGCACGGGCCGCGCCGCCGACTCCGGCACCCGAGCGGGTGACGCACGACCGAGGAGAGGCATGCCTCCGGCAACGAACGACAACACCCCGCACCCCGCCGCCGGCCGGCCCGGCGGGAAGGGCA
Source organism: Streptomyces sp. SID14436 (assembly GCF_010548465.1). Classification (GTDB taxonomy): domain Bacteria; phylum Actinomycetota; class Actinomycetes; order Streptomycetales; family Streptomycetaceae; genus Streptomyces. The sequence continues at coordinate 74 of NZ_JAAGMD010000605.1, read as the reverse complement.
TGAACGGGAGCACGCCGGACGCCGGCCCCGCTCCGGAGCCGACGCCGGGGCCCGGCCCCGGGGCCGACGGCTTG
>NZ_JAAGMD010000585.1 GCF_010548465.1 Streptomyces sp. SID14436 | reverse complement strand
CGCGCTGCCCGAACTCCTCGGCCCGGACGGCGAGTCGGCCGTGCCCGACGGCCAGCGCGCGATCCTCGCGCCGCTGCGCGGGCGCCGGCGCGTGATCGGCGCCGCGCTGTTCCTGCGCGGCCCGGAACGCATCCCGTTCGAGGCGGACGACCTGCTGGTCGCCGCCCAGCTCGCCACGCACAGCGCCCTCGGCATCGACAAGGCGGTGCTGTACGGCCGCGAGGCGTACATCGCGGACGAGTTGCAGCGCACCATGCTGCCGGAGCACCTGCCCCGCTGCACCGGGGTGCGGCTGGCCTCGCGCTATCTGCCGGCCGCGGAGACGGCGCGGGTCGGCGGCGACTGGTACGACGCGATCCCGCTGCCCGGCAGCCGGGTCGCCCTGGTCGTCGGTGACGTGATGGGCCACTCCATGACGTCCGCCGCGATCATGGGCCAGCTGAGGACCACCGCGCAGACCCTGGCGGGCCTCGACCTGCCGCCGCAGGAGGTCCTGCACCACCTCGACGAGCAGGCGCAGCGGCTCGGCGTGGACCGCATGGCGACCTGCCTCTACGCGGTCTACGACCCGGTCTCGCACCGGATCACCATCGCCAACGCCGGCCATCCGCCGCCCGTCCTGCTGCACCTGGGCGGCCGGGCGGAGGTGCTGCGGGTGCCCGCGGGCGCCCCGATCGGGGTCGGCGGCGTGGACTTCGAGGCGGTGGAGCTGGACGCCCCGGCCGGGGCGACGCTGCTGCTGTACACCGACGGCCTGGTGGAGTCCCGGCTGCGGGACGTGTGGACCGGCATCGACCAGCTGCGCGACAAGCTGGCCGCGACCGCGCAGCTGACCGGGCCGGACCATCCGCCGCCCCTGGAGGCGCTGTGCGACGAGGTGCTGGACATGCTCGGTCCCGGCGACCGGGACGACGACATCGCGCTGCTCGCCGCCCGCTTCGACGGGATCGCGCCGAGCGACGTGGCGTACTGGTTCCTGGAGCCGGAGGACGCCGCCCCCGGCCGGGCCCGCCGGCTGGCGCGGCGCGCGCTGTCCCGGTGGGGCATGGAGGAGCTCAGTGATTCGGTGGAGCTGCTGGTCAGCGAGGTCGTGACGAACGCGGTGCGGTACGCCACGCGGCCGGTGACGCTGCGTCTGCTGCGGACCGACGTGCTGCGCTGCGAGGTCGGCGACGACGTGCCGCAGCTGCCGCGGCTGCGGCAGGCGCGCGCCACGGACGAGGGCGGGCGCGGCCTGTACCTGGTCAACCGGATGGCGCGGCGCTGGGGCGCGACCCGGCTGAGCACCGGCAAGGTGGTGTGGTTCGAGCTGAACCACACCGGCTGACCGGCCGCGACGGTACGCCACGAGGGGGCGTCCCGGTGCTCGCACACCGGGGCGCCCCCTCGTCGTCGTCCGTGCCGGTCACTGCTCCCGGCTACTGTTCCCGGTCCCGTTCCCGGTCGCCGTCGCCCGGGTCGTCGGGGAGCCCGATCGTCGGCGGGGGCGTGGTCGTGCCGTCCGGCAGCTTCGTCGTCGGGTTCTGCGTCGGCGGCTCGGTCGTCGGGTCCTGGGTCGGCGGCTCGGTGGTGGGTGCCTCGCTGGTGGGTTCGCGGCTCGGCGGTTCGGAGCTCGGCGACTGCGACGGCGACTCGCCGGCCGAAGGCGACCGGGTCGGCTTCACGGCCGCGCCCTGCCGGGTCCGCAGGTCGAACTCGCTGGTCTCCTTCAGGACGCCGAAGGTGTACGCGGCCCAGATCCGGGCCGGGTACCCGCCGCCGTTGACGCGGTCGTTGCCGCCCGCCCCGTACATCTCGACCTGCTTGTGCGGGGGCTTGTCGTCCTCGCCGAACAGGCCGACCGTGGTGACCAGGTCGGGGGTGAAGCCCGCGAACCAGGCCGACTTGTTGTTGTCGGAGGTACCGGTCTTGCCGGCCACCTGCTGCCCGTTGCGCAGCGGGTTGTCGCGCACCGCGCGCCGTGCGGTGCCGTCGTCGACCACGCCGGTCAGGACCGAGGTGACCGTGTCGGCGGCCTCGCGGCTGATGACCTGCTCGCCGATGGCGTCGGGCATCGTGACGGTGCGGCTGCGGTGCTCCGCCGACTTCACGATCGTCGGGGTGGTCTTCTTGCCGTGGTTGTCGAGGGTGGCGTAGACGCCGGCCATCCGCAGCGGGCTCGCGCCCATGGAGCCCAGGGTCTGGGCGGGCACGGCCTCCAGGTCCTCGACGGCCATGCCCAGCTTGCCGGCGGTCTCCATCACCTTCGGCATGCCGACGTCGACGCCCATCTGCGCGAACACGGAGTTGACGGACTTGTTCATCGCCGTCTGGACGGTGATGTCGCCGTAGTTGCCGTCGTCCTCGTTCTCCGGGGCGAAGCCGACCTTGCGGCCGCCGTCGACGACCTGCCGCTCGCTGGTGCCGTCGTAGACCGTGTTCGCGCCGATCGGCTCGCCGTCCTGCGTCTCGGCCTCCTCCTCCAGGGCGGCGGCCAGGATGACCGGCTTGAAGGTGGACGCGGGCTGGTAGTCGGCGCGGGTGGCGTTGTTGACGTAGTGCTTGAGATAGTCCTGGCCGCCGTACATCGCGACGACCGCGCCGGTCTTCGGGTCCACGGAGACGGCCCCGGCCTGGATGTCGGCGTCGACCTTGCGCTTCTTCGGGTCCAGCTCGTCGGTGAGCTGGGTCTTGACGGCCTTCTCCAGCGCCTTCTGCTTCTTCTTGTCGATGTTGAGGGTGATGGTCCAGCCGCCCGCGTCGACCAGGGCGTCGGCGTGCTTGGCGTCCTCCGCGGTGCCCTCGGCGACCAGCTGCTGCTTCAGTGCGGAGTTGGCGGCGTGCACCAGGTAGCCGGTCTGCCCGGCCATGCCGGGGTCGCCCTGCGGCTCCTTGGGCACCGGGAACTTCATGCCGGAGCGTTCACCCGCGTCGAGCCAGCCCTGCTCGACCATGTTGTCCAGGACGTAGTTCCACCGGTCGGTGACCAGCTTGCGGCCGGTCTCCGAGGCGACCGCCCAGTCGTACTGGCTGGGCGCCTGGAGCAGGGCGGCGAGGTAGGCGCCCTGCTCGACGGTGAGGTCCTCGGCGTCGACCCGGTAGTAGGCACGGGCGGCGGCCTGGATGCCGTAGGCGTTGCGGCCGTAGTAGCTGGTGTTGATGTAGCCGGCGAGGATGTAGTCCTTGGACTTCTCCCGGTCCAGCTTCAGCGAGATGACCAGTTCCTTCAGCTTGCGCGAGACGGTCTGGTCCTGGGTGAGGTAATAGTTCTTGACGTACTGCTGGGTGATCGTCGAGCCGCCCTGCGCGCCCTTGCCGGACAGGGTGTTGACCAGGCCGCGGGTGGTGCCCCTGATGTCGACGCCGGCGTCCTGGTAGAAGGTCTTGTTCTCGGCGGCGACGAAGGTCCGCTGGACGGCCTTGGGGATCCGGGCGAGGTCGACGACCTCGCGGTTGACCTCGCCGTCGCGGGCCATCATCGAGCCGTCGCTGTACTTGTAGACGTTGCTCTGCCGCTTGGCGTCGGCGTTCCCCTCGGGGATGTCGATCATCATGTACAGCACGATGAAGGCGCCCATGCCGAGCAGGCAGAGGGTGAAGAACGTGCCGAGCAGCTTCTTCCAGGTGAAGAGGCGGCGTATGCCGGTGCGCCCGGTCCCGCGCGGCGCGCGGCGGCCCCTGGGTGCCGCCCGGCGCCCACCGCGCTGTCGTGCGCGTCGCTCATCCGCTCGTCCCATGGGTGTCCCTCTGCTCGCCTTCGCTCATGTGTGTCATGCAGCCACACGGGTACGGCCGCTCGGGTCAGCTCAGAAAGCTAACACCGGGTGCTGTGACAAAGGGCTGCCGATGCGGTCGTTACGGACGTGACAATCAGCACCCGTCCCACCGGAACCGACGTGCGGCGGGAGCGCAAGGTTGCCGCGATGCGTTAAAGTGATATCACTTGGATAGGCAGACGCTAGCCGCACCGACGTGCGCGCGGCGTCCGAGGAAACGGGGGACCCCCTTGTCCACACACGACGTGCAGCTCACCGCGGACACACCCGAGATGCCCGCGCCCCGGGTCCGCGAGACACCGGCGCACAGCATCGGCGGCGGACTCGCCCTGACCCTCGGCCTGACCGGGCTGCTGCTCGGCACCGGCCTGATCATCTCCGCCACGGCGGTCACCGGGACCGGCGGCAAGGCGGTGCTGATCACCGGCGGCATCCTGATCGCCGTCGCCTCGTTCCTCGCGATGTGCGGGCTGAACATGGTGGCGCCGGGCGAGGCCCGGGTGGTCCAGCTCTTCGGCCGGTACCGGGGCACGATCCGCGAGGACGGCCTGCGCTGGGTGAACCCCTTCACCTCGCGCACCAAGATCTCCACCCGGGTGCGCAACCACGAGACCGCCGTGCTGAAGGTCAACGACGCCTACGGCAACCCGATCGAGCTCGCCGCCGTCGTGGTGTGGCGGGTGGAGGACACCGCCCAGGCCACCTTCGAGGTGGACGACTACGTCGAGTTCGTCTCCACCCAGACCGAGGCGGCCGTCCGGCACATCGCCATCGAGTACCCCTACGACGCCCACGACGAGGGCGGCCTGTCCCTGCGGGGCAACGCCGAGGAGATCACCGAGAAGCTGGCCGTCGAACTGCACGCGCGCGTGGAGGCGGCCGGGGTGCAGATCATCGAGTCCCGCTTCACCCACCTCGCCTACGCCCCCGAGATCGCCTCGGCGATGCTCCAGCGCCAGCAGGCGGGCGCGGTCGTCGCGGCCCGGCAGCTGATCGTCGAGGGTGCCGTGGGCATGGTCGAGACGGCGCTGGCCCGGATCGCCGAGCAGGACATCGTCGAGCTCGACCCGGAGCGCAAGGCGGCCATGGTGTCCAACCTGATGGTGGTGCTGTGCGGCGACCGGTCGGCGCAGCCGGTCCTCAACACCGGGACGCTCTACCAGTGACCACCCCGTCGGACTCCCCCGGGGGAGCGTCCCCGCGGCGCGGGCCGCAGCAGCGCAAGCAGGTGCTGCTGCGGCTGGATCCGCTGGTGTACGAGGCACTGGCGCGGTGGGCGAACGACGAGTTCCGTTCGGCCAACGCCCAGATCGAGTTCCTCCTGCGGCGCGCGCTGGCGGAGGCGGGCCGGCTGCCGGGCGAGGTCCGGCCGATCCCTCGCCGGGGCCGTCCGCCCCGGGGCGGGGAGCCGGGTCCGCAGGAGCCGGGACCGGCGCCGGACTGAGCGGGCCCGCCACCCCGGCGGACACCCCGGGTCACGGCCGCCGCGCCTCCGGCCGGGGGCGCCGCCGCCGCGGTGACAGAACCGTGACAACCGGCTCCCACCAGGTCGGCGACACCCTCCGGGAAGGACTGCACACTCGGCGTATACACACGGCGTATACACGGTGTGTAGAGTGCTCGCCATGTCCATCGGTCACACCCTCCTGGGGCTCCTGGAGTCCGGCCCGCGCCACGGTTACGACCTCAAGCGGGCCTTCGACGAGAAGTTCGGTCACGACCGGCCGCTGCACTACGGCCAGGTCTACTCGACGATGTCCCGCCTGCTGAAGAACGGGCTCGTCGAAGTCGACGGCATCGAGGCCGGCGGCGGCCCCGAGCGGAAGCGGTACGCGATCACCGAAGCCGGCATCACCGATGTCGAACGGTGGCTCGCCACACCCGAGAAGCCCGAGCCCTACCTGCAGTCGACCCTCTACACCAAGGTCGTCCTCGCGCTGCTCACCAGCCGCGACGCCGCCGACGTCCTCGACACCCAGCGCTCGGAACACCTGCGCAGCATGCGCATCCTCACCGACCGCAAGCGCAAGGGCGACCTCGCCGACCAGCTCATCTGCGACCACGCCCTCTTCCACCTCGAGGCCGACCTGCGCTGGCTGGAGCTGACCGCGGCCCGCCTCGACAAGCTCCGTGAGGCGGTGGCCCGATGACCACACCACCCCCCGGTTCCCTGCTCGTCGCCCGGGACCTGCGCAAGGAGTACGGTCCGACGACCGCGCTCGACGGCGCCCACTTCTCCATCCACCCCGGCGAGGTCGTCGCCGTGATGGGCCCCTCCGGCTCGGGCAAGTCCACGCTGCTGCACTGCCTCGCCGGGATCGTCACGCCCGACTCCGGGTCGATCACCTACGACGGGCGCGAACTGACCGCCATGAGCGACGCCCAGCGCAGCGCGCTGCGGCGCTCCGCCTTCGGCTTCGTCTTCCAGTTCGGGCAGCTGGTGCCGGAACTGACCTGCGTGGAGAACGTCGCCCTGCCGCTGCGGCTGAACGGCACGCCCCGCAAGGACGCCGAGCGGGCCGCCCTGACCTGGATGGAACGCCTCGAGGTCGACGACGTCCGCAGGAAGCGGCCCGGCGAGGTGTCCGGCGGCCAGGGGCAGCGGGTCGCCGTGGCGCGGGCGCTGGTCACCGACCCGCGGCTGGTGTTCGCCGACGAGCCGACCGGCGCGCTGGACTCCCTCAACGGCGAACGCGTGATGGAACTGCTCACCGACGCCGCCCGGACCGCCAACGCCGCCGTCGTCCTCGTCACGCACGAGGCGCGGGTGGCCGCGTACTCCGACCGCGAGATCGTCGTGCGCGACGGCAGGTCCAGGGACATGGAGCGCGTCGTATGAGTGACGGACGGGGGAACCCCGCCGCGGGAGCGGCGTCGAGGGCCCGGGCTGCCGCACGGGACCTCGGCATGGGACTGCGGTTCGCCTTCGCCGGCGGGCGGGAGGGCTGGATCCGGGCCCTGCTGACCGCGGTCGGCGTCGGGCTGGGCGTGGCGCTGCTGCTGCTCACCACCGCCCTGCCCGGTGCGCTGGCGGAGCGGCACCGGCGGGAGGAGGCCCGCCTCAACTACACGTACGGCGAGCAGATCCCGCGCGCCGACGACACCCTGATGACCGCGGACACCAACACGGAGTTCGACGGCCGGGACGTCCGCGGCCGGCTGCTGGAACCCGAGGGCGACAGGGCCCCGCTGCCGCCCGGCCTGCGGGAGTTCCCCGCGCCGGGCGAGATGGTCGTCTCCCCCGCGCTGCGGGAACTCCTCGACTCGGACAGCGGTGCCCTGCTGCGCGAGCGGCTGCCCCATGAGATCGTGGGCACCATCGGCGAACAGGGGCTGATCGGCTCGCAGGAGCTGGCCTACTACGCGGGCGCCGAGGGCCTCGCGGACCGGGCCGGCGACGGGATCGTCGGCCGCATCGACTCCTTCGGGAACCCGGACGCGACGCCGGAGGAGCTGGACCCGGTCCTCATGCTGCTGGTCCTGGTCGTCTTCGTGGTGCTGCTGATGCCGGTCGCCGTGTTCATCGCCGCGGCCGTCCGGTTCGGCGGCGAACGGCGCGACCGCCGGCTGGCGGCGTTGCGCCTGGTCGGCTCCGACGGCGGCATGACCCGGCGGATCGCCGCCGGCGAGGCCCTCGGCGGGGCGCTGCTGGGACTGCTGTTCGGCACCGGCTTCTTCCTCGCCGGGCGTGAACTCGCCGCGTCCGTCGAGGTGTTCCGGATCAGTGTCTTCCCCAGCTATCTGAACCCCTCGCCGCTGCTCGCGCTGGTGGTCGCCGTGGCCGTGCCGGCCGCCGCGGTCCTGGTGACCCTGCTGGCGCTGCGCGGCGTGGTCATCGAGCCGCTGGGCGTGGTCCGTACGGCGCGGCCGGCCCGCCGCCGCCTGTGGTGGCGGCTGCTGCTCCCGCTGGCCGGTCTCGGCATGCTGGCGCCCATGCTCGGCCAGGGCCGGGAGAACGGGGACTTCAACGGGTACCTCGTCACCGGCGGCGTCATCTGCCTGCTCGTCGGGGTCACGGCGCTGCTGCCGTGGATCGTGGAATCCGTCGTCGCCCGGCTCGGCGCCGGCGGCGTGGCCTGGCAACTCGCGGTCCGGCGCCTTCAGTTGAGCAGCGGGGCGGCTGCCCGCATGGTCAACGGCATCGCCGTGGCCGTGGCCGGCGCGATCGCGCTGCAGATGCTGTTCGCGGGGGTCGAGGGCGACTACACCGAGGAAACCGGTGTCGACCTGACGCGGGCCCAGATGTCGGTCCACGTGCCGGACGGCATCGAACTCGCCGCGGCGGCCGCGAAGCTGGAGGAGACCAAGGGTGTCCGCACGGTGTACGCGATGTCCGGGGGCTACTTCGGCGACCGGCCCTGGAGCCAGGGGCCGGAGCGCGGTGCCGAACTGACCGTCGCCGACTGCGCGACCCTGCGCCAGGTGGCCGAGCTGCCCTCGTGCGCCGACGGGGACGTGTTCGCGCTGCGGGGCGGCGAGTACGACACCGACACCGCGTCGCTGGCCCGGCCGGGACAGAAGCTGTACCTGGAGAAGGACGCCGGCAACTCCGCGTCGGCGGACGCCGTCTTCACCCTCCCCGAGGGGCTGAAGGAGGCCGACTCCGTCGAGGACCCGACCGGCAGCAAGCGCGGCGGCTTCCTCATCACCCCGGGCGCCCTGCCCGCCGAGGTGGCCGAGGCGGTCAGCGGCCGGCTGTACCTGGCCATCGACGACTCGGTGCCGTACGCCCGGGAGCACGTGCGCAACACGGCGGCCGCGATCGATCCGCTGGCCAAGCCGATGACGTGGGCGGCGACCGAGCGGTCCGACCGCTTCGAGGCCATCCGCACGGGCCTGTTCGTGGGCGCCACCGCCGTCCTGGCGCTGATCGGGGCGAGTCTGCTGGTCTCCCAGCTGGAGCAGCTGCGGGAACGCCGCAAGCTGCTGTCGGCCCTGGTCGCCTTCGGCACCCGGCGGCGCACCCTGAGCCTGTCGGTGCTGTGGCAGACGGCGATCCCCATCGGCCTGGGACTGCTGGTGGCGTCGGTCGTCGGCATGACCCTGGGCGCGGTGCTGCTGCGGATGACGGCGACACCGATCAGCGTGGACTGGTCGAGCGTCCTGCAGATGACCGGCATCGGGGCGGGCGTGGTCGTGGTGGTGACCCTGCTGAGCCTGCCGCCGCTGCTGCGCATGATGCGCCCGGACGGGCTGCGCACGGAGTAGCTCCCGGAGGGCCCGGCCGGTGCCGGGGGGTGTCGGACACCCTCAGGCAGCCACCGTCCGCACCGGCAGGGCCCGCATCGCCTCCCGCAGGGCCGCCGCCAGCTCCTCGTACTCCGCGGAGCGGGCGGCGCCGGTGCGCATGACGAGGGCGACGCGGCGGGTGGGTGCCGGGTCGGCGAAGTATCCGGTGAGCAGGCGGCCGGCGCGGGTGGTCTCGACGTCGACGGCCGTGCGGGGCAGCAGGGTGACGCCGAGCCCGCCGGCCACCAGCTGCACCAGCGTGGACAGCCCGGCCGCCGTGGTGGTGGCCGGGACGCCCGCGCGTCCGGCCTCGCGGCAGATGTCGAGGGCCTGGTCGCGCAGGCAGTGCCCCTCGTCGAGGAGCAGCAGCTTCAGCTCGCGCAGTGCCTCGCGCGGGATGCCCTCCCGGCCGCCCAGCCAGTGGCCCAGCGGTGTGACGAGCACGAAGTCCTCGTCGAACAGGGGAAGTTCGGTCACGCCCGGGACGCCGAGCGGCACGGCGAGCAGCAGCAGGTCCAGCCGTCCGCCGGCGAGGCCGTCCAGCAGGCGCGAGGTCTGCTCCTCGTGCACCTGGAGGTCGAGGTCGGGGTAGCGGTCGTGGACCAGGCGCAGGACCGTGGGGAGCAGGTAGGGGGCGACGGTCGGGATCACCCCGAGCCGCAGGACCCCGGTGAAGGGCGCCCGCAGGGCCTCGGCCTCCTCGATGAGCGCGCCGACGTCCTCGAGCACCGCCTTGGCGCGGGCCGCGAGGCGTTCCCCGGCCGGTGAGAGCAGGACCTTGCGCGTCGTACGCTCGACGAGGGTGACACCCAGTGTCTCCTCCAGCGCCGACACGGCGCCGGACAGGGCGGGCTGGCTCATGCCGATCGCGGCGGCGGCGTCCCGGAAGTGCAGGTGCTCGGCGACCGCGGCGAACGCCCGGAGCTGCGCGAGACTCGGCTGTCTGCGCCTCTTGCCGACCGTCACTGATAGCTCCCCTCGATCAACACGACCGAGTGTAGCTATTTCACTAATCAATGCACCCTGTGCCAACATCAACATCGTCCAACCCATGGGAAACACCGCATTACGGGTGTTTCTTCGCTGCAAGGAGAGCGCGTGCTCACTGTCGGTGACAAGTTCCCCGAGTTCGAACTGACCGCCTGCGTCTCGCTGGAGAAGGGCAAGGAGTTCGAGACGATCAACCACAAGACCTACGAGGGCAAGTGGAAGATCGTTTTCGCGTGGCCCAAGGACTTCACCTTCGTGTGCCCCACCGAGATCGCCGCCTTCGGCAAGCTGAACGACGAGTTCGCCGACCGCGACGCCCAGATCCTCGGCTTCTCCGGTGACTCGGAGTTCGTCCACCACGCCTGGCGCAAGGACCACGAGGACCTGCGCGACCTGCCGTTCCCGATGATGGCGGACCCGAAGCACGAGCTGATGCGCGACCTCGGCATCGAGGGCGAGGACGGCTACGCCAAGCGCGCCGTGTTCATCGTGGACCAGAACAACGAGATCCAGTTCACCATGGTGACCGCCGGCTCCGTCGGCCGTAACCCCAAGGAGGTCCTGCGGGTCCTCGACGCCCTCCAGACGGACGAGCTCTGCCCGTGCAACTGGACCAAGGGCGAGGACACCCTGGACCCGGTCGCGCTGCTGGCCGGGGAGTGACCTGACATGTCGCTCGACTCCCTGAAGTCCCGCATACCGGACTACGCCAAGGACCTGAAGCTCAACCTGGGTTCGGTCATCGGCAACTCCGACCTGCCGGCCCAGCAGCTGTGGGGCACGGTGCTGTCGACGGCGATCGCCTCGCGTTCGGCCATCGTGCTGCGCGAGCTGGAGCCGGAGGCGAAGGCGAACCTGTCACCGGAGGCGTACACGGCCGCCAAGGCCGCCGCCGCGGTGATGGCGATGAACAACGTCTTCTACCGCACCCGTCACCTGCTGTCGGACCACGAGTACGGCAACCTGCGCGCCGGCCTGCGGATGAACGTCATCGGCAACCCGGGCGTCGACAAGGTCGACTTCGAGTTCTGGTCCTTCGCGGTCTCCGCCATCAACGGCTGCGGCATGTGCCTCGACTCGCACGAGCAGGTGCTGCGCAAGGCCGGCGTGGAGCGCGACGCCGTCCAGGAGGCGTTCAAGATCGCCGCGGTGATCCAGGCGGTCGCCGCCACGCTCGACGCCGAGGCCGTTCTCGCCGGATGACCTCCGCGCCGCACGGCGTGTGAAGCTGTGGGCCCGTCCACCCCGGGGTGGACGGGCCCACTGCCGTATGCGCTGCGCCTCAACCGCCCGGCGTGTCCGGCCCGCCCGGCCGGCCGGGTCCGCCGGCCGTGTCCTCCTCGGCGCCGTTCCCGGCCGGTGGTGGCGGGGGCGCGCCCGCGGCGGA
>NZ_JAAGMD010000563.1 GCF_010548465.1 Streptomyces sp. SID14436 | reverse complement strand
GCCGCGCTGGCCAATCCGGCGGCGGGCGCGGGCGCCGCCAACACCGCCGCGTGGCGGGCGGCGGAGATACCGGCCGCCAACGGGCACGGCACCGCCCGCGGCGTCGCCGAGCTGTACGGCCTCCTCATGGGAGGCCGGACGCCCGGGGGCGGCGGGCTGCTGTCGCCGTCGGCCGCGGAGCGGGTGCGTGAGGGGCAGGGCAGCTGCCGGGACCTGGTGCTCGGCGCGGGCTTCGCGCACGAGACCGAGATCGGGCTCGGTCTGTGGCTCAGTGGGCCGAACGGCTCCTACGGCCCCAACCCGAGGGCTTTCGGACACGACGGCTTCGGCGGCTCCTGCGGGCTGGCCGACCCGGAGGCAGGGGTGTCGATGGGCTACGTGATGAACCGGATGGGGCCTCATATCGCGGATGACCCGCGCAAGAAGGCCTTGATCGACGCGGTCTACGGCGCGCTGTGACGGGGCCGGCGCCCGGTCCGGTTTCGGCCGAAGTAGAGGATCGCTCTTCCCTGCTGGTTTAGACCAATGGTAGATGTGGTGGCGCACCGAGCCCGAGCGCATACGGAACGTGACCATCCAGGAGGCGCGGCATGACCCGCACCACCCCGCAGGACCCCCCGCCGGCCGAGGACGAACCCCTCTACCGGCGGATCGCCGCGGAGCTGCTCGGCGAGCTGCACGCCGGGACCATCCCGCCCGGTGAGCGGCTGCCGGGCGAGCGGCAGCTGGCCGGTCACTTCGGCGTCAGCCGGGAGACGGTACGGCAGGCGCTGGAGGTGCTGCGCCGTGACGGACTGGTCGCCACCGACCGGCGGGGCAGCCATGCCACGCTGCCCGGCCTGCCGGTGGAGACCCCAGCCTCCCTCACCTTCCCGGTCGGCTCCCGGTGTGCCGGGCGGGGCGCGGTGACCCGGGCGACCGTCGCCTGGGAGCATCCGCCGCCCGGTCACGCCGAGGCCTTGGACCTGGCGCCGGCCCGGCCGACCCTGGTGCACCGCTACTGGTCGGCTTCGGCTGACGGGGGCGAGCAGCGGACCGCCGTGACATCGTTTTCCGCGACGGCGCTGGCGGAGGTTCCCGAACTGGCCCGCTACCGCGGACGCGCCGACGGCACGGCCGCCGCGGAGCTGCGGCGCGCCTACGACTGGCTGCGCCGCGCCGGCCTGACGCTGCACCACCGCGACACCATCACCCGGATCGCCGGCACACCGTCGGTGCGGGTCACCCGGCGCGTGCACGACCAGTACGCCCGGCCCCTGGAGATCACCGAGCTGGTCGTGGACACCCAGCAGGACGCGCTGGTCTACGAGTTCACCCTGCCGGCCGCCGTGTGAGAGGTCCCGGGAAAGACGCCCGTCCCCTCCCCTTCCGGCCTGCGCGGGTGCCGGTGGCCGGCCCTCGCGGAGGTGGGGCCGTCACGCCTCCGGGCGCACCCCGACGACCAGACGGACCCGCGGGCTGCCGTCGCGCCGCCGGCCGAAACCGGGCAGCGGCTGGAACTCCACCCGGAACCCCGCCCCCTCCAGCCCGCCCACGAGGTCGCCGAAGCGCAGCGCCCGGTAGTACATGACGAACGGCGGACGCCACAGGGCGTTGCGCACCCGCATCACGGTGTCGAAGCCGAGCAGCACGGCGTGTCCGACGGTGCCGGGCCGGGGCGGCGCGACCACGGGCAGGGCGAACCGGCCGCCGGGCCGCAGCACCGCATGGACCTGCGCGAACAGCCCGGGCACCTCGCGCGGCAGGAAGTGGCCGAGGGCGCCGAAGCTCACCACGAGGTCGAAGACCGGCCCGAACGGCAGGGCCCGGGCGTCCGCCCGCACCCAGCCGACCGGCGGCCCCTCCGGGCGGGCCCGGCGCCGCGCCACGTCCAGCATGCCGGCGCTGAAGTCCACCGCGGTGACGCTCTCGCGGCACAGTCCGGTGAGCACGTCCACGCCGGCGCCGGTCCCGCAGCACAGGTCGAGGCCCCTGCCGTAGGGCCCGGTGCGGCGCAGCGCGGAGGCGGTGGCGCGCAGCAGCGGGTCGGGCGTGCGGAAGGGGGTGTGGTCGAACTTCGGCGCGAGGAGGTCGTAGCCGTGCTCCACGGACGACAGTGCCTGGACGGCGAGTTCGCGCAGCCGGGGGCCTTCGGGGCTGAACATCGGCTCAGCCTAGGCCGTCCGGGAGGGTGACGGGGCCGGCTCGGGGTGGGTGCGTCCGGCCAGGACCGCGAGGACGCGTTCGCACCAGCGCAGGTTCTCCTCCTCGAAGCCGATGCCGCCCAGCAGCGTGAGATACGGCCCGACCCGGTCGGCCTCGCGCAGGTACTCCTCCTCGGTGCGGCCGTCCAGCAGGCGTTCGCGCACGCGCGCGTAGCGGGCCAGCTTGGCGCGGGCCCAGTCGCGGCGCTCCTCCACGAGCGTCCGGGTCGCCTCGGGGGTCACTCCGTCCATGGCCTGGATCTTGATCAGCAGTTCGTCACGGATGGCGGTGGGCCGCCGGGGCGGGGTCGCGGCGAAGGCGTCCAGGTCCGCGCGGCCCGCCTCGGTGAGGGAGAACATCCGCTTGTCCGGCCGGCGTTCCTGGCGGACCACCCGGGCCTCGATCAGCCCGTCCCCGGCGAGCCGTTCGAGTTCCCGGTAGAGCTGCTGCGGGGTGGAGGCCCAGAAGTTGGCGAACGAGACGTCGAACAGCTTGGACAGCTCGTAGCCCGACGCCTCGCCCTCCAGGAGCGCGGCCAGGACGGCGTACTTGAGGGACATGTGGACAACGTTAGCAGCGGGTGATTAATCTCATCCACACTTATTCAATTAGTTGACTATGGAGCTGTGATGCGGGCATTCCGCGAGGCGGTCGAGGCGCAGGACCTCGATGCCGCCGTGGCCCTGCTGGCCGAGGACGTCGTCTTCACCAGTCCGGTCGTGTTCAAGCCCTACGCGGGCAAGGCGATCACCGCCGCGATCCTGCGCGCGGTGGCCGAGGTCTTCGAGGACTTCCGGTACGTGCGCGAGATCCACGACACCGCGGGCCGCGACCACGCCCTGGTGTTCAAGGCCCGGGTCGGCGACCGCGAGGTCGAGGGCTGCGACTTCATCCACCTGGACGACGACAGCCTGATCGACACGTTCACCGTCATGGTCCGCCCGTTGTCGGGCGCCCAGGCGCTGGCGGCGGCCATGGGGGCGCGGTTCGAGCAGATCGCCCGGGAGGCCGGACAGCACCCCGCCTGACCGTCCCCGGCCCGCCCGGCGGACGGCCGGCGTGCGGCATCCGGGTGCTCACGGCGGGCCTCCGGCCCGGTCGGCGCGGTGCGGTGCGGGTGGCGTTCCTACGTTGACGGGATGACCATCGGATTTGCTTCGCGGGCCGCCGCCTCCGCGTGCGCCCTCTGCACGGCCGGCCTGCTGGCCCTCGCGCCGGCCACCGCGACCGCCCGCCCGG
>NZ_JAAGMD010000539.1 GCF_010548465.1 Streptomyces sp. SID14436 | reverse complement strand
GGCCGGGGGCGGGGCCGGGGATTCCGTGGTCGGCGGGACCGGGGGCCGGTGTCACCGGGGCTCCCCGGGTGCGTGGGGTGCCTCCGGGTCACCGGGCGCGGAGGCGCCCCCGGGGGCGGTGGAACCACGCGGTGCGGTCGAACCGCCCGGCTCCCTGGAGCCGCCGGGTGCGGTGGAGCCGTCGGACGCCGAAGAAGACGCCGCACCGCCGGCCCCCATGGAACCGTCGGCCCCCGCAGCACCGCCGTCCCTCGTGGCACCGCCGGACCCCGTGGAGCCGCCCGAGGCCCCGAGGCCCATGTCCGACGCCCCGAGGCCGATGTCCGACGCCCCGGGACCGTCGTCCGCCGGGCGGGTCCGCGGCAGGCGTCCCGGGCCCGGGCGGCCGCCGGCCAGGTGCAGGAGGCAGGCGTCGGGTTCGGCGAAGGGGAGGAGGTCGACGTCCTGGGGTTCCGGGCCCAGGGCGGCCAGGGCGGCCCGGGTCAGTCCCTCGTGGACGCCGCAGACGACCCCGGGGTGTTCGCGGGCCGTCTCGACGAAGGGGCAGCGCGGCAGCCGCACCCGGCGGGCCTCGTCGTCCGCCTCGGGCGCGAAGCCGATCTCCGCCAGCAGGCCGAGCACCCGGCGCCGGGCCTCTCCGGGATCCGCGCTCGGCTCCTGACCGGCGGTGAGGACGCGCCCCCAGTCCTCGCCCGCCGCGAGGGCGTCCGCGCGCGGGTCGGCGGCGGACCGGGCGATGCGGGCGGCCAGGACGGCGGCGAGTCCCGCGTACTCCCGGGCGGGGGACGCCTGCGGTGACCGCGCCCGGTAGAGCTGGGCGGGTCGGCCCCGGCCGGCCGGGGCCGACCGCTCGCGGACGACGAGACCGTCGTCCACCAGGGCGTCCAGGTGCTCCCGGACGGTGTTGACGTGCAGCGCGCAGACCTGCGCGAGGGCGGTGGCCGTCACCGGGCCGGACTGCCCGCGCAGGTACTGCAGGACACCGCGGCGTTGCCGGGACAGCGGCAGCCGGTCCGCGCCACTGCCGGGAAGCGGTCCATTATTTTCCACGGCCATGTCCGTACTATATTGCAGACATCGACCCGGACCGACCGGGACGGGTCGTCCACCGCCGGAAGGACGCGCCGTCATGAGCACCCTGACCATCGCATCGGACCCCCAGGACGCGGCGGCCGCCGAGGCCGTCGAGGCCCATCACGAGCAGCTGGCGGGCGAGTTGGCCGGGCGGGTGACGATGCTGCTCGCGGCGGCGGAGGGCGACCCGGCCGAGGCGGAGACCGTGCGTGCGGCGCTGGTCGGCTTCTGCGACCGGGACCTCCTGCCGCACGCGGCCGCCGAGGAGCGGACCCTCTACCCGGCCGCCCGCGACCTGCCCGAGGCGCGGCTGCTGATCGACGGCATGCTGGCCGAGCACCGCAGGCTGACCGCTCTCGTCGACGCCCTGCGCACCACCGGCTCCCCGGTGCGGACCGCGGCCGACGCCCGCGCTCTCCAGGTGATGTTCGAGGAGCACCTGGAGAAGGAGAACACGCTGGTCCTGCCCCTGCTGGCCGCCTCGTCGGACATCTCGCTGGCCGGGCTCCTCGCGGGCATGCACGAACTCCTCGGTCACGAGCACGGCCACTCCCACGGCCACGAGCACGGCGCGGAGGGCGAGGAGGCCGGGTCCGGCGGCGGCTGCGGCGGGAGCTGCGCCTGCGGCGGCTCGGACGACGTCGACGCGCCCGAGCTCGACGTGCGGGAGGTCCCGCACGCGATCCGTCACGCGACGGTCTTCGGGGCGCTGTCCGCCGTGCCCGCGGGCCGGGCGCTGGTGCTGGTGGCGCCGCACGACCCGCTGCCGCTGCTGCGGCAGATCGAGAGCCGGCACCCCGACACGTTCACGGTGGAGTACCTGGAGCGGGGCCCCGAGGCGTGGCGCCTGCTGCTCAGCCACCACTGAGCGGCGGCTCCCGCACGCCGGTCACCGTCCGCCGCCGCCCCGGCCCGCCCCGGGCGGCGGCGGGCCCACGCCCCGTCGCCGAACTCCCCCGGGACGCCCGGGAGGTTCCGGGTTTCAACCGGGGTTCCGGGGCCAGACGGAAAGCATGTCCCCTCGCTATCGCACTGGTTCCACCTCGGCAGGGACGGTCGTCGCGGTGATCGCGGACATCATGGCCGTCATCCTGATCCTGTGGATCGTGATGTACCTGCTGGACGCCAACCGGGCCAACGCCCTGGTGCAGTTCGTCCACGACGCGGCCAACTGGCTGGCCGGCTGGTCGCGTGACCTGTTCACCTTCGACGAGGCCTGGGCACGGGTCGTCGCGGGCTACGGACTGGCCGCGGTGGTCTACCTGTTCATCGGCCACGCCGTCGCCAACCGCCTGCACCGCCGCTGACCCGCACCGCCGCTGACCCCGCCCTCGGCGCGGGGCGCAGCGGCCGGGAGGCGGCTCAGCGCAGGGCGCAGCAGTCCGGGTCCAGGCCCCTGGGCAGGTGCTCGCCGCTGAAGACCGCGCAGGTGGCCTCGTGACCGCCGAGTGCGGCGACGGCCAGCAGCAGGGCGCCCGCCGTCCAGGTGGTCAGCTCCCGCGGCCAGATCGCCCGGTCGTCGAAGACGTAGCCCGTCCAGTACAGGCCCGTCTCCGGGTCCCGCAGGTGCTGGATCGACTGGAGCACCTCCAGCGCGCGGTCGGACTCGCCCATCGCCCACAGCGCCAGGGCCAGTTCGGCCGACTCGCCGCCGGTGACCCACGGGTTGGGGATCACGCAGCGCACCCCGAGCCCGGGGACGACGAAGCGGTCCCAGCCCTCTTCGATGCGGGCCTTGGCCTCCTCGTCGGTGAGGGCGCCGCCCAGGACCGGGTAGTACCAGTCCATGGAGTAGCGGTCCTTGTCCAGGAACCGCTCGGGGTGGTGCCGGATCGCGTGCCGGAGCGCGCCCGCCGCCAGCTCCCAGTCGGGCTGCGGTTCGTCGCGCTGATCGGCGATGGCGAGGGCACAGCGCAGCGCCTGGTGGATCGAGGACGAGCCGGTGAGCAGGGCGTCCGCGGTGGCCGTGCCGTCGTCGTCGCGCCGCCAGCCGATCTGCCCGCCGGGCTGCTGCAGCCGGAGCACGAACTCCACGGCCGCGTACACGCAGGGCCACATCCGGTCCAGGAAGGCGTCGTCGCCGGTGGACAGGTAGTGGTGCCAGACGCCCACGGCGACGTAGGCGACGAAGTTGGTCTCCCGGCCGCGGTCGGTGACGTCGCGGTGGTCGCCGTCGGCGTAGGCGGCGTACCAGGAGCCGTCCTCGTTCTGGTGCCGGGCCAGCCACAGGTACGCCCGCTCGGCGGCCTCGTGGGCGCCGGCCGCGTCCAGGGCCATCGCGGCCTCGACGTGGTCCCAGGGGTCCAGGTGGTGGCCTCGGAACCAGGGGATCGCGCCGTCGGGCCGCTGCCCGGCGAGGATGCCGGAGACGGTCTCGGCGGCCTGACCCGCGGTGAGGACCCCGGTCAGGACCAGGTGTTCCGTCCGGGGAGTGGTCACTTCGCCGCCGCCTCCGACCCGGCTCCGGAAGGGGACGCGGTTCGGGCTTCCGTCCCGGCGTCGGCCCCGGCCCCGGCCTCGGTGCGCGGCAGGTGCGGCTTGGTCGCGTAGGCCACGAAGCTCTTGCCGATCAGCGGGTTCAGCGCCCGCTCGGCGACCCGGGTGGCCAGCGGCTTCTTCATGATGTCCCAGACCAGCAGCTTGTGGTACGCCCGCACCGGCAGCGCCTGGTCGTTGTCCACCCCGAAGGCGCACTTCAGCCACCAGTACGGCGAGTGCAGCGCGTGTGCGTGATGGGTGCCGTAGGGCTTGAGGCCCGCCTCGCGGATCCTGCCCAGCAGTTCGTCCGCGCGGTAGATGCGGATGTGGCCGCCCTCCACCTCGTGGTAGGCGTCGGACAGGGTCCAGCAGACCTTCTCGGGCCCGTAGCGCGGCACGGTGATCGCGATGCGACCGCCGGGCTTGAGGACCCGGACCATCTCGGCGAGGACGCCCTTGTCGTCCGGGATGTGCTCCATCACCTCGGAGATGATCACGACGTCGAAGGACTCGTCGGGGAAGGGCAGGGCGAGGGCGTCGCCCTCCATGGCGGTGGCGGTGGCGCCGGCCGGGGCCTCGCAGGCCTCCTTCATCGCCGCGAACCAGGTGGCGACCTCGCGGATCTCCTCGGCGTTCCGGTCCAGCGCCACGACCTGCGCCCCGCGCCGGTAACACTCGAACGCGTGCCGTCCGGCACCGCATCCGAGGTCCAGAACACGGTCGCCCGGGGCGAGCGGGAACCGGGAGAAGTCGACGGTCAGCACGTGGCCCTGCTTTCGGGAGAGTTGACGCCTTCAACATCGTGGGGAGGAACGGTGGCCGCGGGAGCCGCGGAGGCCGGCGGGACGGTGACCCGCGTGCCGCGCGGCCGGGCGGGCGCCGGG
>NZ_JAAGMD010000510.1 GCF_010548465.1 Streptomyces sp. SID14436 | reverse complement strand
CGCCCCCGCCCCGCGTCGACGGACTGGCCGTCGCCGCGGTCCAGCTGTCCGCCGACACCGCGGCCCGCATCGGCGGCGACCTGTACGAGGTGGTCGCCACCGAACACGGCGTGCGCGTCGTCATCGGCGACGTGCGCGGACACGGACCCGACGCCGCCGGGACCGCCGCCACCGTCCTCGGCTGCTTCCGCGAGGCGGCGCACGACGAGCGGGACCTGGCCGGAGTGCTGCGCCGGCTGGAGCGGGCGATGGCCCGCCGCACCCGCGCCCGGACGGGGGAGGCGCCCGCCGCCCCGGGTCACGCGGACCCGCCCGACGAGGACTTCGTCACCGTCCTGCTGATGGAGATCCTCCCCGACGGCACCACCCGGGCCCTCAACTGCGGCCACCCCTGGCCCCGCCTGCTCAGCGGCACGGGCGTCGAGGAGCTCGCCCGGACCGACCCGCTGCCCCCGCTCGGCCTCTTCCCCCTGCCGCCCGACCTGCCGGCCGTCCGCTGCGCTCCGCTGCTCCCCGGCACCGCCGTCGTGCTGCACACCGACGGCGCCGAGGACGCCCGCGACGCCGACGGCCGGTTCTTCCCGCTGGAGCGGGTCCTCGCCGACGCCGCCCGCGACACCCCGCTCAGCCCGCAGGGCGTCCTGCGTACCGTGCTGGCGGCGCTGATGCGCCACACCGACGGGCCGCCCCAGGACGACGTGGCCCTGCTCGTGCTCACCAACGAACGCCCGCCGCAGCCCGCGCACCGCGCCGGGTGCGCGACGGACCTGAGCGTGCCCCGCCACCTGTCGGGCCCCCGCCCGCCGCCCCGCGACATCACCTCGCCCGGGCACCGCCCCGCGCCCTGAGCGGCCGTGCCGCGTACCGCGCCGCGCGGTCCGGGTAGGGGCCGTGCGCCGTCCGCCCCGCCACGGAATGTCGGGCAGGCAGCTGGGCGGACGGCGGGATCGAGCCGTCGCACTGTACGAGGGGGAGCCGACGGCCCGGCCGGCCTCTTTCGAGGCCCTTCAGTCAAGCGGCCGGAAACACTCCGCGACAGCGCGCACACCCTACGGATTCGAGCACTCGGTTCACACCCCGTGTGAACGCGGTGCCACTACTCTGTCCGGCACTGAGCCACCCGGGGGGCCCGACATGCAGCCCAACACTCTGCTCGACGCGATCCTGGACGAAGCGGGGATCTCCCACGCGGGCCTGGCCGCCCACGTCAACCAGGCGGGCCGCACGCGCGGACTGTCCCTGAGATACGAACACACCGCGGTGGCCCGCTGGCTGAAGGGCCAGCGCCCCCGGGGCCAGGTGCCCGACCTGATCTGCGAGGTGCTCGCCCGGCGGCTGCACCGCCCCGTCACCCTCGACGACATCGGTCTCGGCGTCCCCGGCGAACCGTCCGCCCCGCACACCGGTTCGCTGTCCGGCTTCGTGGAGCGGGCCACCGCGCTGTGGCGGTCCGACCAGCAGCAGCGCCCCCATCTGATGGGCGCGCCCGCCGTCACGGGCACCCCTGCGGTCATGCCCGTGTGGGAGTGGGAGAACCCGCCCGAGGACGTGGACGTCTCCCGCGGCGGCCGCCACCGGGTCACGGCCGGCGACCTGTCCATGCTGCGAGCGGCCCGCGCGCACTACGAGCAGCTGTACCGCAAGGCCGGGGGAGTGGCGACCCGCGCCCGCATCGTCGGCTTCCTCAACGCCGAGGCGGCGCCGCTGCTGCGCGGCAGCTACACCGACTCCACGGGCCGTCAACTGCACCGCGCCACCGGCGGGCTGGTCGCCATCGCCGGCATCTGCGCCTACGACTCCGACGCCCACGGCCTCGCCCAGCGCTACTTCCACCAGGCGCTGCGGCTCGCCAAGGCCAGCGGGGACCGGGGACTGGGCGCCTACGTCATCGCGCTGCTCGTCAACCAGTCGCTGTACATGCGGGAGTTCCGCCAGTCCGTCGCCTTCGCCGAGGCCGCGCTGCGCGCCGCCGGCACCCACATCACCCCCGCGCTCGCCTCCGACCTGTACGCGATGCAGGCGAAGGCGTACGCCCATCTCGGCGACGGCAGCAGTGCGCTGGCCTGCATCCGGCGCGCCGAGCAGGCCGCCGAACGCATCCGGCGCGGTCATGAACCCGAGGAGACCGGGTATGTCCAGCCCGGCCTGGTCAACGTGCAGGTGGCGGAGGCGCTGCTCAGCCTGGGCGAGCTGGCGGCGGCCGGGGAGCACGCGGCGGCCGCCGTGGACACCCCCGCGCACGACCGGGGCCGGGTGCACCGGCTGGCCATGCTGAGCACCATCGAACTGCGCCAGGGCAACGCCGACAGGGCGGTCGCGATCGCCGTGGAGATGGCCGAGCAGGCCCGCGGGATGGAGTCGCAGCGCCTGCGCGACCGCCTGCGCGCGGTCCGGGACCACCTGGTGCGCAGCGGCTGCGCCGGCACGGACGAAGCCGCCGAACTCATCGACGGGGCCCTGCGCGTGCCGCTGTAGGCGCGGGGGACTCTCCAGCAGGACCGGCGCGTTTCCGATCCGCGCGCCCCTGCGTGCGCCTTCTGAGCGCTGGCCATTGCATCACGGGCGGCCACCCGTGCGCCTGCTGCCCGATCGTCTCTGCTGCGATATTGCCCCTTACTCATCGGAAGGTGGCAGAACCGTGCAGTGGACGAAGCAGAACGAACAAACTGTGTATGCCAACCGCTGGTTCCAGGTGAATCTCGCGGACGTCGAACTCCCGGACGGCCGGCACCTCGACCACTTCCTCATAAGGCTGCGGCCCGTCGCCGTCGCCACGGTGGTGAACGAGGCCAACGAGGTCCTCCTGCTCTGGCGCCACCGCTTCATCACCGACAGCTGGGGGTGGGAGCTGGCCGCGGGCGTCGTCGAGGACGGCGAGGAGGTGGCCGGGGCCGCCGCGCGGGAACTGGAGGAGGAGACGGGCTGGCGGCCCGGCCCGCTGCGCCACCTGCTGACCGTGGAGCCGTCCAACGGCCTCACCGACGCCCGGCACCACGTCTACTGGGCCGACCAGGGCGAGTACGTCGGCCACCCCGTCGACGACTTCGAGTCGGACCGCCGCGAGTGGGTCCCCCTCAAACTGGTCCCCGACCTGGTCGCCCACGGGGAGGTCCCCGGCGGCTCGATGGCGGCGGCCTTACTGCTCCTGCACCACCTCCGCCTGGGCCACGACGCCATGCCCTGACGCCAAGCCCTGACGCGGCCGGCCCGGCACGCGCCGACGGCGCGTGCCGGGCGGGGGCGGTCAGTCGTAGGTGTAGAAGCCCGAGCCGGTCTTGCGGCCCAGGCGCCCCGCGTCGACCATGCGCTGGAGCAGCGGGGGAGCGGCGTACAGCGGCTCCTTGTACTCCTCGTACATCGAGTACGCGACCGAGGCGACCGTGTCCAGGCCGATCAGGTCGGACAGCTTCAGCGGGCCCATCGGGTGGGCGCAGCCCATCTCCATGCCGTTGTCGATGTCCTCACGGCTGGCGATGCCCGACTCGAACATCCGGATCGCGGAGAGCAGGTAGGGGATCAGCAGCGCGTTCACCACGAAACCGGAGCGGTCCTGGGCGCGGATGGCGTGCTTGCCCAGCACCTTCTCGGTGAACAGCTGGGCGCGGCCGAGGGTGCCCTCGGACGTGGTCAGCGCCGGGATCAGCTCGACCAGCCGCTGCACCGGGGCAGGGTTGAAGAAGTGGATGCCGATCACGTGGTCGGGCCGCGCGGTGGACACCGCCAGCTTCACCAGCGGGATGGAGGAGGTGTTGGAGGCGAGGATCGCGTCCGGGCGGGTCACCACCTGGTCGAGCACCTGGAAGATCTCGGTCTTCACCTGCTCGTTCTCCACGACGGCCTCGATCACCAGATCACGGTCGGCGAACTCGCCGAGGTCCGTGGTGAAGGTCAGCCGGGCCTGCGTGGCCTCCAGCTCCTCCTCGGTGATCTTGCCGCGCTCGGCCGCCTTCGACAGGGAGGTGAACAGCCGGGTGCGGCCGAACTCCAGGGCCTCGCCGGTCGTCTCGGCGACCATCACGTCCAGGCCGGCCCGGGCGCACACCTCGGCGATTCCCGCGCCCATCTGACCGCAGCCCACCACTCCGACGCGTTCGATGTCGGTCACATCGTCCCTTTCGCTCTTGTTCGGGCGACTCATCCGTTATGGCGGTGGCAGGTTGCCGGGTCCCGGTGCCTGCTCCGTTCGTGCACGTTACTCCGAGGTATCGATGATCGATCGCCGGGGTCGGGCATCCTGGGGCACTGAACGGTCCGCGACCGGCGGATCCGCTGTGTTTTCGGGGCGTACGTATGCGACAAGTGTCACGCAGGACGTTCGCGGCGGCGGCACTGTCCGTGCTGACCATGCTGCCGGAGGCGTCGACGGCGCGCGGCCGGCGGGAGCCGGCGCCCGCCGCGGGACCGGAGCGGGGCGGCGCCGCCGGCGGGGAGATGCGGGGCGTCTGGGTGGCGACGGTGGGCAACCGCGACTGGCCCTCCGCGCCGGGACTGAGCGCCGCACGCCAGCGGGCGGAGCTGATCGCCCACCTCGACACCGCCGTGCGCCGGCGGCTGAACACGGTGATCCTCCAGGTGCGGCCCACCGCCGACGCCCTGTGGCCCTCGCCCCACGAGCCCTGGTCGCAGTACCTCACCGGCACCCAGGGCGGGGACCCCGGCTGGGACCCGCTGGGTACGGCCGTCGAGGAGGCCCACGCCCGGGGCCTGGAACTGCACGCCTGGTTCAACCCCTACCGCGTCGCCCTGCACGCCGATCCCGGCCGGCTGCTGCCCTCGCACCCCGCCCGCCGCCACCCCGGCTGGATCGTGCCGTACGGGGGGCGGCTCTACTACAACCCCGGGCTGCCCGAGGTCCGGGCGTACGTCCGGGAGGCGATGCTCGACGCGGTGCGCCGCTACCCGGTCGACGCGGTGCACTTCGACGACTACTTCTACCCGTATCCCGTCCCGGGCCAGACCTTCGACGACACCGCCGCCTACGACGCCCACGGCGGCGGCTTCCCGACCCGGGCGGCCTGGCGGCGGGACAACATCGACCGGCTGGTGCGCGAGACGGCGGCCGGGATCCAGCAGATCCGGCCCGGCACCCGGTTCGGCATCAGCCCGTTCGGCGTGTGGCGCAACGCCGGGACCGACCCCCTCGGCTCGGACACCGCCGCGGGCGTGCAGACCTACGACGACCTGTACGCGGACACCCGCCGGTGGGCCCGCGAGAACTGGATCGACTACATCTGCCCGCAGCTGTACTGGAACATCGGCTTTCCCGCGGCCGACTACGCGAAGCTGCTCCCCTGGTGGGCCGAGACCGTCCGCGGCTCGGGCACCCGGCTGTACGTGGGCGAGGCGCTGTACAAGGCCGGCGATCCGGCCCAGCCCGCGGCCTGGCAGGACCCGGCCGAACTGTCCCGGCACCTCACGCTCGCCGCCCGCCACCCGGAGGCGCGCGGGCACGTGTACTTCGCCGCGCGGGAGGTGGCGGCGGACCCGGCCGGGGCGATGGCCCGGGTGGTCGCCGACCACTACGGCCGGCCGGCGGACCCCCCGGCCTGATACGAACGGAAGAGCCTAGTGCTGGTGGTGCATCCTGTGCCGGATCTCGGAGTCGGGCCCGGGCGAGCACACGGTCTCGTGCCCGTCCTCGAAGCGCACCCGGTAGGGCGGAGTGCCCTCCGGACCCATCACTTCGACGATCTCGCCGACCTTGTCGTGCTGACCGACCACCCTGCCGTGCTGGACAAGCTGGTCGCCCACGGTTGCGCGCATCGGTGTCTCCTCACCACGTGCGGGAGCAGCGGTCCGTCCTGTCGAGTCTACGGCCGTCACCGCCGCCCGCCAGCGGGCCGGACGCCGCTCCCGCGATGCGGTGCGGCCCTCACCCGCGTGCCCGCTGGGTGACGGCGATGCACACCAGCACCGCCGCCGCCGTCAGCGGCGCGGCCACCGGCAGGTGCTCGCCCAGCAGCAGCACCGACCACACCAGGGTCAGCAGCGGCTGCGCCAGTTGCAGCTGGCTGGCCCGCGGGATGCCGATCGCGGCCATGCCCCGGTACCAGACGACCAGCCCCAGGAACTGCGACCCGGCGGCCACCCACAGCAGCCCGGTCACGCTGTGCGCGGTGAGCCGGACGGGTTCGTGCGCCAGGGCCAGCGCGGCCACCGGGACCGTCAGCGGCAGGCACAGCACCAGCGCCCAGCCGATGACCCGCACGCCCGGCATCTCCCGGGCCAGCCTGCCGCCCTCGGTGTAGCCGGCCGCGCACACCAGCAGCGCCGCGAACAGGTACAGGTCGGCCGTGCTCAGCGCCCCGCCGCTCTGCCCCACGGTGAACGCCACCACGGCGGCGGCCCCGGCGAGCGCGGCCGCCCAGAACGTGCGCGACGGCCGGGTGCCGCCGCGCAGCGCGGCGAGCAGCGCGGTGGTGAGGGGCAGCAGACCCACCACGACGGCCGCGTGGGCGGTGCTGGACGTCCGCAGGGCCAGCGTGGTGAGCAGCGGGAAGCCGAGCACGACGCCCGCCCCGACCACGGCGAGCCCCGGCCAGTGACGACGGGCGGGCGGCCGTGCCCCGGTGGCGAGGAGGTAGCCGCCCGCGATCAGGGCCGCCAGCACACTGCGCACCGCCACCAGCGACCACGGACCGAAGCCCTCCAGGCCCCACGCGGTGGCGGGGAAGGTGAGGGAAAAGGCGGTGACGCCGAGCACGGCCTGCAAGGTCCCGACGCCGCGCCCGCCCCCCGCCTGCGGCCCGGCCGGGGACGGCGGGACGGTGCGGCGCGCGCCCCTGCTCCGGGCGCCGACCGCTATCCGCGCCGACGCAATAGCGCTACTCTCTGCTCTCATGCACGAGCGTAGCAGCGTCGGTGAACTGGCGGACCGGCTCCGACGGGAACTCGACCGCTACTCGCCCGGTGAGAAACTCCCGTCGAGCCGCGCCCTCGTCGAGCGCTACCGGGTCAGTCCGGTGACCGTCTCTCGGGCCCTGGCCCGGCTGACCGCCGAGGGCCTGGTCGTGACCCGGCCCGGCGCGGGCGCCTTCCGGGCCCGGCCCCGCCCGGCCGCCGCACCGGCCGGCGACACCTCCTGGCAGGAGGTCGCCCTCAGCGCCGACGGCGCCATCGACCGCGTGCCCCGCTCGGTGGACGCCTCCGGCGTCCTGGTCTCGCTCGCCGCGCCGCCGCCCGGCGTGATCGAGTTCAACGGCGGCTACCTGCACCCCTCCCTGCAGCCAGAGCGGGCGCTGGCCGCCGCGCTGGCCCGCGCCGGACGCCGGCCCGGGGCCTGGGGCCGGCCGGACGTCGAAGGGCTGCCGGACCTGAGGGAGTGGTTCGCCCGCACCATCGGCGGCGCCCTCACCGCCGCGGACGTGCTGATCACCGCGGGCGGGCAGTCCGCGCTGGCCACCGCCCTGTCCGCGCTCGCCCCGCCGGGCGCCCCCGTCCTCGTCGAATCGCCGACGTACCCGGGCATGCTGGCCATCGCCCGCGCGGCCGGACTGCGCCCGGTGCCCGTACCGGTGGACGCCGACGGGGTGCGCCCGGACCTCCTCGCGGACGCGTTCCGGGCGAGCGGCGCCCGCGTCTTCGTCTGCCAGCCGCTGTTCCAGAACCCCACCGGTGCCGTGCTCGCCCCGGACCGGCGCGCCGAGGTGCTGAGCATCGCGCGCGAGGCCGGCGCCTTCGTCGTCGAGGACGACTTCGTGCGGCGGCTGGTCCACGAGGACGCGGGCACCCCGCCCCGGCCGCTCGCCGCCGACGACCCCGACGGCGTCGTCGTGCACGTCTGCTCCCTGACCAAGGCCACCTCGCCCAGCTTCCGGGTGAGCGCCCTCGCCGCCCGGGGACCCGTGCTCCAGCGGCTGCGGGCGATCCAGGTCGTCGAGACCTTCTTCGTGCCGCGGCCGCTCCAGGAGGCCGCCCTGGAGCTCGTCGGTTCGGCCGCCTGGCCGCGCCATCTGCGGGCGGTGTCCGCCGCCCTGCGCACCCGCCGGGACACGATGACCGCCGGACTCCGGCACCACCTGCCCGAACTCGCCCTGCCCCACATCCCGTCCGGCGGCTACCACCTGTGGCTGCGGCTGCCCGACGGCACCCCGGAGCCGGCGCTGACGGCGAGCGCCCTGCGCGCGGGGGTCGCCGTCACCCCGGGCCGGCCCTACTTCAGCGCCGAACCCCCCGCCGGGCACGTCCGCCTGAGCTTCGCCGCCGTGGCCGGACCCGAGGAGATCACGGAGGGCATCCGGCGCCTGCGCACCGCCTGGGAGGAGACGGCGGCCTCCCGGACGGAGCGGTGACCGCCGGGAGGCCCGCGGCGGTTTCCGGCCACCGGACCGGCCCGCCCCGCCGGCGGCCCCCGCCCCCGAACGGCCGGCGCCACGGCGCTCACCAGCACTTTCGGGGCTTTTGCCCGGCAGGTCCTTACCGGTGGGTACGGCCGCTGTCACCGGGAGTGACGGCCGGGCTGTGCCCCTTGACCTGCCGACTTCCCGGGCCGACCATCGCGGCATGGCAGTCCGGGTCACGTTCGTCGCCGCCGCGGGGAGCTCCTCGCTGCTCACCGAGCGTTTCCAGGACGACCGGCCCCTGGACCAGGCCGGCTGGCACGAAGTGCAGCGGGTGGCCCACGAACTGCTCCCGCTCGCCGCGTCCGACCTGCGCTACTGCTCCCCGAACCCGCGCAGCCGGGCCACGGGCGACGGTCTGGGCTACACCCCCCTCGTGCAGCTCGCCCTGCGCGACTGCGACATGGGCCGCTGGCGGGGCATGAGCCTGGGCGAGGCCATGGCGCGGGAACCGGAGGCCGTGGACGCCTGGCTCGCCGACCCGCGCTCGACCGCCCACGGCGGGGAGTCGCTGCTCGACTTCATCGCCCGCGTCGGCGGCTGGCTGGACACCCGGCCCGCCGAGGACGGCTGCCGGGTCGTCGCGGTGGCCGAGCCCTCCGTCATCCGCGCCGCCCTGGTGTACGTGCTGAAGGCGCCGCCCGCGACGTACTGGAGCATCGACGTCCGCTCCCTGTCGACGAGCACCGTCGCCGGACGGGCGGGCCGCTGGAGCCTGCGCCTGGACCCGGTGTCCGCTCAGCCCCTGCGCGCGTAGCCGCCTGGACCCGGTGTCCGCTCAGCCCCTGCGCGCGTAGCCGGTGGTGAGCTCCAGGTCCTTGGCCGGGCCGCGCACCCGCCACACGGTCCGCCAGTGGTCCGCGTCGCGGACGGTGAACTCGCCCCGGTAGAGATCCGCCGAGCAGGGATGGTCCGCCAGGTGCCGTCCCGCGGTCAGGTCCAGGTGATGGAACGGGCGGCCGTCCGCGAACCGCACGTCGGCGGTGCCGTCCGGCCCCGGCAGGAAACGCAGCGTCCGCTCGGCCGGCCGGTCCTCCCCGCGCCAGGTGAACGTGCCGGCCTCCTCGTGCCGCAGCCCGCCCGCCGGGTCCGGCAGGAACGCGGTGGTCCCGGCGAACGTGCCGGTCTCCCCGCTCGCCAGGTCCCGCACGACCCGCTCCACCCGCCACGTCCCCCGCAGGAACGCCAGCACGTCCGGCACCGGCCAGAACTCCTCCATGCCGTCCTCCCTTCCCGCGCACCATCCTGCCGTGACGGAGTGCGGGCCCCGGTTCCGGGCCCCGGGGCCGGTGTGCGCGCCCCGGTGTCGTACTGCCGTGCGGCCGTGGCGCCGTATTTCGTTGCATAAAAGTGCGGACGAGCGTATAGTCATGCCTCTCAGGAGGAGGTTCCATGACGGTACGAGTGGCAGTGGCCGGGGCGAGTGGATACGCGGGCGGGGAACTGCTGCGTCTGCTCCTGGCCCACCCCGGGGTCGAGATCGGCGCCCTGACCGGCAACTCCAACGCCGGGCAGCCGCTCGGCGTGCTCCAGCCGCACCTGCGACCGCTGGCCGGACGGATCCTGGAGCCGACGACCGCGGAGGTCCTCGCCGGGCACGACGTGGTCTTCCTCGCCCTGCCGCACGGGCAGTCCGCCGCCGTCGCCGAGCAACTCGGCCCCGACGTGCTCGTGATCGACATGGGCGCCGACTTCCGGCTCTCCGACGCCGCCGACTGGGAACGCTTCTACGGCTCCCCGCACGCCGGCACCTGGCCCTACGGCCTGCCCGAACTGCCGGGCCGCCGCGCCGCGCTGGAGGGGTCCAAGCGCATCGCGGTGCCCGGTTGCTACCCGACGGCCGTCTCGCTCGCCCTCTACCCGGCCTACGCGGCCGGACTCGCCGAGGCCGAGGCGGTGATCGTGGCCGCCTCCGGGACCTCCGGCGCCGGCAAGGCGCTCAAGCCGCACCTGCTGGGCAGCGAGGTCATGGGCTCCATGTCGCCCTACGGCGTCGGAGGCGGCCACCGGCACACCCCGGAGATGATCCAGAACCTCTCCGCCGCGGCGGGGGAGCGGGTCACCGTCTCCTTCACGCCGACCCTCGCGCCGATGCCCCGCGGCATCCTCGCCACCTGCACCGCCGCGGCCAGGCCCGGCGTCGGCGCGGACGCCGTGCGGGCCGCCTACGAGAAGGCCTTCGCCGACGAGCCCTTCGTCGACCTGCTGCCGGAGGGCCAGTGGCCGGCCACGGCCTCCGTGTACGGCTCCAACACCGTGGCCGTGCAGGTCGCCCACGACGCCGACGCGGGACGCATCATCGCCATCGCCGCGATCGACAACCTGACCAAGGGCACCGCCGGCGGTGCCGTCCAGAGCATGAACATCGCCCTGGGTCTCGACGAGACCACCGGGCTGACGACGATCGGAGTTGCGCCGTGAGTGTGACGGCAGCGAAGGGATTCACGGCGGCGGGCATCGCTGCCGGGATCAAGGAGAACGGCAACCCCGACCTGGCCCTCGTGGTCAACAACGGCCCCCGCCGCGCCGCCGCCGGTGTCTTCACCTCCAACCGCGTCAAGGCCGCCCCGGTGCTCTGGTCCGAACAGGTCCTCAAAAGCGGGAAGTTGACCGCCGTCGTCCTCAACTCCGGCGGGGCCAACGCCTGCACCGGACCCAAGGGCTTCCAGGACACCCACGCCACCGCCGAGAAGGCCGCCGAGGTCCTCGGCACCGGCGCCGCCGAGATCGCCGTCTGCTCCACCGGACTCATCGGCGTCCTGCTCCCCATGGACAAGCTGCTCCCCGGCGTCGAGACCGCCGCCGGCCTTCTCACCGAGCACGGCGGTGAGAAGGCCGCCATCGCCATCAAGACCACCGACACCGTCCACAAGACGTCCGTCGTCACCCGCGACGGCTGGACCGTCGGCGGCATGGCCAAGGGCGCCGGCATGCTCGCCCCCGGCCTCGCCACCATGCTCGTCGTCCTCACCACCGACGCCGACCTCGACGCCGAGAGCCTGGACCGCGCCCTGCGCGACGCCACCCGGGTCACCTTCGACCGGGTCGACTCCGACGGCTGCATGTCCACCAACGACACCGTGCTCCTGCTCGCCTCCGGCGCCTCCGGCGTCACCCCTGAGTACGGCACCTTCGCCGAGGCCGTACGGACCGTCTGCGACGACCTCGGGCAGCAGCTCATCCGCGACGCCGAGGGCGCCAGCAAGGACATCAAGGTCGAGGTGGTGGGCGCCGCCACCGAGGACGACGCCGTCGAGGTGGGCCGCTCCATCGCCCGCAACAACCTCCTCAAGTGCGCCATCCACGGCGAGGACCCCAACTGGGGCCGGGTGCTCTCCGCGATCGGCACCACGCAGGCCGCCTTCGAGCCCGACGAGCTGAACGTCGCCATCAACGGCGTCTGGGTGTGCAAGAACGGCGGTGTCGGCGAGGACCGCGAGAAGGTCGACATGCGCTACCGCGAGGTGCACATCGTCGCCGACCTCGGGGCCGGCGACGCCACCGCCACCATCTGGACCAACGACCTCACCGCCGACTACGTCCACGAGAACAGCGCCTACTCCTCATGAGCGACACACCCACCCGGAAGCACACCGCGCTGCCCAAGGCGCAGATCCTCATCGAGGCGCTGCCCTGGCTGACCCGGCACCACGGCAAGACCGTCGTCATCAAGTTCGGCGGCAACGCCATGGTGGACGAGGACCTCAAGGCCGCCTTCGCCCAGGACGTCGTCTTCCTGCGGCACGCCGGACTCAAGCCCGTCGTCGTGCACGGCGGCGGCCCGCAGATCAGCGCCGCCCTCGACCGGCACGGCATCGTCAGCGAGTTCAAGGCCGGACTGCGCGTCACCACCGAGGACGCCATGGACGTCGTCCGCATGGTGCTGGCCGGCCAGGTCCAGCGCGAACTCGTCGGGCTGCTCAACCAGCACGGCCCGTTCGCCGTCGGCCTCACCGGCGAGGACGCCCACACCATCACCGCCACCCGGCACCGGCCCGAGATCGACGGCGAGATGGTCGACATCGGCCGGGTCGGCGAGATCACCGAGATCGACACCGGTGCCATCGAGGCGCTGCTCGCCGACGGCCGCATCCCGGTCGTCTCCTCGATCGCCCGTTCCCAGGACGACGGACATGTCTACAACGTCAATGCTGATACGGCGGCTGCGGCACTCGCTGCGGCGCTCGGCGCCGAGACTCTCATGGTCCTCACCGACGTCGAGGGCCTCTACGAGGACTGGCCGCACTCCGACGAGGTGATCAGCCGCCTCACCGCGTCCCAGCTGGAGAAACTCCTGCCGGAGCTCTCCTCGGGCATGGTGCCGAAGATGGAGGGCTGCCTGCACGCCGTACGCAACGGCGTCACCACCGCCCGCGTCATCGACGGCCGGGTCCAGCACTCGATCCTGCTGGAGATCTTCACCGACGAGGGCATCGGCACCATGGTCGTGCCCGACGACACACCGGACACACCGGTCACCCAGGGGGAGTCGTGAGCAACGAGGAACTGACGGCGCGCTGGCAGGGCGCGCTGATGAACAACTACGGCACGCCGCGCCTGCCCCTGGTCCGCGGCGAGGGCGCCACCGTGTGGGACGCCGACGGCACCGCCTACACGGACTTCGTCGGCGGCATCGCCGTCAACGCGCTCGGCCACGCCCACCCCGCCGTCGTCGAGGCCGTCACCGCGCAGATCGCCACCCTCGGCCACATCTCCAACCTCTACGTCGCCGAGCCGCCCGTCGCCCTCGCCGAACGGCTGCTGCAGCTCTTCGGCCGCGACGGCAAGGTCTACTTCTGCAACTCCGGCGCCGAGGCCAACGAGGCCGCCTTCAAGATCGGCCGCATGACCGGACGCGGCCACGTCGTCGCCACCGACGGCGCCTTCCACGGCCGCACCATGGGCGCCCTCGCCCTCACCGGCCAGCCCGGCAAGCGGGACCCGTTCCTGCCGCTCCCCGGCGACGTCACCCACGTCCCCTACGGCGACGCCCAGGCCCTGGCCGCCGCGGTCACCGAGGACACCGCCATGGTGATCATCGAGCCGATCCAGGGCGAGAACGGCGTCGTCGTCCCGCCGCCCGGCTACCTCAAGGCCGCCCGCGCCATCACCGCCGCCACCGGCGCGCTGCTCGTCCTCGACGAGGTGCAGACCGGCATCGGCCGCACCGGCACCTGGTTCGAGTACCAGGCCCACGACGGTGTCCTGCCCGACGTCGTCACCCTCGCCAAGGGCCTCGGCGGCGGACTGCCGCTGGGCGCCACCGTCGCCTTCGGCCGGGCCGCCGACCTGCTCGCACCGGGCGGCCACGGCACCACCTTCGGCGGCAACCCCGTCGTCTGCGCGGCCGCCCTCGCCGTCCTCGACACCATCGAACGCGACGGACTCCTGGACCACGTCAAGCGGCAGGGCGAACGCCTCCGCGCCGGAACCGAGGCGCTCGGCCACCCGCTGATCGACCATGTCCGGGGCGCCGGGCTCCTCCTGGGTATCGTGCTCACCGAGCCGCTCGCGCCGCAGGCGCAACAGGCGGCTCAGGACGCCGGATTCCTCGTGAACGCGCCCGCCCCCGATGTCGTACGGCTCATGCCGCCGCTCACCCTCGCGGACGACGCGGTGGACGCCTTCCTCGGGGCACTCCCCGGCATCCTGGACGAGGCCGGCCGGCCGGCGGGCGGGGAAGGACGATCCGGAGAATGAGACGACGATGAGCCAGGAGCAGGGTCACGCACCGCACGCCGGGCCTGCCGTACCGCAGACCCGCACCGCACGGCACCGCCGGATCGTGGACATCCTCAACCGGCAGCCCGTGCGCAGCCAGAGCCAGCTGGCGAAGCTGCTCGCCGACGACGGGCTGACCGTCACCCAGGCGACGCTCAGCCGGGACCTGGACGAGCTGAACGCGGTGAAGATCCGCAACACCGACGGCGACCTCATCTACGCGGTGCCCAGCGAGGGCGGCTTCCGCACGCCGCGCGCGCCGCTGGGGGAGTCGGCGAAGGAGGAGCGGATGCGCAGGCTCTCCGCGGAGCTGCTGATCTCCGCGGAGGCCTCCGCCAACCTCGTGGTCCTGCGCACCCCGCCGGGCGCCGCCCAGTTCCTGGCCTCGGCCATCGACCAGGCCGAACTCCACGACATCCTCGGCACGATCGCCGGCGACGACACGCTGCTGCTGATCAGCCGGGAGGCGACGGGGGGCCAGGCCCTGGCCGACCATCTGCTGCGGCTGGCGCAGAACGGCCACTGAGCGCTCCGCGGGGTGCTGTGGCTGTTCGCGCAGTTCCCCGCGCCCCTGAGGAGGGGGTGGGTGGTGCGCAGGGTGGTGACCTGCGGGTCAGTTGTGGTTGATCGCGCAGTTCCCCGCGCCCCTTGAGCGGCGCCGGAGAGCACACACCACCCGGAACCTCCCCCGACCGGCAGGTCACCACGACCGCCAGCGCCCGCTCGCCAGGGGCGCGGGGAACTGCGCGAGAACCCGCCACGGCCGGCAGGTCACCACGGCCCCCAAACCCCCGCTTCTCAGGGGCGCGGGGAACTGCGCGAAAACCGCCCACGGCCCGCGGGCCACCACGGCCCCCAAGCCCCCGTTTCTCAGGGGCGCGGGGAACTGCGCAAACCCACCCGCGCCCCGCCGCAGCCCGCCGCCGCCTCACCCCAGCCTCTCCGCCAACCCCGCCGTACAACGGACTTCGTCCCCCGCCGTGATGAGCAGCGCCTCCACCCCCGGCAACGACTCCAGCCACGCGAGCCCCGCCCGCGAGCCCATCGCGAACGCCGCGGTGGCCCAGCAGTCCGCCCAGGTCAGGCTGGGGGCGACGACCGTCACCGCGACCAGGTCGGTCACCGCGGAGCGCCCCGTGCGCGGGTCGACGATGTGGTCGCCGCGCTCGGCGGTCCCCGAGGTGGCCACGGCCAGTTCGTCCACCCCCGCCGCGGACACCACCGCCGCGAGTCCGCCCGGCCGCACCGGGTCCGACACGCCCACCCGCCAGGGCCGCTCCGGCCCGGGTGCGCCGAGGAGCTGGACGTCGCCGCCCCCGTTGACGTTCACGCCCGCGGCCCCCGCCTCGGCCAGGACCCGCGCGGCGCGCTCCGTGGCCCAGCCCTTGACGATGCCGGTCGGGTCGAGCCGGCCCCGGTAGCGGGGGCTGAACCAGCCCTCGCTGAGCCGTTCCGCCTCCTCCGCCAGCGCGAGGACCTCCGCGACCTCGGGATCGCACTCCCCGACGGTGAGCTCACCGCGCGCGAGCCGGGAGATCTGGCTGTCGTCGCGGTAGGTGCTGAACACCTCGTCGACCCGGTGCAGTCCGGCCACCGCCTCCGCCAACGCCTCCCGCACGGCGTCGGGTTGCCCGCCGCGGACGTCGAAGGAGAAGACGGTCCCCATCGTCTCCTCCACGTGACGTACCGCGGCGGGAGCCTGTGCCGGCCCGGTCACCGTCTCAGCCACCGGCCTGGTCCAGGGCCGACTGGAGGGACTTCTTGTAGCCGGCGCTGGTGTAGGTGGCCCCGGAGACGGCGTCGATGTCGGCGCTCCCGGCCTCGACGACGGCCTTGTTCAGGCGGGGCACGGAGTTGAAGGTGACCTGGTCGCTCTGCCCGCCCTTGGGCGCCTGGACCGCCTCGGCCCGGGTGATCTTCCCGCCGGCGACGGTGATGCGGACCTGCACCGTTCCGTACTGGGTCTTCTCGGCGTCCCCGGTGAAGGTGCCGTTCTCCAGGGCCTTCGCCCCGCCGCCCTGCTGCTTCCCCGCACCGTCCGAGCCGGACGCCCCGGACGCCCCGCCCGATCCCGAGGAGCCGGAGGACGCCGGGGGTGCCTCCTTCTCCGCCTTGTCGAGCGCGGACTGGAGCGACTTCTGGTAGCCGGTGCTGGTGTAGGTGGCCCCGGAGACGGCGTCGATGTCGGCGGTCCCGGCGGCCACGGCGGCCTGGTTCAGCTTGGGTACGGCGTTGGCGGTGATCTGGTCGCTCTGCCCGCCCTTGGGGGCCTGGACCGCCTCCGCCTTGGTGATCTTCCCGCCGGCGACGGTGATGCGGACCTGCACGGCGCCGTACTGGGTCTGGGCGGCGTCACCCGTGACCGTACGGGCCTGCGCGCCGCCCCCGCCCTGCCCGGACCCGGCCGCCGACTTCGCGGCCTTGTCGAGGGCGGACTGGAGGGACTTCTTGTAGCCGGCGCTGGTGTAGGTCGCCCCGGACACGCTGTCGATGTCCGCGCTCTGCGCCGCCACGGCGGCCTGGTTCAGCTTCGGTACGGCGTTGGCGGTGATCTGGTCGCTCTGGCCGCCCTTGGGGGCCTGCACCGCCTCCGCCTTGGTGATCTTGCCGTCGCTCACGGTCAGCCGGACCTGGACCGCGCCGTACTGGGTCTGCTCCGCGTTCCCGGTGACCGTGCCGTCCCCGATGGCCCGGGCACCGCCCTGCGGGGACTGGGCCGCCGCGGGCGGGACCGCGCCGCCGGCCGCGTCGGCCGAGCCCGGGTCCGAGCCGGGCTTCAGCGACAGCAGCAGCACGATGCCCGAGACGGTGGCGGCGGTGGCCAGCACGACGCGCCGGACGGGGTGAGACTTCCTCATCGTTTTCCAAGCTCCTGAAGGGGTGTGGACGGCCCGTCGCTCACATCTCGAACGA
This sequence comes from Streptomyces sp. SID14436, assembly GCF_010548465.1. Taxonomy (GTDB): domain Bacteria; phylum Actinomycetota; class Actinomycetes; order Streptomycetales; family Streptomycetaceae; genus Streptomyces. The sequence goes on along the minus strand of NZ_JAAGMD010000510.1, from coordinate 10,432 downwards.
CTCGTGGTGGATACGGCGAGCGGGGACCCCCGCGCCGCGCAGTGCCTCGTAGACAGACTGCGCGAATCCGGGCGGACCGCACATGAAGACGTCGTGGCGGTCGATGTCCGGGATCTTGCGCTGCAGGCTCTCCGCGGAGATGTCGGGCCGCTCGCCGTCCGGGCTGTTCACCGCGTACATCAGGCGCGCGCCCCGCTCGTCGGCGATCTTGGCCAGCTCACCCCACAGGGCCAGGTCCTGGGTGGTGTTCGCCCGGTACAGGAGGGTGATGTCCCCCGCCGCGCCGGGCAGGGTCTCGAACAGCGCCCGCATCGGGGTGATGCCCACGCCGCCCGCCACCAGCAGCACCTTGCCGCGGCTGCGGCGCTGCGCGGTGAGCGCGCCGTAGGGGCCCTCCGCCCAGACCCGGGTGCCGGGCTCCAGTTCGCGGAGCCGGGAGCTGTGGTCGCCGATCGCCTTGACGGTGATGCGCAGCATGTCGGGGCGGGGCGCCGCCGACAGCGAGTACGGGTGGGAGCTGAACCGCATGCCCGGCGCCAGGAAGCGCCAGCGGAAGAACTGGCCCGCCTCCGCGCCCATCCGGTGCAGCCTGCGCCCGCTGATCAGCACCGACGTGATGCCCGGGGTCTCCTCGATGACCGCCGCGACCCGCATGCGGTGCCGCAGGTTCAGCCGGACGGGGGTGATCACGCGGTACCAGAGGACCAGTGCGGTCACGGTGCCGTAGAGCCCGTACCAGAACGTCTTCGCGGTCGGTTCGACGGCGAACTCGTTGCCGGTGGTGATCTGGTGCCAGAACGTCAGGTACACCGCCGCGTAGGTGAGCAGGTGCACGTGGTACCAGCCGTCGTACGGCAGCCGGCGCCGGACCGGGCCGATCGAGATGAGGGCGATCACGAACAGCAGGCCGGTGCCGATGGCCGCCTTGCCCATGTCCGGCAGCTCGTTCACCGAGGTGACCGTCTGCTGGACGATGTCGCCGAGCGTCCTGCCCGCCTGGAGGGCGTAGCCCCACATGATGAGGAAGACGTGGGCGATGACCAGGCTGACGGTGTAGCGGCCGCTCATGGCGTGCCAGCGCGCGACCCGGTCGGAGCCGACCCGGCGTTCCAGCGCGGGCACCCGCGCCATCTGCAGCACCACGAGGGCCATCAGGTAGCCGGCGAGCAGTCCGGTGATCCGGCCGGCGGCGACCACCCGGCCGGTGGTGTCCGCGATGGACGGGGTGTTCGTCCACCACAGCCACAGCACGGCCACCGCGCCCGCCCCCACGGCGAGCAGCAGGGGCACGGCGGGGGAGCGGCGCGGGCGGATGCGGCGCATCGTCTGGCGGCGGGCGGCACGGCCGCCGGCGAGCGTGGTGGTCACGGTTCCTCCGTGGGGACTTGGCCCTTGGCCCACAGATACGTGCCGTGACGCTGCAGCGTTCAGCCTGGTTCGAGGTCAGTGGCGGGTGATCGCGGTGGCCCCGTCCACGGTGCCGATCGCCAGGTGCGGGCGCCGCCCGGGTTCGGCCCAGCGCAGGATCCGCCGCATGGCCTCCGCGGGCACGGACACGCACCCCGCGGTGGCGCCGCGCCCGTTGACGTGCAGGAAGATTCCGGCGCCCCGGCCGCGTACCGGCTCGCGGTAGTTGAAGCCGACGACGAGGGCGTGCGCGTACTGCTCGCGGTAGGTGATCAGGTGTTCGGCCTCGGCGGCCCGGCAGTCGGCGGCCCGGGGTTCGCTCCAGCGGTTGTAGTGGCGGGAGGCGTTGTCCTGGCACCACCAGGAGTCCTGGCGCACCGGCCGGTAGGGGTACCTGGTCCCGGCCGGGGCCGGGCGGATGCCGAAGGCGTACGGCAGCCGGTACAGGCCGGTGGGCGTGGTGCTGGTGCCCTGGCGGCGGGTGGTCCCCTCGGCCAGCCCGTTGGCCCCGAAGCGGGCCGGGGCGGTACCGGCCGCCACCCAGCGGCCGCCCCGGCGGTCCCACCAGGTGAGCGTGCCGGACGTGGAGCCGGTGTCCGGTGCCACCGCGGTGATGAGCTGGGTGCCGCCCCCGGTGTCCGCCATCCGGTCCGGCAGCGGTGCGGCGGCCGGCCCTCCGGCGGGCGGGCGGCCCGCGCCGAGCACGAGGAGGGACAGGCAGAGCAGGACGGCGGCGGGGGCGGCACCTGGGCGCATGGCTCAGACCGTAGACGGCGGCAGCGGCAACGGCAGCCCGGGCAGTCCGTCCATGCTGGTCGCGATGTGCTCCTTCTTGGTGAAGTAGGCGTCGAGCGAGGCGTCGTCCTCCCGGGCGAACCGCTTGGCGTGCAGATCGCGCTCGGACTCGTAGGCCATGAAGGGCACGGCGTAGCCGCAGGTGTCGCGGATCAGTTCGGCCGTGACGACGATGACGGCGCGCAGGCCGTGGGAGCCGTGGTCGATGTCGGGGAAGCGGGCGAGGAGACCGGGGAAGCGGGGGTCGTCCCGGAAGACGGGTTCCCCGCGGCCGTGGACGCGCACGATGTTGGGCGGGCCCTGGAAGGCGCACCACATGAGGGTGATCCGGCCGTTCTCCCGGAGGTGGGCGATGGTCTCGGCGTTGGAACCGGCGAAGTCGAGGTAGGCGACGGTGTGTTCGTCGAGGACGGCGAAGGATCCGCGCAGTCCCTTGGGTGAGAGGTTGACCGTGCCGTCGGCGGACAGGGGAGCGGTGGCGGTGAAGAAGACCGGCTGCTCCTCGATGAAGGTGCGCAGCCGTCCGTCTATGCGCTCATAGGTCTTTCCCATGGTCATGAGTATGGGCGAAAGTCTTTCGACTGTCTAAGGAATTCGCCGACCGGCCGGTCCGGGCCGTGTGCCGCCGGAAAGTCCGTGGCCGCCCCGGCCGGCGCGTCCACGGGGCGGCCACAGCGCCTGGCACGTCACGCGGTGAGCGTGCAGGCGGCCGGGGGCCGGGCACCGCGGAGGCCCGGGTGGGGGCGGGGACCGGCGCGGCGCCTGCGTCGCAGAGCCATACGGGGGAGCGGTTCCGGGTGTTCAGCCGCGGGCGGGGCGGGGCCGGTCGGGTGGGGCGTCGGCCGTCCGGGCCGCGGGCGGTGCCGCCCCTCGATTCCAGGGCTCCGGCCGGGCGGATTGACGAATCATGCATCCTCCTGCATACTCATGCATATCAGCGAATGCACTGTGAGGAGAAACCCGTGACCGAGCGCGTCGTACTCGCCTACTCAGGCGGTCTGGACACCTCCGTCGCCATCGGCTGGATCGCCGAGGAGACGGGCGCCGAGGTCATCGCCGTTGCGGTCGACGTCGGCCAGGGCGGCGAGGACCTGGACGTCATCCGCAAGCGCGCCCTGGCCTGCGGCGCCGTCGAGGCCGAGGTCGCGGACGCCAAGGACGAGTTCGCCGACGAGTACTGCCTCCCGGCGATCAAGGCCAACGCCCTCTACATGGACCGCTATCCGCTGGTCTCCGCGCTGTCGCGGCCCACCATCGTCAAGCACCTGGTGGCCGCCGCGCAGAAGCACGGCGCGACCACGGTCGCCCACGGCTGCACCGGCAAGGGCAACGACCAGGTCCGCTTCGAGGCCGGCATCGTCGCCCTCGCCCCCGACCTGAAGTGCATCGCCCCGGTCCGCGACTACGCCATGACCCGCGACAAGGCCATCGCCTTCTGCGAGGACAAGGGCCTGCCCATCGCGACCACCAAGAAGTCGCCGTACTCCATCGACCAGAACGTCTTCGGCCGCGCCGTAGAGACCGGCTTCCTCGAGGACATCTGGAACGCCCCGATCGAGGACGTCTACGAGTACACCCAGAACCCGGCCCTCGCCCGTGAGCCCGACGAGGTCGTCATCAGCTTCAAGCAGGGCGTCCCGGTGGCCATCGACGGCAAGCCGGTCACCGTGCTCCAGGCGATCCAGCAGCTCAACGAGCGGGCGGGCGCCCAGGGCGTCGGCCGGATCGACATGGTCGAGGACCGCCTCGTCGGCATCAAGTCCCGCGAGGTGTACGAGGCGCCCGGCGCCATCGCCCTGATCACCGCCCACCAGGAGCTGGAGAACGTCACCGTCGAGCGCGAACTGGCCCGCTACAAGCGGCAGGTCGAGCAGCGCTGGGGCGAACTGGTCTACGACGGCCAGTGGTTCTCCCCGCTCAAGCGCGCCCTGGACGGCTTCATCGACGAGGCCAGCCGGCATGTCGACGGCGACATCCGGATGACCCTGCACGGCGGCCGGGCCGTCGTCACGGGCCGCCGCTCCGAGTCGTCGCTGTACGACTTCAACCTGGCCACGTACGACACCGGCGACAGCTTCGACCAGGCCGCCGCCAAGGGCTTCATCGACATCTACAGCCTGTCGTCGAAGATCGCGGCGAAGCGGGACCTGGCGTAGGCACCCGGCGGGCTCTCACCCGCAGTAGCCTGACTGCCGCCTCCTCACCCACCGTGAGGAGGCGGTGGCACATCCACAGCCTTCGAGGAGCAACGCAAGTGAGCAGCAACAGCGGTGACGTACGGCTCTGGGGCGGCCGTTTCGCCGACGGTCCCGCCGAGGCCCTGGCGAAACTGTCCGCGTCCGTCCACTTCGACTGGCGCCTGGCGCCGTACGACATCGCCGGTTCCCGCGCCCACGCGCGCGTGCTGCACACCGCGGGACTGCTCACCGAGGACGAGCTGACCCAAATGATCGCCGGCCTCGACCGGCTGGAGGCGGACGTCGCCGACGGCTCCTTCACCGGCACCGTCGCCGACGAGGACGTGCACACCGCCCTGGAACGCGGCCTCCTGGAGCGCCTCGGCCCCGACCTGGGCGGCAAGCTGCGCGCGGGCCGCTCCCGCAACGACCAGGTGGCCACCCTCTTCCGGATGTACCTGCGCGACCACGCCCGCGTCATCGGCGGTCTGATCGCCGAGCTCCAGGACGCGCTGATCGGCCTGGCCGAGGCCCACCCGGACGTGGCCATGCCCGGCCGCACCCACCTCCAGCACGCCCAGCCGGTCCTCTTCGCCCACCACGTCCTCGCCCACGTCCAGGCGCTGTCCCGGGACGCGGAGCGGCTGCGCCAGTGGGACGAGCGCACCGCCGTCTCGCCGTACGGCTCCGGCGCGCTGGCCGGCTCCTCCCTCGGGCTGGACCCGGAGGCGGTCGCGAAGGACCTCGGCTTCGAGCACGGCAGCGCCGCCAACTCCATCGACGGCACGGCCTCCCGCGACTTCGTCGCCGAGTTCGCCTTCATCACCGCGATGATCGGGGTGAACCTCTCCCGGATCGCCGAGGAGGTCATCATCTGGAACACGAAGGAGTTCTCCTTCGTGACCCTGCACGACGCCTTCTCCACCGGGTCGTCGATCATGCCGCAGAAGAAGAACCCGGACATCGCGGAACTCGCGCGCGGCAAGTCGGGGCGCCTGATCGGCAACCTGACCGGCCTGCTCGCCACCCTCAAGGCCCTCCCGCTCGCCTACAACCGCGACCTGCAGGAGGACAAGGAGCCGGTCTTCGACTCCATCGACCAGCTGGAGATCCTGCTGCCGGCCTTCACCGGCATGATGGCCACCCTCACCGTGCACCGCGAGCGCATGGAGGAACTGGCCCCGGCCGGGTTCTCGCTGGCCACGGACATCGCCGAGTGGCTGGTACGGCAGGGGGTCCCGTTCCGCGTCGCCCACGAGGTGGCCGGCGAGTGCGTCAAGGCCGCCGAGGCCGAGGGCAAGGAACTCGACCAGCTCACCGACGAGCAGTTCGCGAAGATCTCCGCCCACCTCTCCCCGGAGGTGCGCTCGGTCCTCGACGTCCCCGGCGCCCTGGCCTCCCGCAACGGCCGGGGCGGCACCGCCCCCGACGCGGTCGCCGTCCAGCTGGCGGAGGTCAAGGCCGACGTGGCGGCCCAGCACGCGTGGGCGACCGCGAAGCAGCGGAGCTGACCGGGCGGCACCCGGCGGACACCCGCCGGGCGCCGCGGGGCGGGCGGGGCGCACCGTCGGCCGGGCCGGCCTTCTGCGTCCGGCGGAGCGAACGGGCGGCGCGGGTTACGTTGGGTCGGACGTCCGTACCTGAGCCGACCGACGGAGCCCGCGATGCCCTTCGCCCGCCTGGCCACAGCGACGACCCCCACCTGCCACATCGGCCTCGGCCTCGCCGCGGTCGGCCGCCCCGGCTACATCAACCTCGGGCGGGACCACGACCTCGGCGACCGCCGCACCGTCGACGACCTGCGCGCCCGCACCCACGAACTGCTCGACGCGGCGTACGCCCAGGGCGTGCGCTACATCGACACGGCCCGCTCCTACGGCCGCGCCGAGGAGTTCCTCGCCGCATGGCTGACGGCGCACCCCGAGCACGACGACGTCGTCGTCGGCAGCAAGTGGGGCTACACCTACACCGCCGACTGGTCCACCGACGCCGAGCGGCACGAGGTCAAGGACCACTCCCTCGCCGCCTTCGAACGCCAGCGCGCCGAGTCGGCGGCCCTGCTCGGCGACCGGCTCGACCTGTACCAGATCCACTCGGTGACCCCGGACAGCCCCGCCCTCACCGACAAGGAACTGCACGCCCGGCTCGCCGAGGCGGCGGCCGAGGGGCTCACCGTCGGCTTCTCCACCAGCGGCCCGGCCCAGGCCGACGCCGTCCGCGCCGCCCTCGCCGTCACCGTCGACGGCGAGCCGCTCTTCCGTACCGTCCAGTCGACGTACAACGTGCTGGAGACCTCCGCGGGACCCGCGCTCGCCGAGGCCCACGACGCCGGGCTCACCGTGATCGTCAAGGAGGGCATGGCCAACGGGCGGCTGGCCGGACCCGACGCCCCGGAGCCGCTGCGCGCGGTCGCCGAGGAGGCCGGCCTGGGGTGCGACGCGGTGGCCCTCGCCTACGTGCTGCGCCGGCCCTGGGCGGGCGTGGTGCTCTCCGGTGCCGCGACCGTCGTCCAGCTGGCCTCCAACCTGCACGCCCCGGTGGTCGACCTCGACGACGACCGTCTCGCGGGCCTCGAAGCGCTCGCCGAGGACCCCGGCACCTACTGGGAGAAGCGCGGACAGCTGCCCTGGCACTGACCCCCGGGCCGCCATTCCCCCCGGCCCCACGCGGTCCCGGCACCGCACGGGCCAGTGTGACGCTGCCCTCATCCTGAGACAGGCGCGCCCCGAGTGAGACATCAATGTCTCACGTGCGCTAGTCTCGTCTCATGGCCGTCGATCGTGAACAGGTGCTGCGCGCCGCCGCCTCTCTGCTGACCCGCAAACCCACCTCGACCCTGGACGAGGTCGCCCGGTCGGCGGGCATCAGCCGCGCCACCCTGCACCGGCAGTTCGCCGGACGCGACGCGCTGGTGCGGGCGCTGGAGGCGCTCGCCATCGAGGAGTGCGAGGCCGCCCTGGAGACCGCCCGGACGGACGAGGGCTCCGCGAGCGACGCGGTGCGCCGGCTGGTCGCCCGGATGGAACCGCACGCCGGCCTGCTGGCCTTCCTCTACACCGAGAACCAGCTCTTCGAGGGCGAGGAGCAGAACGACGGCTGGACCCGCATCGACGACGCCTTCGCCGCCCTCTTCCTGCGCGGCCAGGAGAACGGCGAGTTCCGCGTCGACCTGAGCCCCGCCTGGCTCACCGAGGCGCTCTACGGACTGCTCGCCTCCGCCGCCTGGGCGGTGGCCGAGGGCCGGGTCGCCCCCAAGGACTTCACCCACATGATCGTCGAACTGCTGCTCGGCGGCGTCCGGCGCCCCGACACCGCGCAGGCGAGGAACCACGCATGACCGGCACCGTCCACCCCGCCCGGACCGACGAGATGACGCAGCGGCCGGGCCGGTGGCTGGCGCTCGGCGTGCTGGTGCTCGCCGTGCTGCTGGTGGCGGTCGACGCGACCGTCCTCGGCCTCGCCACCCCCTACATCAGCGAGGACCTCGCGCCCTCCGGCAGCCAGCTGCTCTGGATCGGGGACATCTACTCGTTCGTCATCGCCGGTCTGCTCGTCTCCATGGGCAGCCTCGGCGACCGCATCGGACGCAAGCGGATCCTCCTCGTGGGCGCCACCGCGTTCGGCGCCGTCTCCGTGCTCAACGCCTACGCCACCAGCCCCGAGATGCTGATCGTCGCGCGGGCCCTGCTCGGCGTCGCCGGAGCGACCCTCATGCCGGCCACCCTCGCGCTGATCCGCCACCTCTTCCACGACCCGCGCGAACGCAGTCTCGCCGTCGGCGTCTGGGGCGCGACCGCCTCCGCCGGCACCGCCGTCGGACCGATCATGGGCGGGTTCCTGCTCGAGCACTTCTGGTGGGGCTCGGTCTTCCTGATCAACCTGCCCGTGATGGCCGTCCTGGTCCTCGTCGGCGCCCGGCTGCTCCCCGAGTCCCGCACCGCGAACCCCGGCCCCTGGGACCTGGCCAGCGTCCTGCTGTCCCTGGTCGGCATGGTCGCCGTGGTCTACGCGGTCAAGGAGACGGCCTCCCACGGCTTCGGCTGGGTCACAGTCGCCGCCGGACTGCTCGGCGTGGGCGCCCTGCGCGGCTTCGTCCGCCGCCAGCTCCGGCTCCCGGTCCCGCTGCTGGACATGAGGCTGTTCCGGCACCGCGGCTTCAGCGGGGCCGTGCTCGCCGACCTGCTGACCATCCTCGGCCTGTCCGGACTGGTGTTCTTCCTCTCCCAGTACCTGCAACTCGTGCAGGGCAGGCGCCCGTTGGAAGCGGGACTGGCCGAACTGCCCGCCGCGATCGGGGCGGTGGCGGCCGGACTGGTCGCCGGCCGGGCCGCCCGCCGGCTGTCGGTGCGCGCGGTCGTCTCCGGGGGACTCGCCGCCATCGGTCTGTCACTGGCCGCCCTCACCGCCATCGACGGCTCCACCGGCTACCCCCTGCTCGGGGCCGCGCTCCTGGTCGTCGGACTCGGCGCCGGGTTCGCCTTCACGGTGACGGCCGACGTGATCCTCTCCAGCGTGCCCAAGGACCAGGCGGGCGCCGCCTCCGCCGTGTCCGAGACGGCCTACGAACTCGGCGCCGCGCTCGGCATCGCCGTGCTCGGATCCGTCGTGACCGGTGTCTACCGCGGCTTCACCGGCCCGGCCGGCACCCCGGCCGCCGCCCACGAGTCGCTCGGCGGTGCCGTCGAAGCGGCCGGCACACTGCCCCCCGACACGGCCGCGGCGATGCTCGACGCGGCCCGGCAGTCCTTCGTGGACGGGCTGGTCCTCGCCGCGGGCGTGGGCGCCACGGTCCTCCTGGCGGCCGCGGTGGCGGCCTGGTTCATGCTCCGGGGCCAGCGCCTGGAAGGGGAGGCCGCGCACTGACCCGCCGGCCCGGTGCCCGGGCGGGCGGCTGCGGGCGGCGTCAGGCCGCCTTGGCCTTGCTCGCGTACATGTCGACGTACTCCTGCCCGGACAGCCGCATCACCTCGGTCATCACCGAGTCGGTCACCGCGCGCAGCACGTAGCGGTCGCGGTCCATGCCCTCGTAGCGGGAGAACTCCATCGCCTCGCCGAAACGCACCGTGACCCGGCCCGGCCGGGGCAGACCCGCGCCGCCCGGCTGGAGCTTGTCGGTGCCGATCATGGCGAACGGCACGACGGGCGCCCCGGTCATCAGCGTCAGCCGGGCGATGCCCGTGCGGCCCCGGTAGAGGCGGCCGTCGGGGGAGCGCGTGCCCTCCGGGTAGATGCCGAAGACGTTGCCCTCCTCCAGCACCCGGTGGCCGGTCATCAGCGCCGCGACTCCGCCCCGGCCGCCGTCGCGGTCGACCGGGATCATGCCGACACCGGTGAAGAACCACGCCATGAGCCGGCCCTTGAGCCCTTTGCCGGTGACGTACTCGTCCTTGCCGATGAAGAAGACCTGCCGGTCGCAGACGATGGGAAGGACGATCGAATCGATGAACGTCAGGTGGTTGCCGGCGAGAATCACCGGACCGTCGGACGGAATGTGCTCCGCGCCCTCCACCCGTGGGCGGAACATCAGGCGCATGATCGGTCCGAGCACTGCCTTGATGAGCGCGAAGCGGGACAACGGGCCCTCCGGTGGGAACGGTATGTCGATGCGTACGAGTCCGTGCAGGTGAGGACATTACTCGCGGCCCAGGGGGTCGCGCACACCGGGCTCATGGGGTTCACCGAGGTCTTACTCACTATTGACACTGCTTTACCTGCGGCGCTCACCGCGGCCCGGCGGCAACACTCCCGTCACCGTGTGACGGAATTCGCCCGCACCCCTGTCACCGGACGCGTTCCCCGATCCGCCCCGCCGAATCGGACGAGCCGTCACGTTCCCGGTGCCGTACGGCGGACCTACGACAGAAGACGACACGCGGCATCACCCATGTGTTCGGCCCGGGGTCTCCCGCCCGTCACGCGCCCCCACCTACGATCGGCCCCGCACCGGACCAGCCGACGGCAGGAGAGAGCGCTCATGACAACGCGGGAGTCGAACGAGCAGGCGGGCGGAACCGGACGGCGGGCGCTCCTCGGCGCGGCGGTGGCCGGCGCCG
>NZ_JAAGMD010000484.1 GCF_010548465.1 Streptomyces sp. SID14436 | reverse complement strand
CGGGCGCTCACCACGGCCGGCCGGACCCCGCTGCCGGTGTACTGGTCGGGCTGCGAGCGGCGCTGCGGGCACCCGCGCGGCGACCACGTCGACGTGGTGGCCGCGCCCGGGGGCGGCTACCGCGTCACCACCGCCGTGCGGGGCCGGGACCCGCGCGGCACCCTGCTGGACGACCCCTCGGGCTTCGCCGCCGCCCTGGCGAGGACCCTTCCATGAGCCGTACGACGACCGAGAGCAGCGAGAACGACACCGTGACCACGTACGCCTACGAGAAGGACGGCGCGGCGATCTACCGCGAGTCCTTCGCCACCATTCGCGCGGAGGCCGACCTCGCGGCCCTGCCCGCCGACGTCAGCCGGGTCGCGGTCCGGATGATCCACGCCTGCGGCATGGTCGACCTGGTCCGCGACCTCTCCTTCAGCCCTCAGGTGGTGGCCCGCGCCCGGCAGGCGCTGCGCGCCGGGGCGCCCGTCCTGTGCGATGTGCAGATGGTCGCCAGCGGCGTCACCCGCAAGCGGCTGCCGGCCGGCAACGAGGTGCTGTGCACCCTGTCCGACCCGGCCGTTCCGGAGCTCGCGGCCCGGCTGGGCACCACGCGCAGCGCCGCCGCCCTGGAACTGTGGCGGGACCGGCTGGAGGGCTCCGTGGTGGCCGTCGGCAACGCGCCGACCGCGCTGTTCCGGCTGCTGGAGATGATCGACGAGGGCGCGCCGAGGCCGGCCGCGGTCATCGGTGTGCCGGTCGGTTTCGTCGGCGCGGCCGAGTCCAAGGACGCCCTGGCCGCCCACCCGTCGGGCCTGGAGCACCTGGTGGTGCGGGGCCGGCGCGGCGGCAGCGCCATCGCGGCGGCCGCGCTCAACGCGATCGCGAGCGAGGAAGAGTGAGCGGCAAGCTGTACGGGGTCGGGCTGGGGCCCGGCGACCCGTCCCTGATGACCGTGCGGGCCGTCGAGGTCATCGCCGAGGCCGACGTCGTCGCCTACCACAGTGCCCGGCACGGCCGGTCCATCGCCCGCTCGATCGCGGCCCGGCACCTGCGCGCCGACCACATCGAGGAGCGCCTGGTCTACCCGGTGACCACCGGGACCACCGACCACCCGGGCGGCTACCAGGGCGCCATGGACGACTTCTACGCCGAGGCGTCGGCCCGGCTCGCGGCCCACCTGGACGCGGGCCGCACGGTCGCCGTCCTCGCGGAGGGCGACCCGCTCTTCTACGGCTCCTACATGCACATGCACAAGCGGCTCGCGGACCGCTACGACACCGAGGTCATCCCCGGGGTCACCTCGGTGTCCGCCGCCGCGGCCCGCCTCGGCGCGCCGCTCGCCGAGGGCGAGGAGGTGCTCACCGTCCTGCCGGGCACGCTGCCCGAGGAGGAGCTGACCGCGCGGCTGGCCGCGACCGACGTGGCCGTGGTGATGAAGCTGGGCCGCACCTTCCCCAAGGTGCGGCGGGCCCTGGAGGCTGCGGGGCGGCTCGCCGAGGCGCGGTACGTGGAGCGGGCCACCATGGACGGGGAGCGTCTCGCCCCGCTCGCCGACGTCGACGCCGGGTCCGTGCCGTACTTCTCGGTGGCCGTGCTGCCCAGCCGGGCCGGCGCGGAGCGCCCCGCGCGCGAGGCGGGCGAGGTGGTCGTGGTGGGGACCGGCCCGGCCGGCCCGTCCTGGCTGACGCCCGAGACGCGCGGCGCCCTGGCCGCCGCCGACGACCTGGTCGGCTACACCACCTACCTCGACCGGGTGCCGGTCCGCCCGGGCCAGCGGCGGCACGGCTCGGACAACCGCGTGGAGGCCGAACGCGCCGAGTTCGCCCTGCGACTCGCCCAGCGGGGACGGCGGGTGGCGGTCGTGTCGGGCGGCGACCCGGGGGTCTTCGCGATGGCGACGGCGGTCCTGGAGGCGGCCTCCGCTCCGGAGTACGCGGAGGTTCCGGTGCGGGTGCTGCCCGGGGTCACCGCCGCCAACGCGGCCGCCGCCCGCGCCGGAGCCCCGCTCGGCCACGACTACGCGGCGATCTCCCTGTCCGACCGGCTCAAGCCGTGGGAGGTCATCGAGGCCCGGCTGGGCGCGGCGGCGTCGGCGGACCTGGTGCTGGCGCTGTACAACCCCGGCTCGCGCAGCCGCACCTGGCAGGTGGGCAAGGCGCGGGAGCTGCTGCTGGAGCACCGGGCGCCGGACACGCCGGTCGTGGTGGCGCGTGACGTGGGCGGGCCCGGCGAACGGGTCCGGATCGTGCGGCTGGCGGACCTGGACCCGGCCACGGTCGACATGCGGACGATCCTGCTGGTCGGCTCCTCGCAGACCCGGGTCGTGCGGCGCGGGGACGGCGAGGACGTCGTCTGGACCCCCCGCAGCTACCCCCGGGCGTGAGCTCCGCGCCGTCCGGTCAGGCCCCGCCCCCGGCGGGCGGGGCCACCTCGGCCCGCCCGGCCCGCCGGGCGGCGCACGCCGCACGGACCCAACGGGCCGCCTCCTCCGGGCCGGGCACCACCGGCACCCCGGCGGGGGCGGCGGGTCTGCGGACCACCACCACCGGCAGGCCCGCCTCCCGGGCGGCCGTCAGCTTCGGGGCGGTGGCCGCTCCCCCGCTGTCCTTGGTGACGACCACGTCGATCCGGTGCCGCCGCAGCACCTCCCGCTCGCCGTCCAGGGTGAACGGGCCGCGGTCCAGCAGCGTCTCCATGCGCGCCGGGTGCGGGGCGGCGGGCGGGTCCACGGAACGGACGAGGAACCACAGGCCGTCCAGGTCCGCGAAGGCGGCCAGGCCCATGCGGCCGGTGGTGAGGAACACCCGCCGGCCGAGCCGGGGCAGCAGCCGGGCCGCGTCCCGCAGGGAGGCCGCCTCGTGCCAGGTGTCGCCCTCGGCGGGTGTCCAGCCGGGCCGCCGCAGGGCCAGGAGAGGAACATGGGCGGTGGCGGCGGCCCGCGCCGCGTTGAAGCTGATGGTGCCGGCGAAAGGGTGGGTGGCGTCGATGAGCAGGTCCACCGCGTGCTCCCGGAGCCAGGCGGCGAGCCCGTCGGCGCCGCCGAAGCCGCCGACGCGCACCTCGCCGGGCGGCAGCCGGGGTGCCGCCACCCGTCCGGCCAGGGAGGTCGTCACCCGTAGGCCGGGCGTGGGGGCGTCCGCCAGCAGTTCGGCGAGACGGCGGGCCTCGGTGGTGCCGCCCAGGATCAGCAGGTGCACGGCAGGTTCGTCCTTTCTCGGTTCCCGTCGGGAGAACGCGTCATGAGCAGCGAGGCCAGGGGCGGCCGCAGCGCCCAACTCAAGCACACCGGTCTGCGGCCCGGCTGGACCACCGGCGCCTGCGCGACCGCCGCGACGACGGCCGCGTACACCGCGCTGCTGACCGGGGACTTCCCCGACCCGGTGACGATCACGCTGCCCCGGGGGCAGACCCCGTCGTTCGCGCTGGCGGCGGAGGAGCTGACCGGCGACCGGGCGATGGCGGGCATCGTGAAGGACGCGGGCGACGATCCCGACGTCACGCACGGGGCGCTGGTGCGGGCGACGGTGCGCGTCCTGCCCGCCGGGCGGGGAGTGGTGTTCCGGGCGGGGCCGGGGGTGGGCACCGTGACCCGGCCGGGCCTGCCGCTGGAGGTGGGTGAACCGGCGGTGAACCCCGTGCCGCGGCAGATGATGCGCGACCACGTGGCCCTGGTCGCCGGGCGGTACGGCGGCACCGGGGACGTCGAGATCACGCTGTCCGTCGACCACGGCGAGGAGATCGCCCGGTCCACCTGGAACCCCCGGCTGGGCATCCTGGGCGGGCTGTCGATCCTCGGCACGACGGGCATCGTGGTGCCCTACTCCTGCTCGGCGTGGATCGACTCGATCCGGCGCGGGGTGGACGTGGCCCGTGCGGCCGGCCGCACGCATGTCGCCGGGTGCACCGGCTCCACGTCCGAGAAAACGGTGGTCGCCGAGTACGGGCTGCCCGAGGACGCCCTGCTCGACATGGGCGACTTCGCGGGCGCGGTGCTGAAGTACGTCCGGCGCCACCCGGTGGACCGCCTGACGGTGTGCGGCGGCTTCGCCAAGCTGTCCAAGCTGGCCGCGGGTCACCTGGATCTGCATTCGGCGCGTTCCCAGGTCGACAAGGGCTTCCTTGCCGGTCTGGCCCGGCGCGGCGGCGCCGGCGAGGCGCTGGCCGCCGAGGTGGCGGACGCCAACACGGGGCTGGCCGCGCTCCAGCTCTGCCGGGCGGCCGGGGTGCCGCTGGGCGACCTGGTCGCGACGGCCGCCCGGGACCAGGCGCTGGCGGTGCTGCGCGGGGCACCGGTCGCGGTGGACGTGATCTGCATCGACCGGGCGGGAAACGTGGTGGGCCGCAGCACGGTGGCCTGAGCCGGCGGCGGCCGGGTTCAGTCGTCGAGGGGGCCCACCCGCAGACGGTTGCCGTCGGGGTCCCGGAGTTCCACCTCGGGCCCCCACGGCTGGTCCCGCAGCTCGGCACCGAACTCGGCGGCCACCGCGCGGGGATCGGCGAGCCGGAGGTACACCAGTCCGTCCGGCGGGGCGTCGCCCTCGTGCTCCGACAGGTGCAGGCGGACCGGGCAGCGGGCCAGTTCCGCGTAGCGGGGGAAGCCGGGCCCGAACCGGTGCTCCAAGCGCGCGCCGAAGCCGAGCCGGGCGTACCAGGGCAGCGAGGTGTCCATGTCCCGCACCCGCAGGACCGGGACGGCCCGTTCAGCAGACATGCCGGTCACGGTCCGGGGAGTACAGGTGGCTGTCGCGGAACTGCTCGGCGCCCAGGGTGCGGCCGACCATGATGACGGCCGTCCGCAGCACGCCCGCCTCCTTCACCTTCCCGGCGATCTCGTCGAGCGTCCCGCGCAGCACCAGTTCCTCGGGCCGGGAGGCGTGGGCGACCACGGCGCTGGGGCAGTCCGGGCCGTAGTGCGGGAGCAGTTCGGCGACCACGCGGTCGACGTACCGGGCGGCCAGGTGGAGCACGATCAGGGCGCCGCTGCGGCCGAGGGTGGCGAGGTCCTCCCCCTCGGGCATGGGGGTGGCCTGCTGGGCGACGCGGGTGAGGATGACGGTCTGCCCGACCGTCGGCACGGTCAGTTCGCGCTTCAGGGCGGCGGCCGCCGCGGCGAAGGCGGGCACGCCCGGGACGACCTCGTAGGGCACTCCGGCCGCGTCGAGGCGGCGCATCTGCTCGGCGACGGCGCTGAAGACGGACGGGTCGCCCGAGTGGAGCCGGGCCACGTCGTGGCCCTCCTCGTGCGCACGGACCAGTTCGCCCGTGATCTCGTCCAGGGTGAGCCGGGCGGTGTCCACCAGCCGGGCGCCGGGCGGGCATTCGGCGAGGAGTTCGCCGGGCACCAGGCTGCCCGCGTAGAGGCAGACCCGGCAGGCGGCCAGGGTGCGGGCGCCGCGCAGGGTGATGAGGTCGGCGGCGCCGGGTCCGGCGCCGATGAAGTACACGGTCATGCGTCTGCTCCTGGTCCTGCCGCGTCGGGGCCGGTCGGTCCGGACGTCTTCTCCACGGCCCACTGGGTGACCGGCATCGCCTGCCGCCATCCGGTGAAGCCCCCCACGGGCACGGCGTGCGCGACGGACAGGCGCACCAGTTCGCCGCCGAGACGGCGACGGGCGTCGGCCAGCAGCGCCTCGGACTCCAGGGTCACGGTGTTGGCGACCAGTCGCCCACCCTCGGGGAGCGCGTTCCAGCAGGCGTCGAGGAGCCCCGGGGCGGTGAGGCCGCCGCCGATGAACACCGCGTCAGGGGAAGGGAGTTGCGCGAGGGCGGCGGGCGCGGAGCCGGTCACCACGTCGAGGGCCGGCACGCCGAGCCGGTCGGCGTTGCGGGCGATGCGCGCGGCGCGGACGGGGTCGCGTTCGACGGTGACCGCGCGGCAGGCGGGGTGGGTGCGCATCCACTCGACGGCGATGGACCCGGAACCGCCCCCCACGTCCCACAGCAGTTCCCCGGGGGCGGGCGCGAGGGCGGCGAGGGTGGCGGCGCGGACGTGCCGTTTGGTGAGCTGGCCGTCGTGTTCGTAGGCCGCGTCCGGGAGTCCGGGGACGGCGCCGAGGCGCGGGGTGCCGGGGGCGCGCCGGCAGTCGACGGCGACGACGTTGAGCGGGTCGCCGGGCTTCTCCCGGCCGGGCCAGTCGTCGGCGGCCGTCCAGCCGGTGGTGCGTTCGCGGGGGCCGCCGAGCTGCTCCAGGACGCGCATCCGGCTCGGTCCGAAGCCGCGGTCGCGCAGCAGGGCGGCGACGTCGGCGGGCGTGGCGGCGTCGGCGCTGAGCACGAGCAGGCGCCGCCGGTCGTGCAGGGCGGCGGCGAGGCGGGCGGTGGGGCGGCCGAC
>NZ_JAAGMD010000452.1 GCF_010548465.1 Streptomyces sp. SID14436 | reverse complement strand
AGCAGGGACCAGCGGCCGCCGACGGTGGGCGGTCCGGTGCGCGCGCTGCTGCGGGCGGCGGCGGTCAGCGAGCCGTAGCGCCCGCGCGGGACCTGCCGCTTCGCGCGGTGGGCCGTGGAACCGGCGGTGCGGCCCGAGCCCAGCAGGGCACGCAGGGGGCTGAGCGTGTCGTTCGTCAGCCGACCGGACCAGGCCAGGTCCCACAGGACGTCCGCGAGCTGCGGGTCGGTGGCCTCGGGGTGCGTGGTGGCGCGGACCTGGTCGGCGATCTGCCGGAAGAACAGGCCGTAGCCGCCCGAGAGGGTGGTCAGCACGGACTCGTGGAGCGCGGTGAGCTCCAGGGGGTGCGGGGGCGGGAGGAGCAGGGGAGCGGCGTCCGCCAGGTAGAGCGAGACCCAGCCGTCCTTCCCCGGCAGGGAGCCGGCCCCGGCCCACACCACCTCCCCGGCGGCGGTGAGCTCGTCCAGCATCGCGGGCGTGTAGCCCGCCACGCGGGACGGCAGCACCAGTTTCTCCAGTGCGGAGGCGGGCACCGAGGCTCCCTGGAGCTGTTCGACGGCGCGCACCAGGCCGTCGATTCCGCGCAGGGCGTGCCCCTTGCCGATGTGCTGCCACTGGGGGAGGAACTGGGCCAGCGCCTGGGGCGGCACCGGTTCCAGTTCGTGTCGCAGGGCGGCCAGGGAACGGCGGCGCAGCCGGCGCAGAACGGCCGCGTCGCACCACTCCTGGCCGATCCCGGCCGGGTGGAACTCGCCCTGGACGACCCGGCCCGCCGCGGACAGCCGCTGCAAGGCGCCCTCGGTGACCGCCACGCCCAGGCCGAAGCGGGCCGCGGCGGTGGCGGAAGTGAACGGGCCGTGGGTGCGGGCGTACCGCGCGAGGAGGTCCCCGAGGGGGTCCTTCACCGGTTCGGTGAACGCCTCCGGAACCCCCACCGGCAGCGCGGTCCCCAGGGCGTCCCGCAGGCGTCCGGCATCCTCGATCGCCGCCCAGTGGTCGGCTCCGGCCACCCGGACCCGGATGGCCCGCCGCGCGGCGGCCAGCTCCGGCGCCCACTGCGGCTCGGCGCCCCGCTCGGCCAGCTCCGCGTCGGTGAGCGGTCCGAGCATCCGCAGCAGGTCGGCGACGCCCTCGGCGTCCTTCACGCGCCGGTCCTCGGTGCGCCACTGGAGTTCCTGCTCCAGTTCGGTGAGCACCTCGGCGTCGAGCAGTTCGCGCAGTTCCGCCTGGCCGAGCAGCTCGGCCAGCAGCCGGGAGTCGAGGGACAGGGCGGCGGCGCGGCGCTCGGCGAGGGGTGAGTCGCCCTCGTAGAGGAACTGGGCCACGTAGCCGAACAGGAGGGAGCGGGCGAACGGGGACGGTTCGGGGGTGGTCACCTCCACCAGCCGCACCTTGCGGGCCTCCAGGTCGCCCATCAGCTCCACGAGCCCGGGCACGTCGAAGACGTCCTGGAGGCACTCGCGGACCGCCTCCAGCACGATCGGGAACGACCCGAACTCCCCGGCCACCTGAAGCAGCTGGGAGGCCCGCTGCCGCTGCTGCCACAGCGGGGTGCGGCGGCCGGGATTGCGGCGCGGCAGCAGCAGCGCGCGGGCGGCGCACTCGCGGAACCGGGAGGCGAACAGGGCCGAGCCGCCCACCTGGTCGGTGACGACCTGGTCGACCTCGCCCTTGTCGAAGACGACGTCCGCCGCGCCCACGGGCGCCTGGTCGGAGTCGTACTCGGTGCCCGCCCGCACCGGCTCCTGATCGAGCAGGTCCAGGCCCATCAGGTCGGCGTCGGGCAGCCGCAGCACGATGCCGTCGTCGGCATGCATCACCTGTGCGTCCATGCCGTACCGCTCGGACAGGCGGGCGCCGAGGGCGAGCGCCCAGGGGGCGTGCACCTGCGCGCCGAACGGGGAGTGCACGACGACCCGCCAGTCGCCCAGCTCGTCGCGGAAGCGCTCCACGACGATGGTGCGGTCGTCCGGGACGTGGCCGCACGCCTCTCGCTGCTCGCCGAGGTAGGACAGGACGTTGTCGGCGGCCCAGGCGTCCAGCCCGGCCGCGAGCAGCCGCAGACGGGCGTCCTCCGCGGGCAGCGAACCCACTTCGCGGAGGAAGGCGCCGACCGCCCTGCCCAGCTCCAGGGGGCGGCCCAGCTGGTCCCCCTTCCAGAACGGCAGCCGCCCGGGCACCCCCGGGGCGGGCGAGACCAGGACCCGGTCGCGGGTGATGTCCTCGATGCGCCACGAGCTGGTGCCGAGGGTGAACACGTCGCCCACGCGGGACTCGTAGACCATCTCCTCGTCGAGCTCGCCGACCCGTCCGCCGCCCTTCTTGGGGTCGGCGCCCGCCAGGAACACCCCGAACAGGCCCCGGTCGGGGATGGTTCCGCCGGAGGTCACCGCGAGGCGCTGCGCTCCCGGGCGGCCGGTGATCTCGCCCGTGACCCGGTCCCACACCACACGCGGGCGCAGCTCCGCGAAGGCGTCGGACGGATAGCGGCCGGCCAGCATGTCCAGCACGGCCGTGAACGCCGACTCGGGGAGCGAGGCGAAGGGCGCGGCGCGGCGGACCAGGGCCAGGAGGTCGTCGAACGGCCAGGTGTCCATGGCGGTCATGGCGACGAGCTGCTGGGCGAGGACGTCCAGCGGGTTGGCCGGGACCCGCAGGGACTCGATGGAGCCGGTGCGCATCCGCTCGGTGACCACGGCCGCCTGGACGAGGTCGCCCCGGTACTTGGGGAACACCACACCCGTCGACACCGCGCCCACCTGGTGGCCGGCGCGCCCGACGCGCTGCAGCCCCGAGGCCACGGACGGCGGCGACTCGACCTGCACCACCAGGTCCACGGCGCCCATGTCGATGCCCAGTTCGAGACTGGAGGTGGCGACCACGGCCGGCAGCCGGCCCGCCTTGAGGTCCTCCTCCACCTGGGCCCGCTGCTCCTTGGACACCGAGCCGTGGTGCGCCCGCGCGATGACCGCGGGCGCGCCCTGGGCGGCCCCCGAGCCGCCCATCAGCTCGGCGGGGGAGTGCTGCTCGTCGAGCGGCTCGCCGGTGGCCCGCTCGTAGGCGATCTCGTTGAGCCGGTTGCACAGGCGCTCCGCCAGGCGGCGGGAGTTCGCGAACACGATCGTCGACCGGTGGGACTGAACCAGATCGGTGATCCGCTCCTCGACGTGCGGCCAGATCGACGGGCGTTCGGCGCCCTCCGAGCCGTCGGCGACGGGTGAACCGCCCAGCTCCCCGAGGTCCTCCACCGGGACCACGACGGACAGGTCGAACTCCTTGCCCGACTCCGGCTGGACGATCTCCACCCGGCGGCCGGGGGAGAGGAAACGGGCGACCTCGTCGACCGGCCGGACCGTCGCCGACAGGCCGATGCGCCGGGCCGGTTCGACCAGCAACTCGTCGAGGCGCTCCAGGGACAGCGCGAGATGCGCTCCGCGCTTGGTGCCGGCGACCGCGTGGACCTCGTCGAGGATCACCGTCTCCACGCCCGACAGCGCGTCACGCGCGGCCGACGTCAGCATGAGGAAGAGGGACTCCGGCGTGGTGATCAGGATGTCCGGCGGGCGCGTGGACAGCGCGCGCCGCTCGGCGGGCGGGGTGTCGCCGGAGCGGATGCCGACCTTCACCTCGGGCTCGGGCATGCCCAGGCGCACCGCCTCCTGCCGGATTCCGGTCAGCGGGCTGCGCAGATTGCGCTCGACGTCGACGGCCAGGGCCTTCAGCGGCGAGACGTAGAGCACCCGGCAGCGCTTCTTGGGATCCGCGGGCGGGGGCGTGGACGCCAGCTGGTCCAGGGCCGCGAGGAACGCGGCCAGGGTCTTGCCGGACCCGGTCGGGGCGACGACCAGCACGTCCGAGCCCTCGTGGATGGCCTGCCACGCTCCGGCCTGGGCCGCGGTGGGCGCGGAGAACGCCCCCGAGAACCAGCCACGGGTCGCGGGGGAGAAGCCGTCCAGGGCTCGATGCGGAGTGCCGACCATGCGTCCATCCTGCACCCGGACACTGACAATGGCCCTGAGCTGCACGGACGGGGCGCGTCCGGCCCTCGCGGCGGGCCGGGGCGGAGGCCGGTGGACGGGGGCCCGCAGGCCGTGGACCGGAACGCGTGACAATGGCCGTATGACCGAAAGGGGCGGGGAGCGCGCACGGCACTGGCAGTACGAGGAACTGCCCGGTGTCGACCTGCTGCGTGCCCGGTACATCCGGAAGACGTTCGTGCGGCACACCCACGAGCACTTCGTGATCGCCGCGATCGCCGACGGCGTGGAGATCTTCCATCACGGCAGCGGCGACCAGTACGCCGGCGCCGGGGCCCTCGCCCTCGTCAACCCGGACACCCCGCACACCGGCCGGGCCGGAGTGCCCGAGGGCTGGCGGTACGGGGCCGTCTACCCCTCGCCCGAGGTGGTGGGCGCGATCGCCGCCGAGACCACCACCCTGCGCGGTACACCCGGCTTCGTGACGCCCGTGCTGGACGACCCCTACACGGTCCGCCTGGTCCACCGGGTGCTCCGGGCCACCGACGAGGGCAACGCGCTCGCCGCCGACACCCTCCTGAAGGTCGCCGTGACCCGTCTGCTCAGGCTGAACGGCGGCCGGCTGGCGCGGCGGGAGGTGCGGACGGCCGGCGCCCGCACCGCGGCCCGCGCGCGGGCCCTGCTGGAGGAGCGGATGGCCGCGCCGCCGACGCTGGAACAACTGGCCGCCGAGCTGGGGACCAGCCCGTTCGCCCTGCTGCGGGCCTTCCGGGACACCTACGGCATGCCGCCGCACACCTGGCTCACCGACGCGCGGGTCCGGCGCGCCCGTCGGCTGCTCGACGCGGGGACGGCACCGTCGCAGGCCGCGCTGGAGGTCGGCTTCACCGACCAGCCGCATCTGAACCGGCACTTCAGCCGCATGATCGGCGTACCGCCGGGCGCCTACCAGCGGGAGCGCAGGAACGCGGCCCGGGACGTGCGGGGCGCCGTGCGAAGCGGCCGCAAGAATGTACAAGACGCAACTACCGGCCTTGTCCTACCGTCGGGCGTGTGGCAGCAGAACAGACAACTCTCGCGCAACCCCGGAGCACCGGGGAGGACAAACCCGACGGTGCCGTCGTCCGCGACGCCCTCGGGGTCGGTGTCGCCGTCGGACTCTCCGGGTTCGCGTTCGGAGTGACCTCGGCGGGCAGCGGGCTCACGCTGCTCCAGACCTGCGTGCTGAGCCTGCTGGTGTTCACCGGTGCGTCCCAGTTCGCGCTGGTCGGGGCGATCGCGGCCGGCGGCAGCCCGTTCACGGCGGCCGCCGGGGCGTTCTTCCTGGGCGTGCGCAACGCCTTCTACGGCCTGCGCCTGTCGCAGCTGCTGGCCCTCCCGCGCGCGGTGCGGCCGTTCGCCGCCCAGTGGGTCATCGATGAGACGACCGCCGTCTCCCTCGCCCAGCCCACCCGGCGCAGCGCACGCCTCGGCTTCGTGGTCACCGGCCTGAGCCTGTACGTCCTGTGGAACCTGACCACGCTGCTCGGCGCCCTGGGCGCCGAGGCCATCGGCGACACCGCCGCGTGGGGCCTCGACGCGGCCGGCCCGGCGGTGTTCCTGGCACTGCTCGCGCCGATGCTGCGGACCACCACCGAGCGGCTCGTGGCCGGACTCGCCGTCGTGCTGGGGCTCGGCCTGCTGCCCTTCCTGCCGGCCGGTGTGCCGGTCCTGGTCGCGGCCCTCGCCGCACCGGCCGTCCTGTGGGCCCGCGGCCGGGCCACGGGCCCGCCGCGCGACCATGCGTCCGCCACGGCTGACGCATCTGACGCATCCGACGCACCTGACGCACCCGAGGAGGAGGACCGTTGAACATCTGGATCGCCATCGGTGTGACCGTCCTCGGCTGCTACGCCGTCAAACTGGCCGGCCTGATGGTCCCGGCCGGGGTGCTCGAACGGCCGCTCGTGCGGCGTCTGGCCGCGCTGGTGCCGGTCGCCCTGCTCGCCGCCCTCACCGCACAGCAGACGTTCGCCGACGGGCAGGCCCTGGTGCTGGACGCGCGGGCGGCGGGGCTGGGGGCCGCTGCCGTGGCCCTGGTGCTGCGGGCTCCGTTCCTGGTCGTCGTCGCGGCGGCCGTCCTCGTCACGGCGGGCGTGCGGGCCCTGGGCGGCTG
>NZ_JAAGMD010000429.1 GCF_010548465.1 Streptomyces sp. SID14436 | reverse complement strand
GGCCGCCGGGCGGTCAGGCGTCCGGCGCCGGGGTGCCGCGGCGGGCGGAGCGCTGGCCCATCGCCTCGGCGCGCACGCGGGCACAGCTGCGGCTGATCAGGCGGGAGACGTGCATCTGGGAGATGCCCAGCCGGTCGGCGATGCGGCTCTGGGTCATGTCCTCGAAGAACCGCATGTAGAGGATGGCGCGCTCGCGCTCGGGAAGACGGCGCAGGCCCTCCTTGGCCGACTCGCGGTCGATCACGGTGTCGTAGGAGTTGTCCGAGGCGCCCAGGGTGTCGGCCAGGCTGTAGCCGTCGTCCTCGGTGGACAGCTCGGCGTCGAGCGAGAGGGTGCTGAAGCTCTCCAGCGCCTCCAGTCCGGCCCGGACCTCCTCCTCGGTCAGTCCGGTGTGGGCGGCGACGTCGGCGACCGAGGGTTCGGGGCTGCCCGGGTTCTGGGTCAGCTCGCGGCGGGCCACCCGGACCTTGTTGCGCAGTTCCTGCACCCGGCGGGGCACCCGCAGGGCCCACATGCGGTCGCGGAAGTGGCGCTTGACCTCGCCGGTGATGGTGGGAACGGCGTAACTCTCGAAGGCCCCGCGGGACGGGTCGAACCGGTCGATGGCCTTCACCAGCCCGAGGGCCGCGACCTGGCGCAGGTCCTCCACGGACTCGCCGCGGTCACGGAAGCGGCCGGCGATGCGGTGGGCCATGGGCAGCCACGCGGTGACGAGCTCGTCGCGGACGGCGTCCCGCTCCGGTCCGTCCCCCAGCGTGGCCAGGCGGGCGAAGAGGGCGGCGGTGTCAGGGGCGTCGTCGTGCCGCCTGCGGGCGGGGGCCGACTCGGTGGCGGGAGTCGCGGGACGGGGGGCCGGGGTGTCAATGAGCATTGCGGTATCGCTCCCGAGCGGTGGTTGGGGGGGTCTGCCACGGGACGGTCGCCGCCGGGACACCAGAGGGGTCCACGGCGGTCATACCGATCCCGCCGGCGCGCCTCCGGTCCGAAGCACGAAACTCCGGTTGCCCCGCCCCCAACCGAACAAACACCCCTGTGCCGGACAATCGGCCGGGGGTGCGCGGGTTCAGGAAAGGGGCACCACGGCGGTGATGCACTTGCCGCCGGCGGGCAGGTCGGACACCAGAACGTCGCGCGAGAGGCGGCAGACGATGGGCCAGCCGTGGCCGCCGGGCCGGCGGTCGCCGATGCGGCCGGCCGCCGCCCGGGCCACCGGCAGTTCGCTGCTGCGGTCGCTCACCGAGACGCGGACCGACGGCCCGGTGACGTCGACCCGGACCTCGGTGACGCCCCCGCCGTGCAGGATGGCGTTGGTGGTCAGCTCGGACGCGACGAGCAGCGCGTCCGACAGGGCGTCCGCGTCGCAGGGCGCACGGCCGGTCCGGCACTGTTCGGACACCGCGCGGAGCACGGCGTCCCGGACGTCGCCCGGCCGGCACGGTGACGTGCGCCGGACCGGGCCGCCGCCCGGGGGTTCGGCAACGGGCACGGTGGTGTGCGCCTCTCGCATCCTTCGACTCCCTGGTTCTCCTCGTTCGCTCCGGCCTGTCCGGGCCGGACAGATGCCGCGTACGTCCCTTTTCGGCTCACCTGTCCCGGGGGTGGCAAACCTCCCGGCCCTCATCCGGACGCATGTCATGCGAACGGCACAGGGGGGTACGCGGGGGACATGACCGATGTGGTGGACTCGGACGAACTGCTGCGGCGCATCCAGCGGGCCCGGGCCCGAGCGGCCCAGGAGGAACGAGCCCTGCGGGCCGGGCGGGCGACGGGCGACGCCGGGTCGGGCCCGGACCGCGACGCCGAGGTCCGCAGGCTCGCCTACGAGGTGGTGCTGGGCGTCCTGGACGAGATCCTCACGCCGGGCAGGCGCGCCGGGCGGGAGTGAGCCCCCGGACGGTCCGCTCCGCGGGGGCCCGGACCGGTGCCGGATTGGTCCCGGTGCGTTCGGGCACCCGGACGCCATGACTGCCGATCACCACCGGGCACCGGTGCTGGAAGCCCTGCAGGACTATCACCGCAAGGGACGGCTGGCCTTCACGCCGCCGGGGCACAAGCAGGCCCGCGGTGCCGACCCCGCGGTGCGTGAGGTGCTGGGCGACGCGGTGTTCCTCGGCGACGTGCTGGCGTCGGGCGGCCTGGACGACCGGCTGACCCGGGGCCGGGTCCTGCAGGAGGCCCAGGACCTGATGGCGGACGCGGTGCACGCCGACCACACCTTCTTCAGCACCTGCGGCAGTTCCCTGTCGGTCAAGGCGGCCATGCTGACGGTCGCGGGTCCGCACGAGAAGCTGCTGGTGGGCCGGGACGCCCACAAGTCCGTGGTGTCGGGGCTTATCCTGTCCGGCATCGAGCCGGTGTGGGTCGAGCCGCGCTGGGACGCCGAGCGGCGTCTGGCGCATCCGCCGTCGGCGGCGGAGTTCGAGCAGGCGTTCCAGGAGCATCCGGACGCGCGCGGCGCGCTGGTCACGAGTCCCACCCCGTACGGTGCCTGCGCCGACCTGTCGGCCGTCGCCGAGGTGTGCCACCGGCGTGGCCGCCCGCTGATCGTGGACGAGGCGTGGGGTGCCCACCTGCCCTTCCATCCGGACCTCCCGTCGTGGGCGATGGACGCGGGCGCCGACATCTGCGTGACCAGCATCCACAAGATGGGCAGCGGCCTGGAGCAGGGTTCCGTCTTCCACCTGCGCGGCGATCTGGTGCCGCCCGCGCTGCTCGGGATCCGCGCGGACCTGCTGGACACCACCAGCCCGTCGGTGCTGATCCGCGCCGGCCTGGACGGCTGGCGGCGGCAGATGGTGCTGCACGGCAGGGAACTCATGGGCGCCGCGCTGGAGCTGTGCGCCGAGGTGCGGGCGGCCGTCGAGGAGATCGACGGGATGCACGTCAACGACCGCGCCGACTTCTGCGCCCCCGGGATGGCCGACGACTTCGATCCGCTGCCCGGCATCATCGACGTCGAGGAGCTGGGGATCACCGGGTTCCAGGCCGCCGACTGGCTGCGCGAGCACCGCGCCGTCGACGCCCACATCGTCGACCACCGCCGGATCGGCGCGCAGATCACCCATGCCG
This sequence comes from Streptomyces sp. SID14436, assembly GCF_010548465.1. Classification (GTDB taxonomy): domain Bacteria; phylum Actinomycetota; class Actinomycetes; order Streptomycetales; family Streptomycetaceae; genus Streptomyces. The sequence continues at coordinate 2,858 of NZ_JAAGMD010000429.1, read as the reverse complement.
ACGACCGGGAGACGACCGGGCAGCTGCTGTCGGCGCTGAAGGACCTCGCCCATGCCGCGCCGGACCTGCCGCGGGCTCCGCGCGTCGACGTGCCGCCGCCCGGGGAGCTGCGGATGGAGCAGGCGCTGCTGCCGCGCGACGCGTTCTTCGGCCCGGCCGAGGACGTCCCCGTGGGCGAGGCCGCCGGCCGGATCGCGGCCGAGATGATCACGCCGTACCCGCCGGGCATCCCGGCGGTGCTGCCGGGCGAGCGGCTGGACGAGCCGGTCCTGCGGTACCTGCGGACGGGTCTCGCCGCGGGCATGCACCTGCCGGATCCGACGGATCCCGGGCTGGACACGCTCCGGGTCGTCGACGAGCGCGCGGCGTGACGCGACGGCCGGCCGGGCCCGCCCCGACAGGGCGTCGGAGCGGGCCGGACAGGGGCGCCGGAGATCGCGGAAAAGTGAAACGGGTCACGTGACCGGGTTCCGGTTGCACAAAGTCAACCGGGTTGGTTTATCGTTCATCTACACGTGGTGACGGAGTCGACGCCCGGTCCTCCGACACCACTCGTAACGGCCCTGGCTGGTTTCCCCCGTCCAGCCAGGGCTTCTTCATGCCCGGATTCCGCCCCCGCCGGGGCGCGGGTCTCCTCCCCGAAGTGCCGCGGACGCCGCGTGCGGCTCCAATGGAGGGAGAGAACGCCCCGGAACGTCCGTACGGCTAGGAGCCCGCGCCATGACGCATGCGATCAAACTCCTGACCGCCCTCCCCCCTCCCCAACGGCAGCGCCTGATGGCCCTCGCGCGGGAGGTGTACTTCCCGGAGGACACCCGGATCTTCGAGGCGGGCGGCACCGCCGACCGCTTCTGGGTCATCCGCTCCGGCGCGGTCTCCCTGGAGATGCAGGTCAACCACCTGCACCGCACCACGGTCGCCGGACTCGGCGCGGGCGATCTGCTCGGCTGGTCCTGGCTGTTCCCCCCGTACCGGTGGGACTTCGGCGCCGTCGCGTTCAGCCAGGTGCGCGCCTACGAGTTCGACGCGACGGCCGTGCTGGAGCTGTGCGAGGAGGACCCGCGGCTGGGGCTGACGCTGGTGCGCGGTGTCGCGGAGATCCTGGCGCACCGGCTGGAGATGACCCGCGGCCAGCTGATGGAGCAGTACGCGCTGCACCGGCGGGGCGTGGTGCCCTAGGCGGAGCCGGCGGCGCCGCCGGGGCGGGCGATCAGCTTCCGGCGATCAGGCTCAGCCCCAGGACGATCATGGTCGCGGCGACCAGCCCGTCCAGGACCCGCCAGGCCGAGGGCCGGGCGAGGAAGCGGCTCAGCAGCCGGGCGCCGAAGCCCAGCGCGGCGAACCAGCAGACGCTGGCCAGCACCGCGCCCAGGCCGAACGTCCAGCGCAGGGGACCGTGGTCGGCGGCCACCGAGCCCAGCAGGAAGACGGTGTCCAGGTAGACGTGCGGGTTCAGCCAGGTCATCGCGAGACAGGTGAGCACCGCCCGGCGGCGCGACCCGGCCGCCTCCCCCTCCGTGCGCAGCCCCTCCGCCTCCGGGCGGATCACCCTCCGGGCCGCCAGGGCGCCGTAGCCGAGCAGGAAGGCGCCGCCGATCCAGCCCACCGCCGTCAGGGCCCCCGGCCAGGCGACGACGACCGCGCCGATCCCCGCCACGCCCAGCGCGATGAGCGCGGCGTCGGACAGGGCGCAGATGCCGACGACCGCCAGGACGGCGTGGCGGCGGACGCCCTGGCGGAGCACGAAGGCGTTCTGGGCGCCGATGGCCACGATCAGGGACAGTCCGGTGCCGAAGCCCGCAGCGGCGGTGGTCAGGGTGCTCGTCATGCGGAAGACGCTAGTCGCGGCGCATGTGTGCAGTACAGCTAAGGATTCTTACGTACCCTTAGGAAATGTGAAGAGAGAAGCATCCGCCGGCGCGTCCGCCGCCCCGTCCGTCCCCGTGTCCGAGCTGCCGCTGGACCAGGTGCGGACCCTGCTCGCGGTGGTCGACGAGGGGACCTTCGACGCGGCCGCCGCCGTCCTGCACGTCACGCCCTCCGCGGTGAGCCAGCGGGTGAAGGCCCTGGAGCAGCGCACCGGGCGGGTCCTGCTGCTGCGCACCAAGCCGGTCCGCCCGACCGAGTCGGGCCAGATGCTGGTGCGGCTGGCCCGCCAGGTCGGCCTGCTGGAGCGGGACGCGCACGCCGAGCTGGGCCTCAGCGGCACCGGACGGGCCACGCGCCTGCCGGTGGCGGTCAACGCGGATTCCCTGGCGAGCTGGTTCCTGCCCGTCCTCAGCCGCGTACCGGCCGAGCCGCCGGTCTGCTTCGAGCTGCGCCGGGAGGACGAGGGGCACACCGCCGCGCTGCTGCGGGAGGGCACGGTGATGGCCGCGGTGACCTCCTCGCCCGAGCCGGTCCCGGGCTGCTCGGTCCGGCACCTGGGGCGGATGCGCTACCTCCCCGTCGCGCACCCGGAGTTCGCGGCGCGGCACCTCGCCGGGCCGCTGGAGGACGTGCTGCCGGAGGCACCGGTGGTCGTCTTCGACCGCCTGGACGACATCCAGGACGGCTTCGTGCGGCGGATCACCGGCGGGCGCCGCGGCGCGAGCGCCGACCGGCACTGGATCCCCACCTCGGAGGGGTACGCCGACGCCGTCGCGGCCGGCCTGGGCTGGGGCATGGTCCCCGAGGCGCAGGCGGTGCCCCTGCTGCGCGCCGGCCGGGTCACCCGCTTCGCGCCGCGGCACGAGGTGGACGTCCCCCTGTACTGGCAGCAGTGGAAGCTGGACTCCCCGGCCCTGGCCGCGCTGGCCGAGGCGGTCACCGCGACGGCGGCCCGGGCGCTGCGCCCCTGACGGCGCCGGCCGTCCGGC
>NZ_JAAGMD010000396.1 GCF_010548465.1 Streptomyces sp. SID14436 | reverse complement strand
GCCCCGTGCTGGACGGCCGCCGGAGCTGCGTCGGCGGGGCACTGGTGGCGGACCGGCTGGCCGTACGGGCCGTGCGCGCCGACACCGGCGAACCGGTGGCCGTGGTCGTCGACCCGGCCCGTCCCGGCGTGCGCATCGGCGGCGGCACGGACACCTTCGGACAACGCCTGGCGGCCGGCGGCAGCGTGGAGTTCGACGCGGTGGCGCTCGCCCCGGACGACGTGCTCGGCTCCCTGTCCACCGACGAGGACGTCCTCGTCCCGCCTGCCGCGCCGGCGTCGTCCGTCGGGCGGCTGCTCTCCGCACAGGTGCGGCTCGGCCTGGCCGAGGGGGTGCTCGCCGAGGCCCGCGAGTACGGCAGGGCCCGCCCGTCCCGCTGGCACACCGGCACCTGGCCCGACCACACCGCCGCCGACCCGCAGGCACTGACCGTCTACGGCGAACTCACCGTCCTCACCCGGTCCGCCGCGGCCCTCGCGGACCAGGCGGTCGACGCGGTCGAGGCCGGGCTGGCGCGCGGCGGCGACCTCAGCCACGAGGACTGCGCGGAGATGTCCGTCCTGGTGGCCATGGCGGAGGCCGCGGCGTCCTGGGCCGCCCAGGAGTGCACGGCCCGTGCCCTGGACGTCGTCGGCGTCCGGTCCGCCGCCGCGGGGCTCGGCTTCGACCGGTTCTGGCGCAACGCCCGCACCCACACGCTGTACGAGCCCGTCGCGCACCGGCTCCGGGACGTCGGCGACTACTTCTTGAACGGCGCGCACCCTCCGTTCGACCTGCCCGCCTGACCCGCGCCGCTCCCGCGCGCGTCCGGCGACCCGGCGGGCGGGCCGGCGGCGCAGGTGCGGGATAATGCGTCCATGCGGATCTCAGCCAGGGCGGACTACGCGGTGCGGGCGGCACTCCAGCTCGCCGCGTCCCCCGACGGCGGCCCGCTGAAGGCGGAGGCCATCGCCGACGCGCAGGAGATTCCGCACAAGTTCCTGGAAGGCATCCTCAACGACATGCGCCGGGGCGGGCTGGTGCTGAGCCGGCGCGGCGGCAACGGAGGGTACCGGCTGGCCCGGCCCGCCGGGGAGATCAGCATCGCCGACGTCATACGCGTGGTGGACGGCCCCCTGGTGTCGGTGCGCGGGGTGCGCCCGCCCGACCTCTCCTACACCGGTCCCGCCCGGTCGCTGCTCCCGCTGTGGATCGCGCTGCGGTCCAACGTCCGCGAAATCCTCGAAGGCGTCACGCTGGCCGACGTCGCGGCAGCCGAACTGCCGGACTCCGTATCGGCGTTGACCGACGCGCCCGACGCCTGGGTGAACCCCTGACCGCACCTGCCGCCCCCTCACGCGTACCGGATCGTGAGATGGCGTCATCCACGATGTGAACACCCTCTTGGGGTGGGCGCCCCCTTCTGCCACGATCCCTAGCAACCAGGTAGGAAAACTAGGAATCGGGGGGTGGCCGGTCGTGACCGCGTTCGATCATTCTTCCCGGCTGCTGCTCCTGCTCACGTCGCGCCGCCACATCGACTTCGGCCGCACGTCCAGCGCCATCTGTCGCGGGGCCTGAGCCCGCCGCCCGCCTCCGCGGGCCCGCCGTACCCGCGCCGCGGGGACCGCTTCCGCGTCCCCGGGCGCCCCGCACGCCCGCGCCGCTCCTCCCCCGCCACCGGGGCCGGAGCCCCGGCGGGCGGCTCCTTCCTCCGGCTCCGCTGCCGTCCCGGAACCCGCGACGACCGCTCGCGCGGGGCCGGGTGACGCCGGCCGGACCGTCCGTACTGCCCGGATCACCCTTCCCGAGAGGACACCTCCGTGTCTGCCGCACGACCTCGCGCCCTCCTGCGTGCCCTCGCCGCCACCGCGGCCCTCCCCCTGCTGCTCACCGCCTGCGGCTACGGTTCCGAATCCACCGACGACGACAAGACGTCCCGGGTCGCGGCGGGCGCCGAGAAGCTGTCCGCCGACCAGGTGCGGATCGGCTACTTCCCCAACCTCACGCACGCCACCGCTCTGGTGGGCGTCCAGGAGGGGTTGTTCCAGAAGGAGTTGGGCGGCACCACGATCAAGGCCTCGACGTTCAACGCGGGCCCCTCGGAGATCGAGGCCCTCAACTCCGGCTCCATCGACATCGGCTGGATCGGCCCGTCGCCCGCCATCAACGGCTACACCAAGTCCGGCGGCAGGAACCTGCGCATCATCGGCGGTTCGGCGTCCGGGGGCGTGAAGCTGGTCGTCGACCCGGACCGGATCAAGTCCGAGGACGACCTGAAGGGCAAGCGGATCGCGACCCCTCAGCTCGGCAACACCCAGGACATCGCGTTCCTCAACTGGATCGCCGAGAAGGGCTGGAAGGTCGACCCGCAGAGCGGCGCGGGGGACGTGTCCGTGGTCCGCTCCGACAACAAGGTGACACCGGACGCCTACAAGGCCGGCTCGATCGACGGCGCCTGGGTCCCGGAACCGACCGCATCCCGCCTCGTCGCCCAGGGCGCCGAAGTCCTCCTGGACGAGGCCGACCTGTGGCCGGACAAGAAGTTCGTCATCACGAACATCATCGTGTCCCAGAAGTTCCTCACGCAGCACCCGGACGTCGTCGAGGCGGTCCTGCGCGGCTCGGTGCGCACCAACGAGTGGATCAACGCCAACCCCGAGAAGGCCAGGGCGTCGGCGAACACCGCCCTGGAGAAGCTGACCGGCAAGGCGCTGCCCGCGGACGTCATCGAGCCGGCCTGGCCGTCGATCACCTTCCTGGACGACCCGCTGGCCGCCACCCTCGACACCCAGGCCGGGTACGCGGTGAAGGCCGGGCTGCTCAAGGAGCCCCGGCTGAAGGGCATCTACGACCTCGGCCCGCTGAACAAGGTCCTGCGCGCCGACGGCAAGGAGGCGGTCGACGACGCCGGTCTCGGCGTCGGGTAGCCGGCGCGGCCCGTCCCGGCGGCGCGTGAGCGCCCCGGGACGGGTGCGGCCGGCCGGGGACCCCGCCCGAGGGCGGGGTCAGTCGCGTTTGGCGACGGTCAGCACCACGGCGGCGTCCTCGACCGCCTCCAGGCCGTGACGGGCGTCGGGCACCACGATCAGGTCGCCGTCGCGGCCCTCCCAGGAGTCGTCGCCGCTGGTGAGCCGGACCCGCCCGCGCAGGACCAGCAGGGTGGCCTCGCCGGGGTTCTCGTGTTCGGCCAGGGACGTGCCCGCGGTCAGTGCGAGGAGGGTCTGCCGCAGCACGTGCTCGTGTCCGCCGTACACGGTGGTGGCGCTGCGGCCGTTGGCGGTGGCGGCGGCCCGTTCGAGGTGTTCCCGGGCGAGGGCGTCGAGGGAGAGTTTCTGCATGGGCCCAGTCTCCCCGCTCGGGCGGCCCGGACGAAGGGTGCCATGACCGGACGCGTGCGCCCGTCCGGGGGAACGGCGCTCGTGAGGAGTGGGCGCCCTCGCGTGCGTCCGCCCCGCGGCCCGTGCCCGGCCCGGCACGCAGGGGCCCGGGGCCGTGGCTGCCGACCGGCCCGTGCACCCGCCGTCCGGGCCCCTTCACCGGAGCGGAAGCGAGGCGTCAACCGCCCGTGGGAACAGGCTTGCTGACGTCAGTTCACGTGTTCGGCCGATGATACGATCACCGCGTTTGCGGAGCGGGCGGATGGGCGAAAGCCGACATCTCCCCTGCTGGGACGGCCCGGGCGGCAACCCCGGCGGGCGGTCCGCGACCGCCCGCAGTGACGGGACAATCAGCAAGCCGGCTGTCAGTCGCCTGAAGAGAGTCTTATGACGGAATACACAGGGAACCCACTGCTCTGGGCTCTCCTCGTCGCCCTCGTCGGCACCATCTCCCTCATCGTCCGTCAGCGCCGGCACGCGCGTGCGCTGCGACAGGAGATCCAGGGCCTGAGGGATCATTACGCGGAGCTCGAGAGCGACTACGGAAAATCGGTGCAGGCCGCGCAGGAGCGGGCCGAGGAGGAGACCAAGACCGTTCTGAAGTCCGCGATGCGGACACTCCAGGGCCTGGCCGCCGAACAGCAGCTCGTGCTCTCCCGGTTGCAGAGCAAGTACGGCGACTCGGCGATGCTGCAGGACCTGTTGGAGATCGACCACACCAACTCGCAGTTCGGGCGCCGCGCCCAGTCCATCGCGGTGCTCTGCGACGGCTGGCTCGGCGGCCGCCGCGACACCGCGTCGGTGTACGACGTGGTCCGCAGCGCCCAGGGCCGCATCCGGCACTTCCGGCGGGTGGAGATCCTCTCCCAGGTGGACTTCGGCATCACCAGCCGGGCGGTCGAGCCCGCGGCGCTGGCCCTGGCCGAGCTGCTCGACAACGCGACCAGCTACTCGAGCCCGGACACCATCGTCGAGATCAACATCCGGACCGTGCCGAAGGGCATCTGCGTGGTCGTCGACGACGCCGGTGTCGGCATGAGCGAGGAGGAGCGCGCCCGCGCCCAGAAGCTGCTCTCCAGCGAACGCGCGTCCAGCGTGGCGGGGCTCGGCAATCCGCCGCAGTTCGGCTTCGCGGTGATCGGCGTGCTGTGCGAACGCTTCGGATTCGAGGTGTCGGTGGACTCCTCCTCACCCTACGGAGGCGTGCGCGCGGTGGTCCTGCTCCCGCACGAGCTGCTCACGGCCATGCCGGAGCGGAAGGCGCCCGCGCCCGCCGCACGGCCCGCCGCGAACGGTCCCGACGACGGGCCGGAGCCCTCGCCGGCCGTCCCGGCGTCGACCGTGGACGGCCTGCCCCGGCGTCGCCGCAAGCGGCCGATGGCGATCGTGCCCGGCACCGCGTCGGCACCGCGTCCCGCGGGCCGCTCCGACTCCGAACAGGCGCAGGTCATGGGCGCCTTCCAGCGGGGCACCCAGTCCGGCCGGGTCACACAGCCGGAGGCCGGGGACCAGACGAGCAGCACCCCTGGTGCACGCAGCGAAGGACATGATGTCTCGTGAACGACGACCTGTCATGGATGCTCGACAGCGCCCTGGAGATTCCCGGGGCCCTGCACGCGGTCCTGATCTCCGCCGACGGCCTGCTGATGGCCCGGACGAAGGACTTCGACAAGGATGACGCGGACCGGGTCGCCGCCGCGATGAGCGGTGTGCAGTCGCTCAGCCGCACCCTCGGCTTCTTCTGCGAGGACCCCCAGCACCGCTGGCGGCAGACCCTGGTCGAGTTCGACGGCGGCTGGGTGTTCCTGATATCCGCCGGCGACGGCGCCTACCTCGGCGTGTCCGCCTCCCCGGACGTCGACATGGCGGACATCACCTTCCGGATGCAGCAGCTCGTCGCCCAGCTCGGCAAGCAGCTGACGACGCCGCCGCGCGAGAACCTCGGCGTCCGCTCATGACCGGTCATGACGGGTGGGAGCCGGAGGCCGCGGAATTAGTACGGCCGTACGTCATCACCAGGGGCCGGGACCTGCCGGACGAGCAGCAGCTCTCCCTCATCACCCTGGTGACGGCGTCGCCGGAGCACGCGCAGCGGCCGACCCGGCTGTCCCCGGAGGAGCAGAGTCTGCTGGACATCTGCTCCGCCGGCTACCTCTCGGTGGCCGAGCTGGCCGGGCACACCGGGCTGCCGCTGGGGGTCGTGCGGATCCTGCTGGCCTCCCTGACGGAGGGCGGCTACCTCATCACCCGACCGCCGGTGGCGCGGGCACGCCTCGCCGACCGGGAGATCCTGGAGGAGGTGCTCAATGGTCTCCGCGCCAAGTTTGGGTGAGCAGGCCTACGTCCGCGGCGGGGCGACCCAGACCGCGGTGAAGATCCTGGTGGTCGGGCACTTCGCGGTGGGCAAGACGACGTTCATCGGCTCGATCTCCGAGATCGAGCCGCTGTCCACCGAGGAGACGATGACCCGGGCCGCCGAGGCGGTCGACGACCTCAAGGGCGTCCAGGGCAAGACCACCACCACGGTGGCCATGGACTTCGGCCGGCTCACCATCAGCGAGCGGGTCGTGCTGTACCTGTTCGGCACCCCGGGCCAGCAGCGGTTCGTGCAGATGTGGGAGGACATGGCGCGCGGCGCGCTCGGCGCGCTGGTGCTGGTCGACCCCGAGCGGCTGGCGGACTCCTTCGCGGTGATCGACCTCATCGAGCAGTACGGGCTCGACTACGCCATCGCCGTCAACCACTTCGACGGCGCGCCGCCCCGCGACGAACGGGCCCTGCGCGAGGCACTGGACCTGCTCGACGACACCCCCGTCGTCACCTGTGACGCGCGCGACGAGAAGTCCTCGGCCGACGCCCTGACCACACTGGTCCGCTACCTGCTGGACCGCGCCCACTAGGACTGGAAGCACACATGGACGCTGACGACACCACCCCGGTGCCCCCGCCCGGGTGCCCGGCCCACGGCTCGGGGGGCCGGGTGCCGCTGTACGGACCGGAGTTCGCCGCGGACCCGCAGGCGTACTACGGGTTCCTGCGGCACTACGGCCCCGCCGCCCCGGTCGAGCTGGCGCCGGGGGTGGAGGCGACCCTGGTCACGGACTACGCCGCGGCCCTTCAGCTGTTGCAGGACTCCGGCACCTTCCGCAAGGACGCGCGCCGCTGGCGGGCCTTCAACGAGGGCAAGGTCGGACCGGACAGTCCGGTCGCCCCGCTGCTGGCCTACCGGCCCAACTGCATGTTCGCCGACGGCGCCGACCACCTGAGGCTCCGCCAGGCGGTCACCGACAGCATGGCCCGGGTGGACACCCGGCGGCTGAGCCACAGCACCGAGCAGATCTCCGGCTACCTCATCTCCCAGTTCAGTGCCCGGGGTTCGGCGGACCTGCTGGGCGACTACGCCAAGCAGCTGCCGCTGTTCGTGTTCAACGAACTCTTCGGCTGCCCGGCCGACATCGGCGACCGGGTGCTGTTCGGCATCTCCGGGATGTTCGACGGCGTCAACGCCGACAAGGCCACCGCGGTGCTGTTCCAGGCGGTGGGCGAGCTGGTGGCCCTCAAGCGGAGCCGTCCCGGCGAGGACGTCACCTCGTGGCTGATGCAGCATCAGGCGGGCCTGTCCGACGAGGAGATGGTCCACCAGCTGGCGCTGCTGCTGGGGGCGGGCGCCGAACCGCTGCGCAACCTGATCGGCAACACGCTGCACCGGCTCCTCACCCACGACCGGTACGCCCGCGAGGGCGGCCTGATCGACGAGGCCCTCGACGACACGCTGTGGGAGAACCCTCCCATGTCGAACTACGCGCCGCACTACCCGGCCGCCGACACGGAGTTCGCCGGTCAGCAGCTCCAGGCCGGTGACCTGGTGCTGGTCAGTTTCGCCGCGGCCAACACCGGCCCGGCGCTCCAGGCGTCCCGGCAGTCGGGCAGCAACCGGGCCCACCTGGCGTGGAGTGCGGGACCGCACGCCTGCCCTTCCAAGGAACCGGCCCGGCACATCACCGTCACCGCCATCGAGAACCTGCTCAACCAGCTCCCCGACGTGCGGCTCGCGGTGCCGGAGGACAGCCTGTCCTGGCGCCACGGACCCTTCCACCGGGCGCTGTCCGCGCTGCCGGCCCGCTTCACCCCGGTGCAGCCG
>NZ_JAAGMD010000375.1 GCF_010548465.1 Streptomyces sp. SID14436 | reverse complement strand
CGACGCCGGCCGGGTGCGTGCCGTCGTCGCGGAACTGGCCGCGCGCCGCCTCGGCGTCACCGTCGACCCGGCCGCCCCGCTCGTCGGGCAGGGCCTGGACTCGCTGGCCGCCGTCGAACTCCAGGCCGCCGTCGCCGGGGCCACCGGCGTGGAACTCTCCCTGGAGGAACTGCTCGCCGGCGCCAGCGTCGACGACCTCACCCTGGACGCCCCGGCCGCGCCGGCGGCCCGGCCGGCGTCCGCCGCGCCCTGGGAGCGTCTGCCGCTGAGCACCAACCAGCAGGCCATGGTCTTCCTGGAGCAGCAGCACCCCGGCACGTCCGCCCTGCACATCTCCCTCGCCGTGCGGCTGCTCACCGAGGTGCGGCACGACGCCCTGCACCGCGCCTTCCAGCAGCTCGTCGACCGCCACCCGGTCCTGCGGACCGCGCTGCGCTGGGCGGACGGGGAGCCGTACCAGAGCGTACTGCCCGCCCTGGACGTCGACTTCACGGTGGAGGACGCCCGCCCGCTGGACGACGCCGCCCTCACCGCTCGCCTCGAACGGGCCGCCGACGGGACCCCGTTCGCGCTCGACGAGGGCCGGGTGCTGCGCGCGCTCCTGCTGCGCCGGGACGGCGGCGACCTCCTGTCGCTGACCCTGCACCACGTCGCCGCCGACATGTGGTCCATGGCGCTGCTCACCGACGAACTCGCCCGCCTGTACGCGGCGGAGACCGGCCAGGGGCCCGCGCTGCCCGCCCCGCCGGAGGCCGCCTACCTCCAGCTCGCCGACCGTCAGCGCGAGCTCCTCGCCTCGCCGCGCGGCGAGCGGCTCCGGGAGTACTGGACGACGGAACTCCAGGGCTGCGACCCGGTCCTCGAACTGCCCGCCGACCGGCCCCGGCCGCCCGTGCAGAGCCACCGCGGCGACAGCGTCACCTTCACCCTCGACGCCGACGTGACCCGGCGGCTCAGGCGCCGCGCGGAGGCCGAGGACACCACCCTCTTCGTCACCCTGCTGTCGGTCTTCCAGCTGCTGGTGCACCGGTACACCGGCGAGAAGGACTTCCTGGTCGGCGTGCCCGGCTCCGGCCGGCACGACGCGGACCTGCACCGCGTCATCGGCTACTTCGTCAACCCGCTGCTCATCCGCTCCCGGGTCGGCGAGGAGGCCACGTTCGAGGAGCACGTGCGGGAGACGAAGCGGACCGTGGTCGGCGCCCTGGCCCACCAGGAGATGCCCTTCCCCGAGCTGGTGCGGCAGCTGAAGCTGCACCGGGACGCCTCCCGCTCGCCCGGCTACCAGGTCATGTTCAGCCTCACCAACCCCCACCTGCTGGGGCAGGAGGGCCTCGGCGCGCTCCAGACCGGCCGGGGCGGACTGCGCGCCCGGATCGGCGACCTGGACGTGGAGTCGGTCGGGCTGAACCGCCCGGTCTCGCAGGTCGACCTCGGGATGACGCTTTCCGAGACCGGCGAGGGCCTCGAAGGCGTGGCCGGCTTCAGCACCGACCTGTTCGACCGCACCACCGTCGAGCGGCTCGTCGGCCACTTCGTCCGGCTCGCCGCCGAGGTCGCGGCGGACCCCGCCACCCCGCTGCGCCTGCTGCCGCACGCGAGTGAGGCCGAACAGCGCGAGATCGCCGGGTGGAACGAGACCGCCACCGCCTACCCGAAGGACAGCACGCTCACCGCCCTGTTCGCCGAGCACGTGCGGGCCACGCCCGACGCCCCGGCGCTGGTCTACGGCGGCACCCGCCGCACCTACCGGGAGCTGGACCGCAGCTCCAACGCGCTGGCGGCCCGGCTGCGGGAGCTGGGCGTCGGCCCGGAGACCCTGGTCGGCCTGCACGTGGACCGCGACCCGGCCGTCGTCGTCGCGATGCTCGCGGTGGTCAAGGCGGGCGGCGCCTACCTGCCGCTCGACCCCTCCCACCCCGCGCGGCGGCTGCGGCAGATCCTGGCCGAGGCACGCCCGGCCGTGGTGCTGACGCCGTCCGGCGAGCGGCTCACGGAACTGGCGGACGGGGTGCCCGTGGTGGCGGTCGAGCCGTACCTGGGCCCGGAGGTCGCCGCCGACCCGGCACACGACGCCGCCGTCGACGGGGGAGCGGGCCCCGGCTCGCTGCTGTACGTCATGTACACCTCGGGCTCGTCCGGCCGGCCCAAGGGCATCTGCATCACGCACCGCAACGTCATCCGGCTGGTGCGGAACACCAACTTCATCGACATCGCCCCCGGCGACCGGATGGCGCAGATCTCCAACGCCGCCTGGGACGCGGCCACCCTGGAGATCTGGGGCGCGCTGCTGAACGGCGCCGTGCTGCACGGCTTCGACCTGGCCACCGTGCTGAACCCGCCGGTGCTCGGCGAGGCGCTGCGCGCGGGAGCCATCGACACCGTCGTCTTCGCCACCCCGCTGTTCACGGAGGTCGCGGCCCACGACCCGACGGTGTTCGAGAACGCCCGTGAACTCGTCGTCGGCGGCGACACGATGGACCCCAAGCGGGCCCGCGAGGTGGTCGAGCTGGGCGGACCGCTGCTCATCAACGACTTCGGCCCGACCGAGTCGACCAGCATCGCCGCCACCTTCGCCGTCCGCGAGGTGCCGGAGGGCACCTGGCGGGTGCCGATCGGCCGGCCCATCGCCAACACCCGGGTCTACGTGCTCGACGCGTGGCTGCGCCCGGTGCCGGTGGGCGTGCCGGGCCAGCTGTTCATCGGCGGTGACGGACTGGGCCGCGGCTACCTCGGCCGGCCGGAACTGACGGCCGGGGCGTTCCTGCCCGACCCGTTCTCCGGCGAGCCGGGCGCCCGGATGTACGCGACCGGCGACCAGGTGCGGTGGCTGCCCGGCGGCATGCTCGACTTCCTCGGCCGCATCGACTTCCAGGTCAAGATCCGCGGCTACCGGATCGAACTGGGCGACATCGACTCCGCCGTCCTGTCCCACCCCGGCGTGCGCGAGTCGCTGACCGTGGTGGACGACAGCGCCGGGCACAAGCGCCTGGTCGGCTACTACGCGGGCACGCCCGACCCCCGCGAACTGACCGCGTACCTGGCCGACTGGCTGCCCCGGTACATGATCCCGCCGGTGCTGCTGCCGCTGCCGGAGCTGCCGAAGAACCCCAACCGCAAGATCGACCGGGCCGCGCTGCCCCGGCCGCCGGCCGCCGCGTCCGGCACGCCGGCCGGTGACGGGCAGCGGCTGACCGCGCTGGAACGCGAGGTCGTGGCGCTCCTCGCCGACGTGCTCGGGGTGCCCGACGTGGCGGTGGACGACAACTTCTTCGACGTCGGCGGCCACTCCCTGCTCGCCATCCGCCTCACCACCCGGCTGCGCGAGCGGCACGGCGTGCAGCTCGACCTCAACGCCTTCTTCGACGAGCCGACGGCCCGCGGCGTCGCCCGCCGCCTGACGGAACTGCGGGAGGCGGGGGCGGTGGCGGAACCCGAGGCCGTGCCCGGCCCGGTCGCCCTGCCGCGCGCCCGCTACGCCCGCGGCACCGCGGCGG
>NZ_JAAGMD010000348.1 GCF_010548465.1 Streptomyces sp. SID14436 | reverse complement strand
GGGACACCGCCGGCGGGCCGCTCGCGGCCGTCGCCACCGTCGCCCGCCCCGAGGAGAACACCGGGGAGAGCACCGGGGACGCCGACGAGACCACCGGGGGCGCCGCTCCCGCCGGGATCCCCGTGCGCGGGGTCGTGCGGGGCGCCGAGGGCGTGCCCGTGCCGCAGGCCGCCGTCACCCTGATCTCCCTGTCCGGGCGGCAGCTCGGCCGGTCGGTGGCGCAGGCCGACGGCGCCTACGCGATCGACGCGCCCGGCGCCGGGTCGTACGTCCTGATCGCCGCCGCCGACGGCCACCAGCCGCAGGCGTCCACGGTCGTGGTGAACGGCGAGCCGGTCGGCCACGACATCCTGCTCAGCGGCACCGGCTGCCTGACGGGCGTGGTCCGCGCCGCCGGTGACGGCGGCCCGGTGACCGGCGCCACGGTGATCGTCACCGACGTGCGCGGGGACGTCCTGGCCACCGGGACCACCGGGGCGGACGGCGCGTTCTCCCTCACGGACCTGGTGCCCGGCGCGGTGACCGTCGCCGTGAACGCGCCCGGGTACCGGCCCCGCGCCCTGCCCGTCGAGGTGGGCGGCGCCGACACCACCGGGCTCGACGTCGAGCTGACTCCGGGCGCCCGGCTCCGGGGCGTCGTCCGCGCCCCGCACGGCCCCCTCGCCGACGCCCGGGTGACGCTGGTCGACGCCGCGGGCAACGTGATCGGCACGACGACCACCGGGGCCGACGGGACGTACGCCTTCTCCGACCTCGACGGCGGCGACTACACCGTCATCGCCACGGGCTTCCCGCCGGTGGCGACCGCCCTCACGGTCGACGGCACCGGCGTCGACGGCCACGACATCGAACTCGCCCACCCGGGCGAGTGACCCCACCCCGGCCCGTGGCGGGCGGACGCGTTCTGTAGCGGAGACGCGCCCCCGCCGCGGGCCGGTCCCACGACCAGGGCGCCGCCGCGCCGGGCCCGGAGCGGCCCCACAGCAGGAAGAGAAAACGGGATGCCACTGACCGCCAGAGTCCGGACCCGGGACGGCTGGCCCGTCGCGCACGCCGTCGTCACGCTCACCGACGCGGCCGGCCGCCAGGTGCTGCGCGTCGAGGCGGACGCGGAGGGCTCCGTCCACGATCCGGCCGTGCTGGCGCCGGGCGCCTACACGGTGATCGTCACGGCCGTCGGCCACGCCCCCGCCGCGGCCGGCGCCCTGGTCACCGACGAGGCGGCCGGGGTGCAGGCGGGGACCGTGACCCTGGCCCGGCAGGGCGGCGCCGAACTGCCGCCGCCGGGACCGTGGACGGTCGACCCGGCGCACTCCACCGTGGCCGCGGTCGCCCGGCACCTGGGCTTCTCCAGCGTGCGCGGCCGCTTCACCGACTACTCCGCCCGGTTCGAGGTGGCGGCGGACGACGTCACCGCCTCCCGGGTGGAGGCGGAGATCCGGGCCGCGTCGATCGACACGGGCAACGCCGCACGCGACACCCACCTGCGGTCGGCGGACTTCCTGGACGCCGGCCGGCACCCCTCGATCACCTACCGCTCCACCGGCCTGACCGCGGCCGGCCCCGACCGCTGGACCGTGCACGGCGACCTCACGCTGCGCGGCATCCGGCGGCCCGTCGACCTGGACCTGACCCACCTCGGCACCGGGCCCGACCCGTGGGGCGGCACCCGGGCCGCGTTCCGCGCCACGGCCGAACTGCGGCGCGAGGACTTCGCGATGCACTACAACCAGGTCGTCCAGGCCGGCATCGCCGCCGTCGGCACCACACTGCGGGTGGAACTGGACGTCCAGGCGGTGCGGGGGACGTCACTTCCGGCCGGGTGACAATCCGGCTGACCGTCCGGGCCTACGGAGCACATCACTTCCGGCCGGGTGAGAATCCGGCTGACCGTCGGGGCCGTACGGAGCACATCACTTCCGGGCCGGGTGAGAACCCGGTTGGACGTGGCGGTCCGGGCCGTGCGGGGGACATCACCTCGGCCCGCTGGAGGGCCCCTCGGCCGTGCGTGCCACCAACTGCCCGCACAGGTCACGGAGCTTGACGTTCCGGTCCTGTGAGGCGCGGCGCAGCCGCTCCAGGGCGCGGTCCGGGTCGATCCGCTCGCGGGCCATGAGGATGCCGATCGCCTGGTCGATGACGCTGCGCGAGAGCAGCGCGGTGCGCACGTCCGCGGCGGACTGCCCCCGGTGTTCGAGGTGCAGGGCGGTGGTGACCGCGTCCGCCACACGGGCCGCGAAGCCACGGGCCCGCTCCCGCCCCTCGGCGAGCGCTCCCGGCTGCTCGGCGTAGAGGTTGAGCGCGGCACCCCGGCCGTCCGTCACCTCCAGCGGCACGGCCAGGACGCTGCGCACCCCCTCGGACAGGGCGTAGCGCGTGTAGCCGGGCCAGCGGGCCTCCACGGTCAGATCGGGGGAGTACTGCTCCCGGCCGGTGTCCGCCGCGGCCACGCAAGGTCCGGAGCCGTTCTCGTACTGGCGCTGGTCGAGTCCGCTCGGCAGCCCGTCGCTGCCCGCGAGGGTCAGCAGCCGGTCGGCACGGCGCACCGTGATGCTGCACGCGGAGGCACCGGGCACCTCCTGCACGGCACGGTCCGTGAGATCGCGCAGCAGGGTGTCGAGTCCGCTGCTGCGGGCCATCGCGTGGTCCAGCGTGTCGGGTGTCTCGAAGGTCATGACCGTACGGATGTCCCGTCGGCGGCCGTTGACGCCCTCCGGCCGGTCAGCGGCCGCCGCCGTCGGGGGTGCCGTGCGCGTCGACGATGCGGCGGGCCAGGTCGCGCAGCTTGGTGTTCTCCCGCTGCGAGGCGCGCACCAGGCGGTCGAAGGCAGCGGACGCGTCCATGCCCATGCGTTCCATGAGGATGCCGGTGGCCTGACCGATGAGGTCCCGGGTGCGCATGGCCTCGGTGAGCTGTTCGCGCACGGTGGCCGATTCGAGGGCGATGCCCACGTGGGCGGTGAGCAGCCGGCCCACCCGCCGGGTGCTGTCGTCGAAGGCGTGCGGCTTGCGGGCGTAGACGGTGAGCACGGTGAGCCGGCGGCGGTCGGCTCGCAGCCGCTGGGACAGCGCGGACCGCAGGCCCAGGCCGGCCAGGGCGGCCCCGGCCTCGTCGAGGGTGCTGTCGGCGATGCCGGCCTCCGGGGCGTTCCAGAGGCGGTCCCAGTACGGCTCGGCCGCACCTGTGCCTGTGCCCGTGGCCGTGCCCGGGCGGGTGTCCGCCGGTTCCTCGGCCAGCCGCACGATCTCGTCGGACCAGGCGAGGGGGCGGCGCCCGTTCTCCCGCTCGACGGCGCAGATCCCCGCGTACTCGGCGCCGGGCAGGAGTTCCACCGCGAGCCGGACCGCCGTGTCCAGGGTGCTGTGCGGGGTGGAGGTGCCGTGCAGTCGCCGGGCCGCGCCGGTGAGCGCTTCGGCCAGGTCGAAACCGTCCGGAAAACGGGGCAATTCAGAGAACCGGGACGCAGTCACCACGAACCTCTTCGGCATGCACGGCCACCGGCCGTGCGCAGGAGAGCTCCGCAGCACATTCCCGACTGCGAGCACAGGACGCAGAGAACTCTAACCGCTCGGTAGCCCCCGGGAACGCCCGGACCCGTGCCGGGCAGGGCACCGGGCTGAGGGCCGGACAGGCGGCCCGCAGCCGCACAAGAACGCTGAAGCACGGCTTCCGCACCCGCCCGGGCCGTGGTGGAATGGACGCCCGGGTCAGGAAGTGGCCGTACGGAAAGCCGGACGAACGACTGCCAGGTGAGCGCCGTGTCCTCCTCTCCCCTCCCCGCGTCCCCCAGACCACCCGAGCACCTGCTGCTCCCGCTGCCCACGGAGATCGACATCTCCAACGCCTCGGGGCTGCTGCCGCTGATCATGTCCGGTGCCGGGCACCGCCCCGACCCGCCGAGGATCCTGGTCCTCGACCTCACGGCGACCCGCTTCATGGACTCCCAGGGCGTCCGCCTCATCAACGAGGTGCGCCGGGCCCTGCCCCCCGGCACCCGTCTGCACCTGGTCGCCCGGCCCGGCGGCGTGGTCGGCCGCCTGCTGGAACTGACCGGGCTGCGCCGCGACGTCCCGGTGTACGACAACGCGGCGGAGGCGATGGGGGCGGGCGCGTCGATCTAGGTCTAGGGCGGGAGGCACGGCGTCGAAGCCGGCGCGACGCGCAGCCCACCGTGTACCCGGGAAGGACGCGGCCCGAAGGGGTGCTTCAGCCGCGGCTGCGCGCGACCATCGCCTCGATGCCCGCCACCAGCAGGTCAAGGGCGAAGGCGAAGTCCCGCTCCATCATCTCCTCGACCGTGTCGCCGCCGCGGGCCTCCATGATCCGCGTCGACTCCTGGATGACCTCCGACGCGTCCGGTGACTCGGTGACCGCGCTCATGGCGTGGCGGTGGTACTCGTCCGGGGACATGCCCGTACCGGCGACGCGGTCGAGGAAGTGGCCCTCGATCGTGCCGAATCCGTAGACGAACTGGAAGACGGCCGCGATCGCCCCGGTGACGCCGTGCTCGGGCAGCCCGGTCCGGCGGATGATCTGCTGGACCGCCCCGGAGAACGCCAGCGCGTTCGGCCCGATGTTGAGGAAGCTCCCGGCCAGCGGCGACAGCCAGGGGTGGCGGGCCAGCAGGCCGCGGTACTCCCGTGCCAGGGCGCGCAGTTGCTCGCGCCAGTCGGCGTCGTCCTCCGGGCCGGGCAGCGCGAGTTCGCCGAAGGCCGCGTCCAGGGCGAGTTCGAGCAGGTCGTCCTTGGTGTCGACGTACCAGTAGACGGACATCGCCGTCACGTTCAGTTCGGCGGCCAGGCGGCGCATGGAGAACCTCGCCAGGCCCTCGGCGTCCAGCAGCCGGACGGTGACCTCGGTGATCCGCTCCCGGTCCAGCCCGGAGGGCTGTCCCCCGCCGCGCCCGCTCCGGCGCGGCTCCCGGCCCGCCAGCCAGACACTGGGGCGCGCCGCTCGCCCGGACCCCTGGGCTGCCCTCGCCATGGCACCCCTTCCTCGACTTGCCGCTTCCCACATGCTAGGCGGTGGCGGCCGGCCCACCTCCGGGTGGCGCCCCCCCGGGCGGCCCGGCCGACCTCCTTCGCGACTCCCCGTCACCCGGGGCGCCGGGCCGGGGCCCCGGCACCCATGGCCACCAGCGGTCCGGTCGTCTTCCGGACGTCACGTCGCCGCGCGGACGTCCGGCTTCACGGGGCCGGTGAGGACTCCGCGCCTTCGGCCGGCTCCGACCGTTCGGCCGACTCCGACCGTTCGGCCGACTCCGACCGTTCGGCCGACTCCGACCGTTCGGCCTGCTGCGCGGGTTCCACCCCCTCCGCCCGCTCCACCCGCTCCGCCCGCTCCGCCCGGCGCAGCAGCGCCGCCGCGAGCAGCCCGCCGGCCAGCACGGCGACCGCTCCCGCCAGCTGGCTGGTCTCCAGACCGGAGGAGAACGCCTCGGTGACACGGCCCCGTTCGCCCGGGGAGTCCGCCGCGGCCAGCGCCGCCGGGAGGGAGCTCGCCGCCACCGGCACGAGCGCGGCGAAGCGCGCGTTGAGCACGGCACCCAGCACGGCGACGCCCAGCCCGTTGCCGAACTCGGCGAGCGTGCCGTTGATCCCGGCACCGACGCCCGCCTTCTCGCGCGGGATGGAGCTCATGATGGCGTGCGCCATCGCCGGGTTGGCGATCGCGCAGCCCACTCCGATGAGGACGAGACCGAGCAGCGTGCCGGCGTACCCGTGTCCGGTGAGGGTGGCGATGGACGCCAGCCCGGCGGCCATCACCACCATGCCGAGGGCGATCGAGAGCGGCGTGCCCAGCCGCACCGTCCACTTCGCGGACAGGCCGGTGAAGTTGAGGGCGACGACGGTCAGGGCGAGCGGTGCGGTGCGCAGCCCGGCCTCCAGGGGCCCGTAGCCGAGGACGAACTGCAGGTGCTGGGTGAGCAGGAACAGCGCGCCCCCCATGCCGAAGGTGATCAGCACCGCCCCGGCGACCGCCCCCGTGAAGCGCCGGTTGCGGAAGAACTGCGGGTCGAGCATCGGGTACGGGACACGGCTCTCCCAGTACGCGAAGACGCCCAGGACGAGGACGGCGGCCGTCGCCGTGGCGAGGACCCGGCCCGAGGACCAGCCGTGCTCGGGCCCGGAGATGATCGCGTACACCAGGGCCGACATACCGATCGTGGACAGCAGGGCACCGAGCAGGTCGGGCCGGTCCCCCTGCCGGTTCCGGGACTCCGGCACCAGCGCCACCACGGCGACCAGGCCGAGGGCCACGACGGGCAGGTTGACCAGGAAGATCGCCCCCCACCAGAAGTGGTTCAGCATGAAGCCGCCCACCAGCGGCCCGGCCGCGAAGCCGAGGGCGTTGACCGCGCTCCAGATGCCGATCGCCTTCGGCTGCTCCTCGGGGGCGAAGATCTGCATCGCCACGGCCAGCGTCGTGGTCAGCAGCAGGGCACCGCCGACCCCCATTCCGGCCCGGGCGGCGATCAACTGACCCGAGCTGTCGGCCAGTCCGGCCACGAGCGAACCGGCGCCGAACAGGGTCAGGCCCGCGATCAGCATCTTCTTGCGGCCGTAGCGGTCGGCGGCGTTGCCCGCGCTCAGCAGCAGGCCCGACTGCACCAGGGAGTACGCGTTGATCATCCACTGGATGTCGGAGGTCGACGCGTCCATCTCGCGGGTGAGCGAGGGGATCGCCACGTTCAGGACGGTGTTGTCGAGCAGCACGGTGAGCTGCGCGAGACAGATGACACCGAGGATCAGCCAGCGCTGAGGGTGCCCCTGGACGGTGCCGGGCGCCGCCTGCTCCGCGAGCCGGGCGGGCGCCTCGTCCCGGGGGTCCCTGGAGGACGATGTGGTCATGTTCTACACCGTAGAACATGACTTATACGCTGTACAGGGCAGCCGAGCCGGAGGCCGGTCCGGAGGCCGGGCGGGTGGCCGGTCCGAAGGCCGGTCCGAAGGCCGGTCCGGAGGCCGGGCGGGTGGCCGGTCGGGAGACCGGGCGGGAGGCCGGTCGGGTGGCCGGTCGGGAGACCGGGCGGGTGGCCGGTCGGGAGACCGGGCGGGTGGCCGGTCGGGAGACCGGTCGGGTGGCCGGTCGGGAGACCGGGCGGG
>NZ_JAAGMD010000329.1 GCF_010548465.1 Streptomyces sp. SID14436 | reverse complement strand
GGCGCGGGGCGGTCCCGGCGGGCCGGGGGCGCCGCCGGTGCGGCTGCCCGGCCCGCCGGCCCCGGTCAGGCCCAGCGGCCCCGCTTGACCTCCATCGCCTCGCGGGCCTCGGCGTCCTTGCGCTTCCACTGCTTGCGGATCTCCGCACGCAGCCGCGCGTCCTTCTGGGCGACCATGCGCAGGTTCTCCCGTTGCAGCTTGCGGTAGCTGTCCAGGCGGCGCTGCGGCAGGGTCCCGTCGTCGATGGCGTCGAGGACGGCGCAGCCCGGCTCCCGCTCGTGGGAGCAGTCCTGGAACCGGCAGCCCGCGGCGAGTTCCTGGATCTCGGCGAACACCTGGCCGACGCCACCGGTGGCGTCCCACAGGCCGACGCCCCGCAGGCCGGGGGTGTCGATGAGGACGCCGCCGCCCGGCAGGACGAGCAGGTTGCGGGTGGTGGTGGTGTGCCGGCCCTTGCCGTCGACGTCCCGGACGGCCCGGACGTCCATGACGTCCTCCCCGAGGAGCGCGTTGGCCAGGGTGGACTTGCCCGCGCCGGACTGGCCCAGCAGGACGGTCGTGCCCCCGGCGGCGACGGCGGTGAGCACGTCGAGGCCGTCCCCGTCGTGGGCGCTGACGGTGATCACCGGCACGCCGGGCGCGCTGGTCTCGACGTCCTGGACGAGGTGGGCGCGGGTGGCCGGGTCCGGGACGAGGTCGGCCTTGGTCAGCACGACGACCGGCTGGGCGCCGGACTCCCAGGCGAGGGCGAGGAACCGTTCGACGCGGGCGAGGTCGAGTTCGGCCGCGAGGGACACGGCGACGACGGCGTGGTCGACGTTGGCGGCGAGGATCTGCCCCTCGGACCGCTTGGAGGAGGTGGACCGCACGAACGCGGTGCGGCGGGGCAGCACGGTCCGTACGTAGCGCGGGCTGCCGCCGGGCTCGACGGCGACCCAGTCGCCGGTGCAGACGACCCGCAGGGGGTCGTGCGGGGTGACGAACGCGGTGTCGGCGCGCACGGTGCCCTCGGCGGTGACCACGTCGCACTGGCCGCGGTCGACCCGGATGACGCGTCCGGGCAGCAGCCCGTGGGCGGCGTGAGGGGCGAAGGTGTCGGTCCAGGCGTCGTCCCAGCCGTAGGGAGCCAG
This sequence comes from Streptomyces sp. SID14436, assembly GCF_010548465.1. Lineage (GTDB taxonomy): Bacteria > Actinomycetota > Actinomycetes > Streptomycetales > Streptomycetaceae > Streptomyces. The sequence continues at coordinate 845 of NZ_JAAGMD010000329.1, read as the reverse complement.
CGCGGAGGCGGACGGGGTGGAGAGCGAACTCAAGGGGATGGCCCTTCGGAGGAGCGGCCCCGGCGGCCCCGGCCGGCGTGCTGGCGCACTGCCGGAAGGGCAGAGGTGAGAGTCGGTCAGCCGGTGGCCACGGAGGTGGACTTGACGGATACCTGGATGCGGACAGCGCCCGTGACGGTGACGGTCATCGGTCGACACCTCCTCGCTCGTGTGCGCGTCGCCCTGCGACGCTCCGGCACGGTGGCGCGCGGCCACCGGATGATCTGCGGTCAGGTTAGTGCGCCGCCCTCCCGGTCCGTCAACTCCTTTTTCCGCCGCAGCGCCCGGCCGGACGGTTCAGGCCCGCGCGCAGGGGCGGCCGTTGAGCGTGACGTCGTGCGGCGGGGTGTTGGTGCCGTCCCAGGAGGCGATGAAACCGAAGGCGATCCGGCCGTTCGCCGGGACGGCCGCGTTGTAGGAGGCGGCGGTGGCGGTCACCCGCGCGCCCTTCTGGTCGTGGGTGGCGTCCCACATCTGGCGGACCTGCTGGCCGTCGCGGAAGGAGAAGGCGACCCGCCAGGCGTCGAGCGGCTGCCGGGTGGTGACGGTGAGGGTGGCCTGGAAGCCGTCGGGCCACTGGTGGACCAGGTCGTAGACGGCCCGGCAGGCGGCGGGCGGGGCGTCGCTCGTGGTGGGCGGCGGGCCCGCGGTGCCGGAGGAGGTGCCCTGCGGCTCGGGGTCGGGGTCCTCCCGCTCGGGCACCGGCGCCGTGGTGCGGCCGGTGGAGGGGGCCGGGGCGGAGGCGGACGGGGACGCGGTGGTGGAGGGCTCGGTGGCGGGGCCGGGGGGCGGCGACAGGCCGGGGG
>NZ_JAAGMD010000297.1 GCF_010548465.1 Streptomyces sp. SID14436 | reverse complement strand
CCCGGCGCCGCCCACCCGATGCCGCCGGGGGCCGTGCCGCCGGGCGGTCCGGTGCCCGGGCCGCCGCCCGCCTACGGCTACCCGCCGCAGCCCACGGGGCAGCCGACGGTCGGCCCCGGCTACCAGGCGGTGCTGCGCTACCGCGCGCAGGACGGTTCCGAGCAGCAGCTGATCCGGCGTTCGGCGCCGGGCACGCCGCACCCGGAGTGGCAGATCTTCCACGAGCTGCGGGGCATGAACGTGCCCCCGGACCAGGTGCTGGAGCTGCACACCGAGCTGGAGTCGTGCGAGCTGCCGGGGGCGTACTGCGCGCGGATGATCCGGGAGCAGTGGCCGCAGGCGCGGATCACGAGCATCGCCCCGTACGGCACGGACCACGCGAGCCGGCAGCAGGGCATGCAGCAACTGCTGGCGCACCAGGGCGAGTTGCACCAGGTGGCGGACGGTCCGGCGCGGCCGGCCCCGGTGCGGGCGCCGATCCCTCCGGTGCCGCCGGTGCCTGCGGTGCCGCCGGAGGCGGTCGCGCAGGAGCTGGCGGCGGCGTTCGGTCCGGGCGTGTTCCGGTTCGAGCAGGCGGCGGTGTCCCGGCAGGGCGTGCCGCCGGTCGTGGCGCACACCCTGGTGGTGGCGGGACTGCCGCTGGACATGGGCCCGTTCTTCTGGGCGCAGGCGCAGCCGGGCCGTCCGGTGCCGACGCTGGCGGAGCTGGCGGCGGAGCGGGGGGTGCAGCCCGCGCCGGACGCCGGGTCGTACCTGGTCATGGGCAGCGACTTCGGCAAGGCGCTCTGTGTCCAGTACGGCACGGCGAACATCGTCGCGGTGCCGGTGGAGGCGGGTCCGGGCGGGACGTCCGTGCCGCCGCAGTTCGTGAACACCGGGCTGCTGGAGTTCGCGCGCTGCCTCGCGCTGCTGGGCCGGATGTGGCGGCTGCGGTTCGGGCTGAACCAGGAGCAGGCGGGCCGCTGGACGGTCGACTTCCAGGCGCAGCTGGCCGCGCTGGATCCGGCGGCGCTGGGTTCGCCGGAGAGCTGGTGGTCGGTGCTGCTGGAGCAGATGTGGGACGGGCTGCTGTGAGGCGCCGCCCCTGAGGTGTGACGGGCCGGGCCCGGTCGGCGTTTCCGCCGGCGGGGGTTCAGTTCTTGCGGCGGGCGGCGCCGGCGAGGATCCAGCCCTCGACCTCCTCGTACCGGCGGCGGTGTTCCTCGGAGCGGGCGCGGCCGGAGGCGAGGGTGCCGAGCCAGCCGCAGGCGAAGCCGATGGGGACGGTGAGGATGCCGGGGGTGGTGAGCGGCAGCCAGGTGAAGTCGGCCTCGGGGAAGGCGGACACGGGTGATCCGGAGACGAGGTTGGTGCCCGGCATGAGCAGCAGGACGGCGAGGGTGCCGCCGATGAGGGTGGCGAGCAGGCCGGTGCGGGTGTAGCGGCGCCAGAAGAGGCTGTAGACGAGGGCGGGGGCGATGGCGGAGGCGCCGAGGCAGAACGCCAGGGTGATCAGCGGGTGGAGGCTGCGGTGCTGCACCTGCGTGGCGATGAGGATGGCCGGGGCGCCGACGGCGAGGGCGGACAGGCGGGCCACGGTCATCTCGCGGCGGGCGGACATCTCCCGCACGCGGGAGGCGAAGACGTCGTGGGCGAGGGAGTTGGCGCAGGCGAGGATCATGCCGGCGACGGAGGCGAGCAGGGTGAGGAAGACGGCGGTGGTGACCGTGGTGAAGAGGAAGGTCTCGGCGGTGGACACCTCCGCGCCGAACGCGGCCTGGGAGCCGAGCAGGTAGGCGGTGTTGCCCTGCGGGTCGACCCCGGCGATCGTCTCCCGTCCGATCATGGCGGTGGCGCCGAAGCCGACCACGGTGAGGACGAGGACGAACAGGGCGACGGTGGAGACCGCCCAGGTCATGGAGCGGCGCACCTGACGGGCGCTGGAGGCGGTGTACATGCGCATGGTGACGTGGGGGAGGCAGGCGCCGCCGAGGACGACCGTCAGGTGTGAGCTGATCATGTCCAGGCGGGGGTGGGCGCTGCCGGTGAACTGCAGGCCGGAGGAGAGGAAGGCGTCGCCCACGCCGCTGCGGTCGGCGGCGGCGCCGAACAGGGCTCCGGGGCTCCAGTCGAAGCGGTGCAGGATCAGCGCGGCGACGACGAGGCCGGAGCCGAGCAGGATCACCATCTTCAGGAACTGGATGAGGGCGGTGCCCTTCATGCCGCCGATGGCCGCGTAGCTGATCATCAGGGCGCCCACGCCGATGATGCAGCCGGTCTGCAGGGAATCGCCGGAGAAGCCGAGGATGAACGCCAGGAGCTGTCCGGTGCCGGCGAGCTGGACCACCATCAGGGGCAGCAGCGCGGCGAGGGTGACCGCGCAGGCGGTGATGCGTATGCCGCGTCCGGGCATGCGCCGGGTGAGTGCGTCGCCCATGGTGAACCGGCCCGCGTTGCGCAGGGGTTCGGCCAGCAGGAACATCAGCAGCATCAGGGACAGGGCGGTGCTCAGGGCGAGGACCGTGCCGTCGTAGCCGAAGAGGGCGATGATGCCGCTGGTGCCGAGCACGGTCGCGGCGGAGATGTAGTCGCCGGCGATGGCCAGTCCGTTGCGGAACGGGGAGAGGGAGCCGTAGCCGGTGTAGAACTCGTCGAGGTCGTCGCGGTCGGGGCCGGTCATCACGCACAGCAGCAGGGTGACGGTGGCGACGGCGGAGAACCCGACGAGGGACATGGCCTGGGCGTTTCCGCTGAATCCGGTGTTCATCGCGTCTCCCCCCGGCGGGCGTCGAGCTCGGCCTGCTTGCGGATGAGGTCGGCGAGGGGGTCGACGCGCCGCCGGGCGGTGCGCTCGTACAGGACGATGGCCAGCCAGGTGACCGGGACCTGGACGAGGGCGAGCAGCAGCCCGGCCGGGAGGCCGTCGGTGACCGTGGACGCCATGAAGGAGGGGGCGAACGCGGACAGGACGAGGAAGAGGACGAAGTAGCCGAGCGCGGTGAGGGTCGCCACCCGCCGCTGCCACCGGTAGGCGGTGCGCAGGATCCGCAGGTCGCTGTGGTGGCCGAGGGCCGTCCGTTCCCGGGCGCGCCGGGGCGGCTCCGGCGGGGCGGGCGGCGGCTGCCAGGGGTACGTGGCGTAGGAGGGGGAGGAGGGCGGCGGCGGGGGCGGGGCGAAGGGGTCGTGAGCGGGGCGGGCGGGGACGCCCTGGTGGGGGGAGGACTGCGGGGACCGCGGTGGGGGCGGGTCCCGGTGGGACGTGTACGGATCGAAGGACATCCCGTACTCCTTGCGGGCTCGGGTCCGTGCGGGGACGGCAGGGAGGTGGGGGGTGGGATCGAGCCACGCGCACGTTACCCCCGCGTACCGGGGCGCGCTGCGTTTTGGCCGAACTGTTCGGTCGGTGAGTCCGGGCCGTGCTGACCAGGGGTGTTACCCGCGTTAACTCAGACTTTTGGGTGGGGGCGGCGGCGGTGGCGGACGGTGCGATGCGGTGGGACACGGCCGGTCCGGGGTGCGCGGGGCCGCCCGGCGGAGGCGCGAAAGGCGCGTTCGGCCGGCGGCCGGGCGGGGACCCCCGTACGGGGCAGGAGCAGCCTCAGGCGGTCAGGTCCCGGCGGACGTAGCGCACGCCGGGGCGGCCGGAGAGGACGGTGTCCCCGACGGGCGTGAAGCCGTTGCGGGTCAGGACGCGCAGGGACGCCGGGTTGTCGAGGGTGGTGGCCGCGGTCAGCGTGGTCAGGCCGTAGGACCGGGCGGCGAGCCGGCAGATCTCGGCCACCGCGGCCGTCGCCACGCCCCGGCCGGTGGCGTCCGCGCCCACCCGGTACCCGAGTTCGGCGGAGCCGTCCGCCACGTCGACGAGGTTGACGCGGGCCACGAGCGTGCCGTTCTCCAGCGCGACGTGGAAGTGGCAGACGCCCGCGTCCTGTTCGGCCAGCAGGGCCGCGTGCCGGGCGGCGAAACCGGCGGGCGTGAAGTACGCGTCCCCGCGGTCGGGCACCGTGCGGGCGAAGTGGGCGCGGTGGGCGCGCTCGAAGGCCAGCACGGCGGGCGCGTGCTCCGCGCGGAGGCGCTCCAGCGTCAGGGTGGCCATGCCGGGCAGCCTACGCGGCGGTCAGTCCTTCAGCACGGGGAATTTCCGCGGGGCGAGGAACAGCAGCACCAGGAACGCCAGGGCCGCCGCGCAGGCAGCGCCCAGGTAGACCGTCTGCACGGCGTCGGCGACGGCCCGGCGGGTCGCCTCCGGGACGGTGCCGCCGCCGAGGGGGCCGGTCACCGCGTCCAGGTCGCCCGAGCCGCCGAGGCGGGCGGCCAGGACGCCGTTGGCCACGGCGCCGAACAGGGCCGCGCCGACGGTCTGGCCGGTCTGGCGGCAGAAGAGCACCGACGCCGTCGCGGTCCCGCGCTCCTCCCACGTCACCGACGACTGGACGCCCACCACCAGCGGCAGTTGGAACAGTCCGAGAGCCGCGCCGAGCAGCATCATCAGCAGCATCGGCTGCCAGGCCCGGCCCGGGTAGGGAAGGAGGGGGAACGCGGCGAGGACGAGGGCCGCCGTCCCGATGCCGGCCAGGGCGGTGTTGCGGAAGCCGATGCGCCGGTAGACGTGCTGGCTGAGGGCCGCCGACACGGGCCAGGTCAGGGTCCACACGGACAGCACGAACCCGGCGGCCACGGGGGCCAGTCCGAGGACGGTCTGCGCGTAGGTGGGCAGGAAGACGGCCGGGGCGATCATCAGCAGGCCGAGGGCGCCGAGGGCGAGGTTGACGGCGGCGATCGTGCGGCGCCGCCACACCCAGCCGGGGATGATGGGCTCGGCCGCCCGGCGTTCCACCACGACCACGGCCACCACCAGCGCGAGCCCCGTGCCGAACAGGGCGAGCGAGGGCGTCGACAGCCAGTCCCAGGCCACCCCGCCCTGCACCAGGGCCGTCAGGAGCGCCCCGCCGCAGGCGAACACGGTGAACGCGCCCGCCCAGTCGACGCGCGGCGGGGACGTGGACGCGGGCCGCGTCTCGTGCAGGTGACGGACGATCAGCCACAGGGCGAGCGCGCCGACGGGCAGGTTGACGAGGAAGATCCAGCGCCAGTCGGCGTAGGTGGCGAGGAGCCCGCCCAGGCCGGGCCCGGCGACGGACGAGACCGCCCACACGGTGGACAGCCGGGCCTGGATCCTGGGGCGCTGCTCCAGCGGGTAGAGGTCGGCGGCGAGGGTCTGCACGGTGGCCTGGAGGGCCCCGCCGCCCAGGCCCTGCACGATGCGGAAGGCGACCAGGGCGCCCATGTTCCAGGCCAGGGCGCACAGCAGGGAGCCGGTCAGGAACACGACCGCGCCCGCGACGAGGACGGGTTTGCGGCCGAAGGTGTCGGACAGCTTGCCGTAGACCGGGAGGGTGACCGTGACGGCGAGCAGGTAGCCGGAGAACAGCCAGGAGAAGTAGGAGAAGCCGCCGAGGTCCCCGACGATCTGCGGGACGGCGGTGGAGACGATGGTGGAGTCCAGCGCCGACAGGGCCATGGCCAGCATCAGGGCGGCGACGACGGCCCCGCGCCGGTCGGTGGCGGCCGTGGGTGCGCCGGCGCGGGCCGGCGAACCGGTGCCGCGCACGGCGGGGTCGCCTCCCGGCGGTCTGTGACGGTCGCCCATGTCCCCGTGGTGTCCTTCCCGGCCCCGCCCGATGTGGGTGCCCCTTGCATCTACCTGTTGCGGGACAGCTTCGCATTGACCCTGCCGCAGCGGGAGGGTGCAGTCTGGACCCGCCCGGCGGAGGAAGCGACCCCGAGACGGTCTCCCCCTGAGGGGGGAGGGCCCTTAGGGGTAGCTCCGTAGGACGGCTCGGGGAGGGTTCGTTCCGTCGGAGGACGAGACGGGCCGGGTGGCGTCCTTAACCTGGCTTTACGCCGCTGGGGGGCGGCTGGGCCCAGCAGCGGGGGTGGGGTTTTCCTCAGCAGAAGACTGCGCTGAACACCAGGGCGCCCGACCCCTCCCCGCCGCCAGACTGAAGCACGTCGCACCACGAGAGAGACCAACGGCCGTCCCGCGCACGACGGCGGCCGACGGCACCACCGCACACATCTGCTGACCGACATAGGAGACTTACCGTGACATCGGCTGTGACCATTCCCAGGCACGGGGGTACTGGAGGGCGTACGGCCGTTGCCGCACGGGCGCGGCAGGTCGTGAAGGCGTACGGGTCCGGGGAGACCCGGGTCGTCGCCCTCGACCACGTCGACGTGGACATCGACCGCGGGCGGTTCACCGCGATCATGGGCCCCTCGGGGTCCGGCAAGTCCACGCTGATGCACTGCCTCGCCGGGCTCGACACCGTCACCAGCGGTCAGATCTATCTGGACGAGACCGAGATCACCGGCCTGAAGGACAAGAAGCTGACCCGGCTGCGCCGCGACCGCGTCGGCTTCATCTTCCAGGCGTTCAACCTGCTGCCCACGCTGAACGCGCTGGAGAACATCACGCTGCCCATGGACATCGCCGGCCGCAAGCCCGACAAGGCGTGGCTGGACCGGGTGGTGGAGACCGTCGGGCTCGCGGAGCGGCTCCGGCACCGGCCGACGCAGCTGTCCGGCGGACAGCAGCAGCGCGTCGCCGTGGCGCGGGCGCTGGCGGCCCGGCCGGAGATCATCTTCGGTGACGAGCCGACCGGGAACCTCGACTCCCGGGCGGGCGCGGAGGTCCTCGGCTTCCTGCGCCGCTCGGTGGACGAGCTGGGCCAGACCATCGTGATGGTCACCCACGACCCGGTCGCCGCCTCCTACGCGGACCGCGTGCTGTATCTCGCGGACGGCCGCATCGTCGACGAGATGCACCAGCCGACCGCCGAGCAGGTCCTGGACCGCATGAAGGACTTCGACGCCCGGGGGCGCACGTCATGACCGTCCTGAAGACCTCGATGCGCAACTTCTTCGCGCACAAGGGGCGGATGGCCCTGTCGGCGGTGGCGGTGCTGCTGTCGGTGGCGTTCGTGTGCGGCACCCTGGTGTTCACGGACACCATGTCCACCACCTTCGACAAGCTGTTCGCGGCCACCTCGGCGGACGTCACGGTCAGCTCGAAGACGGCCTCGGACACCGGCGAGACCACCTCCCGCAACGGCAAGCCGCCGGTGATCCCCGCGTCCGTCCTGGACGAGGTGCGCAAGGCGGACGGCGTGCGGGTGGCGGAGGGCACCGTGTTCTCCACCTCGGTGACCGTCGTCGACGCCGACCGCGACGACCTGTCCCCGACCAGCGGCGGACCCACCATCGTCGGCTCATGGAACTCCAACGACGCCCGCACCATGGAGATCACCTCCGGCAAGGCGCCCAAGGGTCCGGACCAGATCATGGTGGACTCCGACACCGCCGACAAGCACGGCCTGGAGCTGGGTGACGAGATCGGGGTGATGAGCGCCGTCGGCACCCACCGCGCCAAGATCTCCGGCATCACCGACTTCACCGTCACCAACCCCGGCGCCGCGATCTTCTTCCTCGACACGAAGACCGCCCAGCAGGCCCTGGTCGGCAAGGGCGGCGTCTACACCAACGTCCAGATCACCGCCGCCGACGGCGTCACCCACGAGCAGCTCAAGAAGAACGTGCGGGCCGAGCTCGGCACCGGCTACAAGGTGCAGACCGCCGCCGAGACCGCGGAGGAGAACCAGAAGGACGTCGAGGGCTTCATGAGCGTCATGAAGTACGCCATGCTCGGCTTCGCCGGCATCGCCTTCCTCGTCGGCATCTTCCTGATCATCAACACCTTCTCCATGCTGGTCGCCCAGCGCACCCGGGAGATCGGCCTGATGCGGGCCATCGGATCCTCCCGCAAGCAGGTCAACCGCTCGGTCCTCGCGGAGGCACTCCTCCTCGGCCTGGTCGGCTCGGTGCTGGGCGTGGCCGCGGGCATCGGGCTGGCGATCGGGCTGATGAAGCTGATGGGCTCCATCGGCATGGAACTGTCCACCAAGGACCTCACCATCGCCTGGACCACCCCCGCGATCGGCCTGTTCCTCGGTGTCGTCGTCACCGTCCTCGCCGCCTACCTGCCCGCCCGCCGGGCCGGCCGGATCTCCCCGATGGCCGCCCTGCGCGACGCGGGCGCCCCCGCCGACGCCCGGGCCGGCTGGGTGCGCGGCATCATCGGCACGGTCCTGACCGGCGGCGGCGCGCTCTTCCTCTACCTGGCGGGCTCCGCCGACAAGGCCACCGAGGGCTCGCTGTGGCTGGGACTCGGCGTGGTGCTGACGCTGGTCGGCTTCATCGCCGTCGGCCCGCTCCTCGCCGGAGGCGTGGTCCGGGTGCTCGGCGCGGTCCTGCTGCGGGTCTTCGGCCCCGTCGGCCGCATGGCGGAACGCAACGCGCTGCGCAACCCGCGCCGCACCGGCGCGACCGGCGCCGCCCTGATGATCGGCCTCGCCCTGGTGGCGTGCCTGTCCGTGGTCGGCTCCTCCATGGTCGCCTCGGCCACCGAGGAACTCGACAAGACGGTCGGCACCGACTTCATCATCGGCAACGACAACGGCGTGCTCCTCACCCCGGAGGCCGTCGCGGCCGTCAAGACCACCCCGGGCCTGGACCACGTCACCGAGTACCGGTGGACCGACGCGGACTTCACCACGCCCGACGGGAAGACCGTCAAGGACTCCTCGATCACGGCCGCCGACCCGACGTACGCGAGCGACCTGCGGGTCGAGACCGTCGCCGGCAAGCTGTCGGACGCCTACCTGCCCGGCGCGATGTCCGTCCACGAGGACTTCGCCAAGGACCACGGCATCACGGTCGGCTCCAAGGTGAAGGTCGCGTTCAAGGACGGCACCGCCGGTGACCTGACGGTCCGCGCGATCACCAGCAGCGAGGGCGTCGTCGACGCCGGGGCGATGTACACGTCGATCGAGACGATGTCCCGGTACATCCCGGCCGACCGGATGCCGCTGAACCAGATCATGTTCGCCTCGGCGAAGGACGGCCAGAAGGACGCCGCGTACACCGCGCTCAAGGAGTCCCTCGACCCGTTCCCGCAGTACAAGGTGCGCGACCAGACCGACTACAAGGAGGCCCTGAAGGACCAGATCGGCCAGCTGCTGAACATGATCTACGGCCTGCTGGCGCTGGCGATCGTCGTCGCGGTCCTCGGGGTGGTGAACACCCTGGCCCTGTCGGTCGTCGAGCGGACCCGGGAGATCGGTCTGATGCGGGCCATCGGCCTCTCCCGCCGCCAGCTGCGCCGCATGATCCGCATGGAGTCGGTCGTCATCGCCCTCTTCGGTGCCCTGCTGGGCCTCGGACTGGGCCTGGGCTGGGGCGCCACCGCCCAGCAGCTCCTCGCCCTGGAGGGCCTGAAGGTCCTCGACATCCCGTGGCCGACGATCATCGGGGTGTTCATCAGCTCGGCCTTCGTCGGCCTCTTCGCCGCCCTCGTCCCGGCCTTCCGGGCGGGCCGGATGAACGTCCTCAACGCCATCGCCACCGACTAGCCGCCGCGCGGGCCGCCCGACCGGCCCCGCACGGCCACCGCCCGCACGACCACCGCACACGGGGGTTGCGGGGGAACATCCGGCGCCGGGAGTCCCACGGGACCCCGGCGCCGGACGCGTGCGCGGGGGCGGAACGGCCGGGCGTCCGGTGCCCGCCCCGGCAGCCCGGCGACTGCGGGACGGGTTCTGGTGACCGTCCCCGCAGCCACCGCGGCCGGTCCCGGGGGCCGGTCCCGGCGCCAGCCCCGTGGCCGAAGGCCCTGGTCACGCGGCATCGGTGCCGGCCTGCCGGGTACCCGGGCCGTCCACAGGGCGCCGCACCCGTGGGTGTGGCGTCGTACGCTGGACACCCCCGGCCCGCAGCGCGCGTCGGGCCCGTCGTGTTGCACACCCCCCGCACGGAAAGCGCCCCGAATGAGCCTGCACGGTCTGCTCGACGCCGTCGTCAAGGACACCGCCCTGGCGGAGGCGATCTCGGCCGCCTCCGACGGCAGCCGCATGCACGTCGACCTGGTCGGCCCCGCCGCCGCCCGCCCCTTCGCGGTCGCGGCCCTGGCCCGGGAGGCCGGCCGCCCCGTCCTGGCGGTGACGGCCACCGGACGGGAGGCCGAGGACCTGGCCGCCGCCCTGCGGTCCCTGCTGCCGCCCGAGGGCATCGTGGAGTACCCGTCCTGGGAGACGCTGCCGCACGAGCGGCTCAGCCCCCGCAGCGACACCGTCGGCCGCCGCCTGGCCGTGCTGCGCCGCCTCGCCCACCCCCGCGCCGACGACCCGGAGACCGGCCCCGTCTCGGTCGTCGTGGCACCGGTGCGCTCGGTGCTCCAGCCGCAGGTCAAAGGGCTCGGCGACCTGGAACCGGTGGCCCTGAGGGCCGGACAGAGCGCCGACCTGGGCGAGGTCGTCGAGGCTCTCGCCGCCGCCGCGTACGCGCGCGTGGAGCTGGTCGAGAAGCGCGGCGAGTTCGCCGTGCGCGGCGGCATCCTGGACGTCTTCCCGCCCACCGAGGAACACCCCCTGCGGGTCGAGTTCTGGGGCGACGACGTCGAGGAGATCCGCTACTTCAAGGTCGCCGACCAGCGGTCCCTGGAGATCGCCGAGCACGGCCTGTGGGCCCCGCCCTGCCGGGAACTCCTCCTCACCGACGAGGTGCGGGAACGCGCCCGGGCCCTCGCCGAGGAGCACCCCGAGCTGGGCGACCTGCTCGGCCGGATCGCCGAGGGCATCGCCGTGGAGGGCATGGAGTCCCTGGCGCCCGTCCTCGTCGACGACATGGAGCTCCTGCTCGACGTGCTGCCCGAGCGCGCGATGGCCGTCGTCTGCGACCCGGAACGGGTGCGCACCCGCGCCTCGGACCTGGTGGCCACCTCGCAGGAGTTCCTGCAGGCGTCCTGGGCGGCCACCGCCGGCGGGGGAGAGGCCCCGATCGACGTGGGCGCCGCCTCCCTGTGGCCCCTCGCCGACGTCCGGGAGCGGGCCCGCGAGCTGGGCATGATGTGGTGGTCGGTGTCGCCGTTCGCCGCTGACGAGGAACTCGACGAGTCCACCCTCAAACTGGGCATGCACGCCCCCGAGACCTACCGCGGCGACACCGCCCGGGCCCTCGCCGACACCAAGGGCTGGCTCGCCGACGGCTGGCGCACGGTCTACGTCACCGAGGGCCACGGCCCGGCGTCCCGCACCGTGGAGGTGCTGGGCGGGGAGGGCATCGCGGCCCGCCTGGAGGGGGACCTCGGCGAGATCGCCCCGTCCGTCGTGCACGTCTCCTGCGGCTGCATCGACCACGGCTTCGTCGACCCGGCGCTCAAGCTGGCCGTGCTCACCGAGACCGACCTGACCGGGCAGAAGGCGTCCGGCCGGGAGGGCGCGCGGATGCCGGCCCGGCGCCGCAAGACCATCGACCCGCTCACCCTGGAGGCGGGCGACTACATCGTCCACGAGCAGCACGGCGTCGGCCGGTACATCGAGATGGTGCAGCGCACCGTGCAGGGCGCCACCCGCGAGTACCTGGTCGTCGAGTACGCGCCCGCCAAGCGGGGCCAGCCCGGCGACCGGCTCTACATCCCCACCGACCAGCTGGAACAGATCACCAAGTACGTCGGGGGCGAGGCCCCCACCCTGCACCGGCTCGGCGGCGCCGACTGGACCAAGACCAAGGCGCGCGCCAAGAAGGCCGTCAAGGAGATCGCCGCCGACCTGATCAAGCTGTACAGCGCGCGGATGGCCGCCCCCGGGCACCCCTTCGGCGCCGACACCCCCTGGCAGCGGGAACTGGAGGACGCCTTCCCCTACGCGGAGACGCCCGACCAGCTCACCACCATCGCCGAGGTCAAGGAGGACATGGAGAAGACGGTCCCCATGGACCGCCTGATCTGCGGCGACGTCGGCTACGGCAAGACGGAGATCGCGGTGCGGGCCGCCTTCAAGGCCGTCCAGGACGGCAAGCAGGTCGCCGTCCTCGTCCCCACGACCCTGCTGGTGCAGCAGCACTTCGGCACCTTCAGCGACCGGTACGCGCAGTTCCCCGTCGTCGTGAAGGCCCTGTCCCGCTTCCAGAGCGACTCCGAGGCCAAGGCCGTCCTGGAGGGGCTGCGGGACGGCTCGGTCGACGTCGTCATCGGCACCCACCGCCTGTTCTCCTCTGAGACCAAGTTCAAGGACCTGGGCCTGGTCATCGTCGACGAGGAGCAGCGCTTCGGCGTCGAGCACAAGGAGCAGCTGAAGAAGCTGCGCGCCAACGTCGACGTGCTGACGATGTCCGCCACCCCCATCCCCCGCACCCTGGAGATGGCGGTGACCGGCATCCGCGAGATGTCGACGATCACCACCCCGCCGGAGGAGCGCCACCCGGTGCTCACCTTCGTCGGCCCCTACGAGCAGAAGCAGATCGGCGCGGCCATCCGCCGCGAACTGCTGCGCGAGGGCCAGGTCTTCTACATCCACAACCGGGTCGAGTCCATCGACCGGGCGGCGGCCCGGCTGCGCGAGATCGTGCCCGAGGCGCGCATCGCCACCGCCCACGGCCAGATGTCGGAGGCGGCGCTGGAGCAGGTCGTCGTCGACTTCTGGGAGAAGAAGTACGACGTGCTGGTGTCGACGACGATCGTCGAGTCCGGCATCGACATCTCCAACGCCAACACCCTGATCGTGGAGCGCGGCGACAACTTCGGCCTCAGCCAGCTGCACCAGCTGCGCGGCCGGGTGGGCCGGGGCCGGGAACGCGGCTACGCGTACTTCCTGTACCCGCCGGAGAAGCCGCTGACGGAGACCGCGCACGAACGCCTCGCCACCATCGCCCAGCACACCGAGATGGGCGCGGGCATGTACGTGGCGATGAAGGACCTGGAGATCCGCGGTGCCGGAAACCTGCTCGGCGGCGAGCAGTCCGGCCACATCGCCGGCGTCGGCTTCGACCTGTACGTGCGCATGGTGGGCGAGGCGGTCGCGGACTACCGGCGGCAGCTGGAGACCGGCGAGATCGAGGAGGAGCCGCCGCTCGAGGTCAAGATCGAGCTGCCCGTCGACGCGCACGTCCCGCACGACTACGCGCCCGGCGAGCGGCTGCGCCTGCAGGCCTACCGGGCGATCGCCTCCGCCAACTCCGAGGAGGACGTCAAGGCGGTCCGCGAGGAACTCGCCGACCGCTACGGCGCGTTGCCGGAGCCGGTGGAGAACCTGCTGCTGGTGGCGGGCCTGCGGATGCTCGCCCGGGCCTGCGGGGTCGGGGAGATCGTCCTGCAGGGCAGCAACATCCGCTTCGCGCCGGTGGAGTTGCGGGAGTCGCAGGAGCTGCGCGTCAAGCGCCTGTACCCGGGCACGGTCATCAAGCCGGCCGCGCACCAGGTGCTGGTGCCCCGCCCGAAGACCGCGAAGGTCGGCGGGAAGCCGCTGGTCGGCCGCGAGCTGCTGGGCTGGGTCGGCGAGTTCCTCACGTCGGTGCTGGGGTCCTGACGGCGCCGGCCGGATCCGGTGCGGGGCCGTCAGGACCCCGGCACCGACGGTCTCCCGGCCCGGTCCCGTCCCGGTCCCGTCCCGGTCCCGTCCCGGTTCCGTCCCTCCCGGAGTCCCGGACCGCCGGACATGCGGGAGGCCGCCCCACGGCCGCGGGCCGTGGGGCGGCCTCCGTTTCACAACTGACACCTGGGGGTCCCGGTCCGATGGCTGCGGGGAGACCTACGGCTCGTCGGTACGGTCGCCTTCCATGCCCAGGCGGCGCTCGGCCTGCTGCTGAGCGGTGTCGACGTGCTTCTCGTGCTTGCCGCCGGTCCTCTCGTTGATCTTCTGTTCCGCGGCGTCGGACGCCTGCTTGGCCTTGTCCTGAGCCGTCTTGTTGCTCTTGAACTTGTCGAAGATGCCCATCCAGGAGCTCCTTCCGAGGTGACTCACCTTCGACCATACGCGCGGCTTGCCCTGAATGCGCACTTTCGCCCAGATGTGGTCTGGACCTCTCCCTCGCTACGGTGGGGCCGGCACCACCGGCCCGCGCGGGCCGGGCACAACAGCACCAGGGAGGGGCCACCGTGACGTGGTACGCGAGGCGGCGGGGCAGAGCAGGAGCAGTCCGGTGGAGCGGGCCGGCCGTGGCCGCGGCCGTCGTCCTCCTGACGGGCTGTGAGGCGCTGGAGGACGTCGACGCCCCGGCACCGGGAGCCGGAGCGGCCGGGGACGGCCGGGCCGTCTCCCCGCTGGACAACCCCGACGGCACCGGGCCCGGCCTCGCCCCCGTGACCGGCGCCGACCGCGAGGAGGCCGCCGCCCTCGTCGAGAAGGTGGCGACCAAGGGCCGCGGCCCGAAGACCGGCTACGCCCGCGACGAGTTCGGCTACGCCTGGATGGACACCGCCGACGGTGTGCCGCTGGCCAGGAACGGGTGCGACACCCGCAACGACCTGCTGAAGCTGCACGGGCGCAACGTCGAGTTCCGCAGCGGCTCCGACTGCGTGGTCGTGGCGATGGACCTGCACGACCCGTACACCGGCAAGGACATCGCCTGGAAGAAGGCGAAGGCCGCCGAGGTCCAGATAGACCACGTCGTGCCGCTCTCCTACAGCTGGCAGATGGGCGCCTCGCGCTGGCCGGAGAGCAAGCGCAGGCAGCTCGCCAACGACCCCCTCAACCTCCTCCCGGTCGAGGGCCGGGCCAACTCCGCCAAGTCGGACTCCGGCCCGGCGGCCTGGCTGCCGCCGAACAAGACGATCCGGTGCGCGTACGCGGTCCGCTTCGCCCAGGTCGCCGTCAAGTACGAGATGCCGGTGACGACGGCCGACAAGGAGATGATGCTGCGCCAGTGCGGCGGCTGACGCGGGGCCGGCCGGGGCCGGTCAGCCCAGCGCGTCCAGGTCGATGACCGGGCCGGACGGCTTGCGGGCGGGGACCGGCTCGTCGAAGGCGCTGAAGGTGACCGACCCCGGCTCCTCGGGGGACGCGTTGTCCAGCCGCAGCAGGTAGGGCTCGCCCTCGGTGGCGACGTAGAAGGTGTAGTCGTCCTTGCCGTCCCGCTCCCTGAGCGTGAGGGCCCGCTTGCCGCCGATCGTCGTGGTCCTGCCGCGGGTGGCGTCGGAGGAACCGTCCTCGGCGCCCCCGAGCATCACGTCGAGGTCGCAGAAGGCGGCGACGTCGTCGGCGTCGGCGCCCTGGACGGACATCTTCGTCCACTTCCCGGCCAGCATCGCGACGGTCGCGTCCACCTGGCCCTTCGGCTCGCCCTCGCTCTGGGCCCGCAGGAACGCCTCGTCGTACTTCATGTAGATGCTGTCGCCGGTCTTGATCAGCTCGGCGGTGCCCTGGTCGTCCAGGCCCAGCGTGCCGGCGCACTCGCCCTTCTTGTTCAGGGACATGTCGATGTGGAGGGTGCCGCCGCTCTCCTCGTCCGGCATGTCGCCCTGCATCCGCAGGGACTCGGCGCCGGTCGTGGCCTTCAGAGCGCGCTCGGCGATCTCGCCGCCACTGAGCCCGGGGAAGGGCTCCTTCTCCCGGTCCGCCCCCTTGGCCGCCCCCTGTGAGCGCGAGCCGGACGGCGAACCGTCCTTCTGCTGGGTGCCACACCCGGTGAGACCGGCGGTGGCCACGGCGGCGAGGCAGACGGCGGCGATTGCGGTGCGACGCATGGGGATCCCCTGATTCGAAGCGATGAGACGACGTGACGGACGGCGTGACGCCGCGGCGGCGCGACGGCGCGACGACGGGCACCTGGCGGACACCGGCACATGGAGAGGTGTGACGACGCGTCGGTGTGCCGGCGCGAGTCGGGCGACGTGACGACGACGTGCATGACGACGTGGCGACGACGACGTGCCAACGGCGGGAGGCGATCCGGCCGTTGTGTTCGTCGGGTCAATGACAGCAGAGCTTGTGAACCGAGTCAACATGGTTCACGTGGAGTGGGTGGCGCACGGCTGTGAAGCTCGGTGGGACCTGTTCATCGGTATGCTCTGCGCCACGCCGCGACGAGGGGAGCCGGGCAGGTGCCGGACACGCAGGGCAGCAGGAGGGTGAGCGGGCCGGACGGGCGGCACGGCGGGAGGCCGGACGACGGCGGGCCGGCCGTGCGCCCGCCCCGGGGCCCGAACCGGCCCGCG
>NZ_JAAGMD010000268.1 GCF_010548465.1 Streptomyces sp. SID14436 | reverse complement strand
GGCCGCCCGCCGCCGCGCCGGGTCCCGCGCTGTCCGACACCGACGGCGAACGCCACCTGCCCTGGCCCGCGTTGCCCACGGCGATCGTCGCGGCCGCCGGCTTCGTCCTGGGCGCCGGATTCCTGTACGCCTTCACCGGCGGCCACGCCCTCTTCCCGTCCGGCACCGTCGGCTGGTCCCTCGCCGTGCTCACCGGCATCGTCGTCGGCCACCTGGTCATGCTGGGCCGCTCCCGCTGGTGGGGCGGCACCGGCTCGGGCGCCGCGCTCACCCTCGCCGTGCTGCTCCTCTACGGCTGGGTGCCGGCCGGCATGGTCAGCCTCACCGTCGTCGTGCTGGTCGGCGCCGCCCGCCGGGGCCGCTGGCGGCAGGGCGTCCTGCACGGCGCGGTCGACCTGCTCGGGATCGGCGCCGGCGCGCTGGTGCTGGCCGCCTCCGGCTCCGTACCGTCCGTCGAGTCGCCGTCCGCGCCGGGCAGCTGGTCCTTCGCCACCGCCTTCGAGGTGGTGCTCGTCGCCGCCGCCTACCTCGCCGTCACCCGCACCCTCTTCTGGTACCTGCACACCCCGCGCGCCGGGCTGCCCACCGTCGCCCGCACCGCCCTCGTCCGGCAGGCCCTGGTCGCCGTCGCCCTGCTCGGGATAGCCCCGCTGATCTGTGTGGTCGCGGACGCCAAGCCGCTGCTGCTCCCGCTGTTCGCCATTCCGCTGATCGCGCTCGACTCCACCCTGTGGATCGCCCGGGCCCGCGCGGAGGAGCAGCTGCGCGACCCGCTGACCGGCCTGCCGAACCGGCAGTGGCTGCTGGAGCGGATCTGGACCGCCCTCGACGACGCGGAACGCATCGAGGCCCGCTCCGCCCTCATGCTGATCGACCTCGACCGGTTCCGTTCGGTCAACGACACCCTCGGTCATCTCGCCGGTGACCGGCTGCTGCTGCAGATCGCCGACCGGCTGAGAGCCGCCCTGCCGCGCGGTGCCGAGGCGGCCCGCCTCGGCGGCGACGAGTTCGCCGTTTTACTGCCCGTCGCCGACTCCACCACGTCCGCGACCCGCGTCGCCCGCGGCCTGGTCGCGGCCCTCAGCTCGCCGCTCGACCTCGACGGACTCACCCTCGTCCTGGAGGCCAGCGCGGGCGTCGCCGTCTTCCCGGACCACGCGCTCGACGCGGAAGGGCTGCTGCGGCGGGCGGACGTCGCGATGTACCAGGCCAAGCGGGACCGCACCGGCGTCGAGGTCTACGAGTCCAAGCGGGACTCCAACACCCCCGACCGGCTGGGACTGCTGGGCGACCTGCGCCGCGCCCTGGACGCCCACGAGGTCCAGCTGCACTACCAGCCCAAAGTCCGCTTCGACGGCCAGGTGTCCGGCCTGGAGGCCCTGGTGCGGTGGGTGCACCCGGAGCGCGGCCGGGTCCCCCCGGACGAGTTCATCGCGATCGCCGAGTCCTCCGGACTCATGCCGTACCTCACCGAGTACGTCCTGGAGACCGCCCTCGAACAGGTCGCCGCCTGGCGCGCCCAGGGCCTGTTCGTGCCGGTCGCGGTCAACGTCTCCCCGCGCGACGTGCACACCCCCGGCTTCGCCGGCTCCGTCGCCGCCCGGCTCGCCCGGCACGGCGTGCCCGCCGGGGCGCTCCAGCTGGAGATCACCGAACACGTCCTCCTGGAGGACCCCCAGCGCGCCGCCGACACCCTCAACGCCCTGACCGGGCACGGCGTGAAGATGTCCCTCGACGACTTCGGCACCGGCTACTCCTCACTCGTGCACCTGCGGCGGCTGCCGGTCAGCGAACTCAAGATCGACCGGTCCTTCGTGGCCCGGCTCGCCGTCGACCCCGAGGACGCCGAGATCGTGCGCTGCACGATCGACCTCGCCCACTCCCTCGGCCTGCTCGTCGTCGCCGAGGGCGTCGAGGACGACGAGACCTGGGAACGCCTGCGCGACCTGCGCTGCGACGCCGTCCAGGGCTGGCTCGTGGCGGCCGCGATGCCGCCCGACGAGACCACCGCCTGGCTCCTGGCCCGCGGCTCCCGCGGCTGGCAGCGCCCGGCGGCGGCCCTCCCCGCCGCCGCGGGCGACGACTCCGGCCGGGTCGGCTGACGAGAGGCCCTGGGCGTACGGTTCCGGCAGCGGCCCGCACACCGTTCACGGCCACCGTCGCGGGCCCCATAGGATTGGCCCCAAACACACACACTCACCCCAGAGGAACGCTGCATGCCTGGCATCACGCGCGAGGAGGTCGCCCACCTCGCCCGGCTGGCGCGTCTGGAGCTGAAGCCCGAAGAGCTCGACCACTTCGCAGGCCAGCTCGACGACATCATCGGCGCGGTGGCCCGCGTCAGTGAGGTCGCCGACCAAGACGTCCCGCCGACCTCGCACCCCCTTCCGCTGACGAACGTCATGCGGCCGGACGAGGTCCGTCCCTCGCTCACCCCCGAGCAGGCGCTGTCCGGCGCCCCGGCCCAGGAGCAGCAGCGTTTCAAGGTGCCGCAGATCCTGGGGGAGGAGTAACCGCCATGAGCGATCACATCATCAGGCTCACCGCGGCCGAGACCGCGGCGAAGATCGCCTCCGGCGAACTCACCGCCGTCGAGGTCACCGAGGCCCACCTGGCCCGCATCGACGCCGTCGACGAGAAGGTGCACGCCTTCCTGCACGTCGACCGCGAGGGCGCCCTCGCCCAGGCGCGCGCCGTGGACGACAAGCGCGCCCGGGGGGAGAAGCTCGGCCCGCTGGCCGGCGTCCCCCTCGCGCTGAAGGACATCTTCACCACCGAGGGCATCCCGACCACCGTCGGCTCCAGGATGCTCGAGGGCTGGATCCCGCCGTACGACGCGACGCTCACCAAGCGCCTCAAGGACGCCGACGTCGTCATCCTCGGCAAGACCAACATGGACGAGTTCGCCATGGGGTCCTCCACCGAGAACAGCGCCTACGGCCCGACCGGCAACCCCTGGGACCTCACCCGGATCCCGGGCGGCTCCGGCGGCGGCTCCTCGGCCGCGCTCGCCTCCTTCCAGGCGCCGCTCGCCATCGGCACCGACACCGGCGGCTCCATCCGCCAGCCGGCCTCCGTCACCGGCACCGTCGGCGTCAAGCCCACCTACGGCGCGGTCTCCCGCTACGGCATGGTGGCGTTCTCCTCCTCCCTCGACCAGGGCGGCCCCTGCGCCCGCACGGTCCTGGACGCGGCCCTGCTGCACGAGGTGATCGCCGGCCACGACCCGCTCGACTCGACCTCCATCGACGAGCCGGTCCCGCCGGTCGTCGAGGCCGCCCGGAACGGCAGCGTCCAGGGCATGCGCGTGGGCGTCGTCAAGCAGTTCCGCGGCGAGGGCTACCAGGCCGGGGTCATCCGGCGGTTCGACGAGTCGGTGGAGCTCCTCAAGGGCCTCGGCGCCGAGATCGTGGAGCTGGACTGCCCGTCCTTCGACCTGGCGCTGTCGGCGTACTACCTGATCGCGCCCTCGGAGTGCTCCTCCAACCTGGCCCGCTTCGACGGCCTGCGCTACGGCCTGCGCACCGGTGACGACGGCAGCCACTCCGCCGAGGAGGTCACCTCGCTGACCCGCGAGGCGGGCTTCGGCGACGAGGTCAAGCGCCGGATCATGCTCGGCACCTACGCGCTCAGCTCCGGCTACTACGACGCGTACTACGGCAGCGCCCAGAAGGTCCGCACGCTGATCAAGCGGGACTTCGACGCGGCGTTCGAGCAGGTCGACGTGATCGTCTCCCCGACGACCCCGACCACCGCCTTCCCGATCGGCGAGCGCGCCGACGACCCGATGGCGATGTACCTCGCCGACCTGTGCACCATCCCGACCAACCTGGCGGGCAACGCGGCCATGTCGCTGCCCTGCGGCCTCGCACCCGAGGACAACCTGCCGGTCGGACTGCAGATCATCGCCCCGGTCATGAAGGACGACCGCCTCTACAAGGTGGGTGCCGCCGTCGAGGCCGCCTTCGTGGAAAAGTGGGGCCACCCGCTGCTCGAGGAGGCTCCGTCGCTGTGAGTGCACTGACCAAGGCCAAGGGCTTCAAGAAGTCCCGGTCCGGTACGTACCTGTCCATGGCCGCCACCGCGTTCGGCGCGGTCGGCGTCGCCAAGCGCGTCAAGAAGGCCCGGCTGGAGAAGGACACCCTGGTCCTGATCGACGCCACCGTGTCCGCCGCCGCCATCGTCACCGGCCTCGCCATCCTCTACCGCGAGCTGAAGCGGCTGGGCGACGACGACGTCCTGCTGGGCTGAGAGGGAAGTTTCACCGTGACCACCACGACCGACCTGGTGTCGTACGAGGACGCGCTGGCGTCGTACGACCCCGTCATGGGCCTCGAGGTCCATGTCGAACTCGGCACCCGCACCAAGATGTTCTGCGGCTGCGCGACCGCCCTGGGCGCCGAGCCGAACACCCAGACCTGCCCCGTCTGCCTCGGCCTGCCCGGCGCGCTCCCGGTCGTCAACGAGACCGGCGTCGAGTCGGCGATCAGGATCGGCCTCGCGCTGCACTGCGAGATCGCCGAATGGTGCCGCTTCGCCCGGAAGAACTACTTCTATCCGGACATGCCGAAGAACTTCCAGACCTCCCAGTACGACGAGCCGATCGCCTTCGACGGCTACCTCGACGTGCAGCTGGAGGACGGGGAGACCTTCCGCGTGGAGATCGAGCGCGCCCACATGGAGGAGGACACCGGCAAGTCGACCCACGTCGGCGGCGCCACCGGCCGTATCCACGGCGCGTCCCACTCCCTGCTCGACTACAACCGGGCCGGCATCCCGCTCATCGAGATCGTCACCAAGCCCATCACCGGCGCCGGCGAGCGCGCCCCCGAGGTCGCGCGGGCCTACGTCCGTGAGCTGCGCGAACTCATCCGGGCGCTCGGCGTGTCCGACGCCCGTATGGAGATGGGCCAGATGCGCTGCGACGTCAACCTGTCGCTGATGCCGAAGGGCGCCGAGGAGTTCGGCACCCGCAGCGAGACGAAGAACGTCAACTCGCTGCGCTCCGTCGAGCGGGCCGCCCGCTTCGAGATCCAGCGCCACGCGGCCGTGCTGAACTCGGGCGGCACCATCGTCCAGGAGACCCGCCACTTCCACGAGGACACGGGGTCCACGACCTCCGGCCGCGTGAAGGAGGAGGCCGAGGACTACCGGTACTTCCCGGAGCCCGACCTGGTCCCCGTCGCCCCGTCCCGCGAGTGGGTCGAGAAGCTGCGCGCCGAGCTGCCCGAGCTGCCGCTGGTGCGCCGCAACCGGCTCCGCGAGGACTGGGGGATCTCCGGCACCGACATGCAGGCGATCCTCAACGCCGGTGCGCTGGACCCGATCGTCGCCACCATCGAGGCGGGCGCCGACGCGGCCTCCGCCCGCAAGTGGTGGATGGGCGAACTCGCCCGCAGCGCCAACGAGTCGGGCAAGGCCCTGGACGAGCTGGCCATCACGCCCGCGCAGGTCGCCCGGGTCGCGGAGCTGGTGACCTCCGGCGACCTCAACGACAAGCTGGCCCGCCAGGTCATCGAGGGCGTCCTCGCGGGCGAGGGCACGCCCGACGAGGTCGTGGAGAAGCGCGGCCTGAAGGTCGTCTCCGACGAGGGCGCGCTCACCGCCGCAGTCGAGGAGGCCATCGCCGGCAACCCGGGCGTCGCGGACAAGATCCGCGGCGGCAAGGTGGCGGCGGTCGGCGCCCTGGTCGGCGCGGTCATGAAGGCCACGCGCGGCCAGGCCGACGCGGCCCGGGTCAAGGAACTGATCCTGGAGAAGCTGGGCGTCTGACGGCGGCTGGTCCGCCAGAAGCACGACGAGGGGTGCACCGGTCCGGCCGGTGCGCCCCTCGCTCCGTGTCCGGGCGCGTCCGGTTCAGCGGCGGCGGCCCACCACGCGGGCGAAGCCCAGCGTGCGGCCCTCGTCGGCGCGCAGCATCCGCGCGCTCTCCCGGCTCATCCGCACGTGGAAGTCGTCGCCGCTCTCCTCGGCGACCACGTCGCACCACAGCAGCCAGTCGCGCCAGCCGTCCGGCTGCCAGTCGGCGGCCGTCACGGACACCGCCCCGCTGCGCATCCAGTGCCGGCGCCACCAGGCGGGGGAGTGGAAGCACCAGAAGGCCGGCTCCCAGAACGGCTCCAGGTGCTCCGGCGGTTCGGTCCCGTCGATCTCCTCCCGCAGCGCCGGCACCACGACGCCGACGGTGCCCCCCGGCTTCAGCAGCCGGGTCAGCGTGGGCAGGTACAGGTCGTCGGTGCCGAAGTACTGGTACGCGTCGACGGAGACGATCGCGTCGAACGTCTCCTCCCCGAAGGGCAGGTCGTGCGCCTCGGCACGGACGGGCAGCACCCGGTCGGCGACCCCGGCGCCGGCGATGCGCCGCGCGTTGTCCCCGGGCTCGGTCCACAGGTCGGCGGCGGTGACCCGGACGTCGTACTCACGGGCCAGGAAGACGGACGTCATGGCCCGCCCGCAGCCCAGGTCGAGCACCCGGGCACCGGGCCGCAGGACGTCGGGCCCCAGGGCCCCGGCCAGCCACTCCAGCAGCCACAGCGCGTGCGGGCCCATCTGGTTCTCGATGGTCCAGCGGGCGTCGTAGGCGGCGCTGCGGGGGTACCGGGGGAGGGTCAGACGGGCGGCCAGGGCGTCGTCGGCCGGGGTGCGGCCGGCCGGGGTGTCGGGGCGGTTCGGAAGGCGGTCCGGCATGGGGCAACGGGCTCCTCGCTGAGGTGAGTGACCCCTGCATCGTGTCGGAGAACCGCCCGGGACGGCACGGTCCGCTCCGGCCCGGGCACGCCCCCGCCCCCGGTGCCCGGACACCGGCCGCTACGCTCCCGGGCCATGAGTGGACGCGCCGATTCCGACACGCCCCCGGACACGCGTCCGGAGCCGGACGAGGCACCCCGGGACCCCGCCGGCCCGGACGCCCCCTCCCCGGCCCCGGACGAGGACCCCGGCCCCGACGGCTCCCGGGCGCGCCGGGCCCGGTTCGTCGCGGCCGGCACCGGCG
>NZ_JAAGMD010000238.1 GCF_010548465.1 Streptomyces sp. SID14436 | reverse complement strand
GCCGCTGAGCCCCCACGCCGCCGCCCTCCCCGGCCGGGCGCGCCCGGCGGCCGGGGGGCGCCCCTAGGGTTCCTGCTGTCCCGCGGCCGGGACCGGCTCGGCCGGCACGGTCCACGGGATCTCCACGGACACCGTCTTGCCGCCCTCGCCCGTGGGCCGGATCCTCAGCCGGCCGCCGCACTCCGCGGTCAGCCACCGGATGATGACGAGCCCCCGCCCGTTGTCCTGCTGCACCGCGGCGGGCAGCCTGCGCGGGAACCTGGGGTGGCTGTCGGTGACGGCCACGTACAGCCGCTCGTCGCGGACGAGACCGACGTCCACCCGGAAGGTCGGGGACTGCCCGAAGGTGTGCTGCACGGCGTTGGTGGCCAGCTCGGAGACGATCAGCCGGACGCTGTCGGACACCTCCGCGTCGGCCGGCATGCCCCACTCCACCAGGGCGCCCGCCACATGGGCCCGGGCCGCGGAGACCGAGGCGGGATCGCTCGGCAGAGTGACGGATGATTCCAGGTGGTCTGCCATGGCGAGTCGTCCCTTTCCACGGGGCCGCGGTCCGACACGGAGCGGATGGTTGGAGTACGGTCCCGCACTGGTGCTTCGTCGCCAGACTGCCACCCCCGCGGGGTGAAGGGCGCCGATCCACCGGGATATGCATATATCTGTCGCTCAAAGCGGTGAACTCTGCCACGGGAGAGCGTATTTGGGCGGCACGCAAGGAGTAGGGGGAGACCATGCAGCACGGTCCCGTCGTGCGTCGCCGGAAACTGGGTGCCGAGCTGCGTGCGCTGCGCACCTCGGCCGGACTCACCAGCGGTGAGGCGGCCGGGCTGGTCGGCTGGCACCAGTCCAAGGTGAGCCGCATCGAGACGGGCACCAGCGGGGTGAAACCGGCCGACGTACGGTTACTTCTCGACGCCTACGGCGTGGGCGACGCTCAGCTGCGGGACCTGCTGATGGTGCTGGCCGGCACGGACGACGCCGACGGCCGGCACCACTGGTGGCACGCCTACCGCGGCGTACTGCCGCCCACCTACCGGGACTTCATCAGCCTGGAGTCGCAGGCAGGCGCGATGCGCACCCTGGAGACGACGGTGGTGCCGGGCCTGCTGCAGACCCCGGAGTACGCGCGCGAGGTGACCCGGGCCGCGCTGGAGGGGGTGTCTGAGGAACGGCTGGACACCCTGGTGGAGGTGCGGCTGGCCCGCCAGGACGTGCTGTTCGGGGAGCAGCCGCTGGAGCTGAGCGCGGTGCTGGACGAGGCGGTGCTGCGCCGTCAGGTCGGCGGTCCCGGGGTGATGGCCCGTCAGCTGGACCGGCTGGTGGAGGCCGCGCGCCTGCCCCATGTCCGGTTACAGGTCCTGCCGTTCACCGCCGGGGCGCACATCGGCGTTACCGGCCCTTTCGTCATCTTTTCGTTCTCGCGCACATCCGACTTGGATGTGGTGGTTCTCGACCACTTGACGAGTAGCCTCTATCTGGAGCGGAAAGAAGACCTCCGGGCGTATCTGGAGGCCTTCGACGCCCTGTCGATCCACGCCCTTTCACCCGAGGACTCGTTGGATTTCATCGCCGGGACAGCCGCCGGCGCGTAAGGAGGCACGATGCCTGCACCGCCTCGGACCATTCCTTCCAGTACCGAACTGCCCGGTGTGCGGTGGCTGCGCAGCAGCTACAGCACGGGCGCCAACAACTGCGTCGAGACGGCCCGGCCCGCGGACGGCCCCTGGGCCGGACTGCTCGCCGTGCGCGACTCCAAGAACCCGGCCGGACCCGCGCTGGCCTTCTCCCCCGACAGCTGGGCGCGTTTCCTCGCCGGGACGGGCTGAACGGCCCCTCGGCCACCGGCCCCTCCACCCGCCGGGCGACGCACGGCCGTGCCACGCCGACTCATGGCCGCGTCTCGCCGATCACCTGTACAGCGCGTCCGATCTCCGCCCCGGTCAGGTCCGCGCGGGCGGTCAGTCTGAGCCGTGACACACCGTCGGGCACGGAAGGGGGACGGAAGCAGCCCACGGACAGACCGGCCGCCCGGCAGTCGGCCGCCCATCGCACGGCCTGCTCCGGGGACGGAGCCCGCACGGAGACGACCGCGGCGTCGGGACGCACCGCGTCCAGGCCCGCGGCCGTCAGCCGGGCGTGCAGCTCGCGGGCCACACCGTGCGCCCAGGCCGCCCGTTCCGGCTCACGGCGCAGCAGCCGCAGGGCCGCCAGTGCGGCGCCCGCCGCGGCGGGCGCCAGACCCGTGTCGAAGATGAACGTCCGCGCCGCGTTGACCAGATGCTCCGTCACGCGGGCGGGTCCGAGCACCGCACCGCCCTGGCTGCCGAGCGACTTGGACAGGGTGACCGTCACCACCACGTCGTCGGCACCCGCCAGCCCGGCCGAGTGCGGGGCCCCGCGTCCGCCCTCGCCGAGCACCCCCAGGCCGTGTGCGTCGTCGAGCACCAGGCCCGCGCCGTGCTCCCGGCAGGCCGCGGCGAGCGCGGTGAGCGGGGCGGCGTCCCCGTCCACCGAGAACACCGTGTCGGACACCGCGACGGCGGGCCCGTCGTGGCCCGACAGCGCCTTGCGCACCGCCTCCGGATCGGCGTGCGCCGCCACCTGTGTGGTCCCGCGGGCCAGCCGGCAGCCGTCGATGAGGGAGGCGTGGTTGCCCGCGTCGGAGACGATCAGGGAGCCGTGCGGGGCGAGCGCGGTGACCGCGGCGAGGTTGGCGGCGTACCCGGACGAGAAGACCAGGGCCGACTCGTGGCCGCAGAACGCGGCCAGTTCGCGTTCGAGCTCGGCGTGCAGTTCGGTGCTGCCGGTGACGAGCCGGGAGCCGGTCGCGCCGCCGCCCCAGGTGCGGGCGGCCCGCGCCGCCCCCTCGGTCACCTCCGGGTGGCGGGCCAGGCCCAGGTAGTCGTTGCTCGCCAGGTCGACGAGCGGAGCGTCGGCGGGGCGCGGACGCAGCGTCCTGACGAGTCCGGCCCGGCGGCGCGTCCGCGCCTGTTCCTCGATCCAGCCGAACGCCATGGGCCCTCCGGTCCTTCGCAGTCAGTGCACAGACACTAGCGGGAGCGGCCCGGGAGCACCGTGTGGCGATACCCACACGCCCGAGCGGGTCTGTTGTCCGAAGTCTCCTTGGCCCGGGGCGGTCGAGTAGGACAGGATCGGCTTTCATGGACCTGCTGAACACGCTGGTGGACAAGGGGCTTCGGCGCGAGACGCCGACCCGCGAGGAAGCTCTGGCCGTCCTCGGGACGTCGGACGACGAGCTGCTCGACGTGGTGGCCGCGGCCGGGAAG
The DNA here is from genome assembly GCF_010548465.1 of Streptomyces sp. SID14436. Lineage (GTDB taxonomy): Bacteria > Actinomycetota > Actinomycetes > Streptomycetales > Streptomycetaceae > Streptomyces. The sequence continues at coordinate 973 of NZ_JAAGMD010000238.1, read as the reverse complement.
GTGCGGCGGCACTGGTTCGGGCGCCGCGTGAAACTGAACTATCTGGTCAACCTCAAGTCCGGCCTCTGTCCGGAGGACTGCTCCTACTGCTCCCAGCGGCTCGGCTCCACGGCCGGCATCCTCAAGTACACGTGGCTGAAGCCGGACGAGGCGTCGAAGGCCGCCGCGGCCGGTCTGGCGGGCGGGGCCAAGCGGGTCTGCCTGGTGGCCAGCGGCCGCGGTCCGACCGACCGGGACGTCGACCGGGTCTCGGACACCATCAGGGCCATCAAGGACCAGAACGAGGACGTCGAGGTGTGCGCCTGCCTCGGCCTGCTCTCCGACGGCCAGGCGGAACGCCTGCGGGAGGCCGGGGCGGACGCCTACAACCACAACCTGAACACGTCCGAGGCGACCTACGGGGAGATCACCACCACCCACACGTACGCCGACCGGGTGGACACGGTGCGCAAGGCGCACGCGGCCGGTCTGTCGGCCTGCTCCGGGCTGATCGCGGGCATGGGCGAGAGCGACGAGGACCTCGTCGACGTGGTGTTCGCCCTGCGCGAGCTGGACCCGGACTCGGTGCCGGTCAACTTCCTGATCCCGTTCGAGGGCACCCCGCTCGCCCAGCAGTGGAACCTCACCCCGCAGCGCTGCCTGCGGATCCTGGCGATGACCCGGTTCGTGTGCCCGGACGTCGAGGTGCGCATCGCCGGCGGCCGCGAGGTGCAGCTGCGCAGCATGCAGCCGCTCGCGCTGCACCTGGCCAACTCGATCTTCCTGGGCGACTACCTCACCAGTGAGGGCCAGGCGGGCCGGGCCGACCTGGAGATGATCGCGGACGCCGGGTTCGAGGTGGAGGGTGCCGACGAGGTGACCCTGCCCGAGCACCGTACGGGCGGCGGCTGCGGCGGCCACGGCGCCGGGGACGTGTGCGGGTCCGCGCCGTCCGGCGAGCCGGCGTCCTGCGGTGCGGGCGGCTGCGGTCCGG
>NZ_JAAGMD010000215.1 GCF_010548465.1 Streptomyces sp. SID14436 | reverse complement strand
TGGCGAGACCCCGCTGCGGGACGCGCCACGCCGCGTACAGCGCGACGGCCGCCGCGAAGGCGAGGAGCGCGGCCGAACGGGCGACGGCACCCGGACCGACAGCCTCCCAGGAGAGCACGCAGGCCGCCGGCACGCCCCAGCCGCCCGCCCCGTACACGCCGACGGCGGCGGCGACGCGCAGGTGCTTCGTGGACGTCCGGAGGGCGACGACCGTGTCGAACGCGGCCGTCAGCAGCAGTGCGGCCGTCGTCGTGTGCGGACCGGCGTCGGCTGCCACCGCCCCCAGGACGAGGGGGAACTGGGCGGCGGCCAGTGCGGCGACGGGCGGGAGGCGCAACGGGCCCACTTCGCGGCCGTACGCCCACCACGTCCCGGCCAGGACGGCCGCCGCGACGGCCGCGTACGCCGTGCCGTCCACGGTGTTCAGCGCGGCCTCGTGCAGCGCGTACGCGTCGAGGACGGTCAGCGCCAGGCCGAGGCCGGTCACCGTCTCCGCCGTCGAGCGCAGCCCGCGCTTCAGCAGGAACACGGGGGCGGCGAGTGCCGCCATGGTCACCGTCGCGAGCACCAGGGACCGCCCGACGATTCCCATGTCACCCCAGCTGACCAGGGTGAAGGCGATCGCTGCGACGGTCAGCAGGATGCCGCCGAGGACGAGGAGCACGTTCTGCACCCGGGGCGCGGTGGTCTCGGGCCGCCGGGGAGCCGTGGGCGGAGCGGCCGGCGGTGCAGGGGGCAGCGCCGGGTGAAGGAGGCGGATCAGGTGGGCCCGACGGGCCAGCAACTGGGCTCTGCGGGCGTCGAGTTGCCACAACTCCGCATCGAGGATCCGCAACTCCTCGCGGGGTGGCGGTACATGGGTCATGCCGTGGAGTGTGGCGCTCGTCACGGCCGTGCGGCATGAGTGGGCGTACTCAGGTCCGTACTCAGATCGCGCGGTGGCGGCCGGGGGGAGAGGTCGGCGGCCGGGGGCAGGGCGGCGCCCGGCGGTGCTCCGCCCTGCGGTTTCCCGCAGGGTGCGCGGTGCGGGGACCCTCAGCGGGCCGGGTGGTAAGCCGCGTACCGCCACCGGTCCCCGGTTCCTAGGTTGGCGGGGGAAGAGGGCAGCCGCCCCGCCCCCACCGATGCGCCCCTGGAGGCCGACCATGCACCGTCCGACTCTCGCGCTGCCCCAGGAACCGGCGGGCGGCATCGCCGGGTGGGCCGCCGACCTCGTGGACACGCTGGGTGCTCCCGGTGCCGGGCTGTTCGTCGCGCTGGAGAACGTGTTCCCGCCGCTGCCCAGCGAGATCATCCTGCCGCTGGCCGGTTTCGCCGCGGGGCAGGGGGAGTTGAGCCTGGCCTCGGCGCTGTTCTGGACGACGCTGGGTTCGGTGGTCGGCGCGGTCGTCCTCTACTGGCTCGGCGCGCTCTTCGGCCGGGAGCGGATGTACGCGCTGTGGGCGAGGCTGCCGCTGGTGAAGACGTCCGATCTGCGGCGCACCGAGGAGTGGTTCGCCCGGCACGGCACCAAGGCGGTCCTCCTCGGCCGGATGGTGCCGATCTTCCGCAGCCTGATCTCGGTGCCCGCCGGCGTCGAGCGGATGCCGATGCCCCTGTTCCTGATGCTCACCGCGCTCGGCAGCCTGGTCTGGAACAGTGCCCTGGTGCTGGCGGGCTATTGGCTGGGGGAGCAGTGGGACGAGGTCGGGGCGTACGTCGGTGTCCTCAGCAAGGGGGTCCTCGTGGTGAGCCTCCTCGCCGTCGCCGGGTACGTGGCCGTGCGGGTGAGGGCGGGGCGCGGTGCGGCCCGGCACCGCCGCGTCTGATGCGCGGGCTCCCCTTCTCCGCGGGCGCGCGCTCGGGGCGTCGCCGTGCCACCGCTCGTGACGATCTTGCCCGGGGTCGTCGGGCCGCACTAGGCTCGTCCGCCGTGCACGAGGATGGAGCCGACGTCGTGCCTCACGATTCCGCGGACGCCCCCGGCGGGTCGGCGAACATCCTTGACGCGTCGGCGGACGGCCTCGGTACGTCGGCGGACCCCGTCGCGGGCCGGAGCACCGTGCCGACGCCCGCCTCCTTGCCGCGCCGCGGTCCGGGTGCGCCGCTCGCCTCCTGGCCGCGCCGCAGTGCGGGTGTGCTGCTCGGCTGCGCGACCGCCCTGCTCGGCTCCCTCTACTTCCTGGTCACCGGGGCCGCCCTCGGCGCCTTCCTGCTGTGGCCGCGCACCCGCGCGCACGCCCTGCGGGCCCTCATGGCGGGGGCGCGCCGGCTGGCGGGGCTCGAACGGCTGCGCCGCACCGTGTTCTTCGGCGACCGGTTCCCGGAGGGGTTCCGGGCCGACGGCCACCGGATCCTGCGCTGCCTCGCCGTCCGCTGCTTCGCCGGGCTGCTGTGCACGGTCGTGCTCGGGCTGCTCGGTCTCGGCGCGGTGCTGGCGGGCGTCCTGGTGGCCGGGGTGGTGCGGGGCAGCCTCGGCTGGGGCGAACTGCTCACGCAGGCGGTGCTGGGCGGTGTGCTGCTCTTCCTCGACGTGCAGGGCCTGCGCTCCCTCGCCGCCCTGGACGCCCGTGCCGTCCGGGAGTGCTTCGGCCCCTCCGAACGGGAAGTGCTCCAGCAACGGATCGAGGCCCTCGCCGCCAGCCGGGCCGCGGTCGTGCGGGCGGTGGACGCCGAGCGCCGGCGCATCGAACGCGATCTGCACGACGGGGTCCAGCAGCGCCTGGTCGCGCTGGCCATGCTGCTCGGCCGGGCCCGCCGCAGCCGCGACCCGGAACGGGCGGACGCATTGCTGCTCCAGGCACACGAGGAGTCCCGGGACGTCCTCACCGAACTGCGCGAAGTGGCCTGGCGGGTCTACCCGTCGGCGCTCGACAGCCTCGGCCTGAGGGAAGCGCTGGGCGGCGTGGCGGAACGCTGCGCGCTCCCGCTGCGCCTCCGGTACGAGGTTGGCGCGCCGCTGCCCCGGCCGGTGGAGACCGCCGCCTACTTCGTGGTGTCCGAGGCCGTCACCAACGCCGCCAAGCACTCGGGGGCCACCGCCGTCGAGGTGCGGGTGGCGCTCACCGGGGGGCGGCTCGCCGTGCGGGTCGAGGACGACGGCAGGGGCGGCGCGGACCCGTCCGGCAGCGGGCTGGCCGGGCTGCGCGGCCGGGTGGGCGCCCTCGACGGCGTCCTGCACATCGACAGCCCCCTCGGGGGACCCACACTCGTCTCCGCGGAGCTGCCGTGCGCGTGATCCTCGCCGAGGACTCGACCCTGCTGCGGGAGGGCCTGGTCCGGCTGCTCGCCGACGAGGGCCACGAGGTGGTGGCGGCGCTGAACGACGCGGTGACGCTGCTCGCGGAGGTCGATGAGCTCGGGCCGGACGTCGTCGTCGCCGACATCCGGATGCCGCCGACCCACACCGACGAGGGGCTGCGGGCGGCCGTGGAGATCCGGGAGCGCTTCCCGGACGTCGGCGTGCTGGTGCTCTCGCAGCACATCGAGCGGAATTACGCGGCCCGGCTGCTCTCCTCCAGCGCCGAACGCGTCGGCTACCTGCTCAAGGACCGGGTGGCCCAGGTCGAGGAGTTCCTCGACGCCCTGGAGCGGATCCACGCGGGCGGGGCCGCCATCGATCCTGAGGTCGTACGGCAGCTGCTGGTCCGCACCACGCACGGGGATCCGCTGGCCCGGCTGACCCCGCGCGAGCGCAGCGTGCTGGAGGCCCTCGCGCAGGGGTTCACCAACACGGCCATCGCCGGGAAGCTGCACCTGTCGCTGAGCTCCGTGGAGAAGAACCTCAACGCCGTCTTCGACAAGCTGGAGCTGCCGCGGGCCACCGGCTACAACCGGCGCATCCTGGCGGTCCTGCGCTACCTCGAGTCTTGACAGTCGCAGGAGCCGCAGGAGCCGCAGGAGCCGCAGGAGCCGCAGGAACCGTAGCGGCAGCCGGCTGGTTCGGCCCGCCCGGCTCGCGCAGCGGGGTGCGGCGGTGGCGGGGGTCAGTCCCGCCCGGGGTGCTTGCCCGGGCCCGGGCCCGGGCCCTCCGCGCCGGGGGACAGCGGTGTGGGCGACAGCTTGGTGTCCTCCTCGCCGGGTTCCAGCAGGGTGTCGGCGGCGCCGACGATCAGGGGGTCGGGGGTGCCGACCGCCGCACTGTCCTTGCTGGCGTAGTCGATGCGCGACAGCAGACTGCGCATCGTCTCCAGCCGGGCGCGCCGCTTGTCGTTGCTCTTGACGACGGTCCAGGGGGCGTGGGGGGTGTCCGTGGCGCGGAACATGTCGACCTTGGCCTCGGTGTAGTCGTCCCACAGGTCCAGCGACGCCAGGTCGGTCGGTGACAGCTTCCACTGGCGCACCGGGTCGACCTGCCGGATCGCGAAGCGGGTGCGCTGTTCGGCGCGGGAGACGGAGAACCAGAACTTCACCAGCAGGACGCCGTCGTCGACCAACATCCGCTCGAAGGCCGGGCACTGGTCGAGGAACAGTTCGTACTGGTCCTTGGTGCAGTAGTCCATCACGCGTTCCACGCCGGCCCGGTTGTACCAGGAGCGGTCGAAGAAGACGATCTCGCCGGCCGTCGGCAGGTGGGCGATGTACCGCTGGAAGTACCACTGCCCCTTCTCGCGTTCGGTCGGTTTGTCGAGGGCGACGACGCGGGCGCCGCGCGGGTTGAGCCGTTCGGTGAGCCGCTGGATCGTGCCGCCCTTGCCCGCCGCGTCCCGCCCCTCGCACACCACGACCAGGCGGGCGCCGGTGTCCTTGACCCACCGCTGCAGCTTGAGCAGCTCGATCTGGAGGACGCGTTTGGTCCGCTCGTAGTCCTTGCGGCTCACCTTGTGGTCGTAGGGGTGGTTCTCCCGCCACGTCCGGATGGGGTTGCCGTCGGCGTCGAGCACGATGGGCTGCTCCCGCCGCCGCTTGTCCACCGTCAGCCCGTCCAGCAGCTGGTCCGCGTCTTCTGCGTTCATGGTCCGGCTCGCTCTCCTGCTCGTGCCCCGGCCGGTCAGAAGGGCATGCGGCCACGGGAGCGCCGGCCCGCCGAACCGCTGCGGCTCACCGCACGTGAGCTGGTGTGGAAGGGCTTGCTGAGGAGCCGGCCCAGGGCTCCGGGCGCCTTGCCGCCGGCCCGCGCCCCGGCGCCGAGGGTGCGCTGCGTACCGCGTTCGGGGTGCCGGGACAGGCGGGGGACGAGGAAGGCCAGGACGGCCAGGGCCGCGCATACGGCGATGACGGCGACAACTACCATGATCGGCTCCCTTCGCTGGTGAACGGACTACAGGTGCCCCGTCCGGCCGCACCCATGTGAGCGTTCGGGACCGGACCCGGAGGGCACGTTCCGTCACTCACTGTGAGCGCCTTCGGGCGGCCGGGGGCGCCGGAATCCCGACAAGGGGCTTTTTGCCCGGCGAGCCATGGACATGGCATCGCGGTGTCGGGGCATTCGGGGTTCACGTGACAAGCAGTCAAGGCGCGGCCCGCTCGGGCCGGGTCACCGACAACCGGGAGTCCCACATGACGAGTTACGGCGGTCCCTCTGCTGCGTCCTCCGGATCGCGCACCAACGGCCTTGCGATCGCGAGCCTTTGCTGCGGCATCGTCGGCCTTTTCGTCCTGAACATCATCCTCGGCCCGCTCGCCATCATCTTCGGCGCCATCGCCCACCGGCAGGCCGCCGTGAAGAACGGCGCCGGGATGGCGAAGGCCGGCATCATCCTCGGCATCGTCGCCGTGGTGCTCTGGCTCGTGCTCCTCGCCGTGGCCGCCAGCAGCGGCGGCTTCAGCTGGTACGTGGGCGGTTGACGGGCGACGGCTGAAAAGGTGGCCGACGCAGGGACCGGGAGAGACGACGGTCCGGGCGCCCCCGGAGCACGCCGAGAGGCGGGCCCGGGGGCGCACGCGCGGCCGTCGGGCCCGGGGGCGCACACGCCGGCCGCCGGGCTCGGGGGC
>NZ_JAAGMD010000194.1 GCF_010548465.1 Streptomyces sp. SID14436 | reverse complement strand
GCGGGCGCGCCGGGCGGTGACCGTGCCGGGCCGTCGCACGCGCGGGTGCTCCCCCGCCGCCCCGGCCGGGACGGCGGGGCACGAGCGTCGTGCCGCGACGGCGTTCGGAGGTTCGCACCGGAAAGCGCCCGGAAAACATGCATCACACACGGAATGTCGCGACCCACTTCCGCCCCGGGCTTGCCCGGCTCTGTGTGTGCTTGTGAAGATCCTGGGGTGACTCTGACAAATCCCAGGTCCGGGACGACCGGTGCGCACAGGGGCGCGCGGCGTTCCGGCATCGGCCCGGCCGTCGCCGTCCTCGTGCTGGTGACGGTGGGCGCGCTCATACCCCTGCTCGGCCCGGCGCCCGCGCTGGACGGCACGGGGGAGGACCCCGCACCCGGCACAGGAGGCATAGCCCTGTTGCGGACGGTGCTGTTCGCGGCGCTGGCCGTACCCGTCGGCGAGCTGTTCGTGCGGCGGCTGGTCCGCTCCGTGCCCGGCGCTCCCCCGCTGCTGCCCCGCAGTTGGTCCACCGTGGCCAACTCCGTGGGCTTCGCGGCCGCCCTGGCCCTGGCCTCCGTCGTGGCCACCGGCAACCTCGTGCCGAGCGGCCTCGCCGACATCGACGTCGGCGGCCTCTACTCCACCCGGGACGGCAAGCTGGCCCTCCTGGAGGTCAACGGCTTCCTGGCCGCCGCCCTGTGCGCCGCCTCGGCCCGGCCCGGCACCCAGGTGTGGCCGCTGGCCGCCGTCGTCGTCGCGGAGGCGCTGCGCGCGCACCCCACCACCGAGTACTCGCCCCTGCTCGGTTCCGGCCTGACGCTGGTGCACCTGACGTGTGCCTCGATGTGGGTGGGCGGCCTGGTGTACACCCTGCGCACGATCGCGCGGTGGCGGATCTCCGAGGCGGGCAGCGCCCTGCTGGGGCTCTACGCGCGCGTGGCCGCCGTGCTGCTGGCCGCGCTGACCGCGACCGGCATCGGCAGTTCGCTGCGCCGCATGCCGCCGGAGACCATCATGGAGCAGCTCACCGGGACCGCCTACGGCCGGGTCCTGCTCGCCAAGGTGCTGCTGATGGCGGGGGTCGCGGCCCTCGCCCTGTGGGCGCGGATCCGGCTGGCCCGGGCGGCCGATCCGCTGTCCGCCTGCTCCCCCGCGCGGGCGGAGGTCTTCGTCCTGGGGCTGGTGGTGGCAGTGTCGGGGCTGCTGACCGCCCTCCCGGTGCCGATCCGCTGGTGACGGCGCGGCCCACCGGCCCGCCGCAACACGGGACCTGACACGTCGTCGGGCCGGGGGCCCTGTCTCCGCCCCCGGCCCGGCACACCGCCCTGGCCGCCCGGCCCGTCGGCCGCGCGACGCCCCGGCACCCACACAAAGGGCTCCTCGCGGACATTCCCGGCATCCCAACGCCCGCGTGCCGCACGGCACCTGACGGACCGCACTGTCGGCCGGGCCCCGTATCCTCAGTGACCATGCTCGAAGACCTGACGACCGCTGCCTCCTTCCCCGGCGTGTGGCCGGCGGCGTATCCCCAGGGGTACGCGGTCGTTGACGTGGAGACGACGGGGCTGGCGCGGGACGACCGCATCATCTCGGCGGCCGTGTACCGGCTGGACGCGCGCGGCGAGGTCGAGGACCACTGGTACACGGTGGTCAACCCGGAGCGGGATCCCGGCCCGGTGTGGATCCACGGCCTGACGAGCGAGGCGCTCGAGGGCGCGCCGCTGTTCGGCGACATCGCCGCGGAGTTCTCGGAGCGGCTCCGGGGCCGGGTCATGGTGGCGCACAACGCGGTGTTCGACTGGCAGATGATCGCCCGGGAGTACGCCCGCGCGCGCGTCGAGGCCCCGGTGCGGCAGCGGCTGTGCACCATCGCCCTCGCCAAGGAGCTGCGGCTGCCGCTGCCCAACCACAAGCTGGAGTCGCTCGCCGCGCACTTCGGTGTCGTGCAGCAGCGGGCGCACCACGCGCTGGACGACGCGCGGGTGCTGGCGGAGGCGTTCCGGCCCAGCCTGCGGGCCGCGGCGGCGGGGAACGTGCGGCTGCCGCTGCACGAGTGCCGGCCGCTGACGGAGTGGACGGACCGGCCGCGGATCGGACCGCAGGGCGGCTACGGCGGCCGTCCGGGCACCTGGCGGCCCTCCCGCAAGCGGCCCGCGTGCCCGTACCCCAACCCGGGACGGTACGAACCTGGCAAACCGCTCAAGCAGGGCATGCGGGTCGCCTTTTCCGGTGACACCTCCGTCGAGCGGGACCTGCTGGAGGACCGGGCGACCGAGGCCGGCCTGCATGTCGCCACCAGCCTGTCGAGGCTGACCAGCCTGCTGGTCACCAACGACCCCGAGTCCGGGACGTCGAAGGTGGTCAAGGCCCGCCAGTTCGGCACGCCGGTGGTGGACGAGGCCGCGTTCGGACAGCTGCTCGGCCACGTCGAACCCGCCTCGGAGGACTGAGCCGGGCCGGTCCGCGCCCGGCCGTCCGCGCGACCGTACGGACGGGTGATTGCCGGGCGACGCGCCTGCCGCCCGCTCGCCCCGCGCGGAGCGACGGCTCACCCTGTGGCGCATGGCGACATGCGAAGTATGCGGCAACAGTTACGGAATGACCTTCGAGGTGCACGCCCAGGGGGCCGTGCACGTGTTCGACTGCTTCTCCTGTGCGATCCACCGCATGGCCCCGATCTGCGAGCACTGCCGGGTGCAGATCATCGGCCAGGGCGTGGAGGCCGACGGCCACTGGTACTGCGGTGCCCACTGCGCCCGCGCGGAGGGAAAGGCGGGCATCGTCGACCGGGTATGACGCCGTACCCGCCTCCGTGCACCCCGCGACCGAGTTGTACGGTCGTGGGGTGTACCGCTTCCTGTTGTCCCGCCAGTGGGTGACCATCACCCTGGTCGCCCTGCTGCTCATCCCCACGATGATCCGGCTGGGCTTCTGGCAGATGGACCGCTACGAGGAACGGTCCGCCCGCAACCGGCTCGTCGCCGAGGCGCTGGACGCGGAGCCCGTACCGGTGCAGCGGCTCGCCTCCCCGGGACACGCCGTCACCCGCGAGGAGCGGTACCGCACGGTGACCGCCACCGGCCGGTTCGACACGGACCGGGAGGTCGTCGTCCGCCGCCGCACGAACTCCGACGACGAGGTCGGCTACCACGTGCTGACCCCGTTCGTCCTCCAGGACGGCAGGATCCTGCTGGTCAACCGGGGCTGGATCCCCTCGGACGGACCGAGCCAGACCACCTTCCCGGACATCCCCCCGCCGCCCTCCGGCGAGGTCACGATCACCGGCCGGCTGATGCCCGACGAGACGACCGAGGCCAGCGGCATCAAGAACCTCGAAGGTCTGCCCGACCGGCAGATCATGCTGATCAACAGCGAGCTGGAGGCCCGGCGTCTGAAGGCCGAGGTGCTCGGCGGCCACGTGGTGCAGACCGCGCCGGAGCCGAGCGGCGGCAGCCCCCGCATGATCGGCAGCCCGGGCGAGGAGAACACGGCGCTGAACTACGCCTACGCCCTCCAGTGGTGGCTGTTCGCCGCGGCCGTGCCGGTCGGCTGGGCCGTGCTGGTGCGCCGTGAGACGCGGGAGCGGGCCGCCCGGGAGGCAGCCGGGCCCGCGGACGCCGAGGAATCGGAACCGGCCACCGTCTGAGCGGTGCCCCCGCCGGCCCCTCCCCCCGCCCGGGAGCCGCCCGGGACAGCCGTGACCTGCGCCCCTCTCCCGGCCGCCCGTCGCGTGTGCGAGAGTTTGCGGGCTCGGGGACGCGGCCCGCGCCGCGCCCGGGACGGACGGCCGTCCGGTTCCTGTCCTCCACCACGGCCGTCGGCGCAACTCTCCAGCGGGTACAGGGCACACCAAGGACGGTGACGCATGGCCGACGGCGCCATGACCACGACGTTCCTCGCCGTGATCGGCGGGGCGTCGCTGCTCGCCGTCACGGCGCGCCGGCTCCGGCCGAGCGACCGGCTGCCCTCGCTGGAGGGCTGGGCGCTGGCCGACCGCAGCCTCGGGGCCGGCTGGACCTGGCTGCTGCTCGGCGGCACCGTCTACACGGCGTACACCTTCACCGCCGTCCCGGGGCTGGCGTACGGCAACGGCGCGCCGGCGTTCTTCGCGGTGCCGTACACCGTGATCGTCTGCCCGCTGGCCTTCGTGCTGCTGAGCCGCCTGTGGAGCGTGGCCCGGCGGCACGGATACGTCACCGCTGCCGACTTCGTGCGCGGCCGGTACGGGTCGCCGCCCCTGGCGCTGGTGGTGGCGCTGACCGGGATCCTCGCGACGATGCCGTACCTGGCGCTGCAACTGCTCGGGATCCGGGCGGTGCTCGCCGCGGGCGGCCTGTACCCGCACGGCGCGACCGGCGACCTGGTGATGGTGGCGGTCTTCGCCGGCCTGGCGGTGGCGACCTACCGGCACGGGCTGCGGGCGCCCACCGTCATCGCGGCCCTGAAGGCGGTCGCGGTGTTCGTCTCGCTCACCGCCGTGTGCTGGCTGGTGCTGCGCCGCTTCGGCGGGCCCGGTGCCGTCTTCGACGGGGCGGCCCGCGCGCTCGGCGGCACGGACACGGCCCACTCCCCGCTGCTGCTGACCCCCGAGCAGCAGCCCGCCTACGCCACCCTCGCCCTCGGCTCCGCGCTGGCCCTGCTGATGTACCCGCACGTCCTCACCGCCGGTTTCGCCGCCGACGGGCCACGCACCCTGCGCAAGGTGTCGGCGGGGCTGCCGGCCTGGACCGCGCTGCTGGCCCTGTTCGGCTTCCTGGGCATCGCGGCCCTCGCGGCCGGGGTGCGCGCGCCCGAGGGCGGCGCGGAGGCGGCCGTGCCGATGCTCGTCGACCGGCTCATGCCGGGCCCGCTGGCCGGGCTGGTGTTCGGCGCGATCGTGGTCGGCGCGCTGGTCCCGGCGGCCGTCATGTCGATCGCGGCGGCGACCAGCTTCGTGCGGAACGTGTACGTGGAGTACGTGCATCCGACGGCCACCCCGAAACGCCAGGTGCGCATCGCCAAGGCGGTGTCCCTCACCGCGAAGCTGGGTGCCGTGGCGTTCGTGTTCGGGCTGCGCGACCAGGACGCCATCAACCTGCAGCTGCTCGGCGGGGTGTGGATCCTCCAGGTCTTCCCCGCGGTGGCGGTCGGCCTGTACACGCGGTGGCTGCACCCGCGGGCGCTGCTCGCCGGCTGGGCCGCCGGCATGGTCACCGGGACGTGGCTGGTGGTGCGCGAGGGGTTCTCCTCGATCGTGCCGCTCGGCCCCGGCGGCGGACCGCTGGAGATCTACGCGGGGGTCGCCGCCCTCGTGCTCAACCTGACCGTCGCGGTGGCCTGCACCGCGGCGCTGCACCGCCTCGGCGTCCCGCGCGGCGCGGACGCCACCGACCTGCCGTCCCGCCTGATGGTCAGGCGGCGCCCGGAGACGGGAGCGAACAACCCGTGAGACGCCGACAGCAGTCCCCGAGCACTCTGCCGCCCGCCCCGGCGGTGCCCGCCCCGGCACCACCCCCGGCGGCGGTCCGCGCCGAACCGCTCACCCCGCCCGTCACCGGCCCGGCCGACCTCGAACGGGAGGCCGGGGTCGCCCGCCTCTTCGAGGCCCACTACTCCTCCATGCTGCGGCTGGCCGTGCTGCTCGGCGCCGACGACCCGGAGAACGTGGTGGCCGAGGCGTACTACCAGATCTACCGCAAGTGGCGGCGGCTGAAGGACGTGGGAGCGGCCGAGGCGTATCTGCGCTCCACCGTCTGCAATCTGACCCGGATGCGGATACGGCACCTCCAGGTCGTGCGCCGCGTCGTGCCGCAGGCCCCGCCGGACGACACCGTGGCGTCCGCCGAGAACACCGCGCTGCTGCGGGACGACCAGCGGGTGCTGATCGACGCGCTCCAGCAGCTGCCGGCCCGGCAGCGCGAGGCCCTGGTGCTGCGGCACTGGCTCGGGCTGAAGGAGCGCGAGATCGCCGCCGCGATGGGCATCACGCGCGGCTCCGTCAAGACGCACACCTCGCGCGGCATCGCCGCGCTGACCCAGGCGATGGAGGCCCGGCGATGACGCAGCGAGACGCGACTCCGTCGCCCGGCACCGGTGCGGACCGCACGCACCACGACCGGGCCGTGCCCCGCCCGCCGGGCGCCGACCGCACCGAACAGGACCTGCGCGACGCCCTCCAGGCGCTCGCCGGGGGCGTGCTGCCCGACCCGGACGCCTACCGCACGGCACGCGGCACCTGGCTGCGCCGGGAACGCCGCCGGCGGCTCGTCCTCACGGTGCTCGTCGCCGTCGTCTTCGCGCTGGCCGTGCTGATCGGGCTGTGGGTGCTCAACCAGGCCCCCGCCGACCCCGGCGTCATCTTCTCCGGCAACGGTTCCCCGTCCGCCGACGGCCCGTCACTCCCCCGGCTCCACCCCTGATTGCGGCCCGGGGAGGCCGGGAACCCGCACCTCGTGACCCGTATCGAGGACTACGCGCTCATCGGCGACGAACAGACCGCTGCCCTGGTGGGCACGGACGGCTCCGTCGACTGGCTCTGCCTGCCCCGCTTCGACTCCGCGGCCTGCTTCGCCCGGCTCCTCGGCGACGAGGACAACGGGCACTGGCGCATCGCCCCCGTGGGCGCGGAGCGCTGCACGCGGCGCGCCTACCGGCCGGACACCCTGGTCCTGGACACCGAGTGGGACACCGGCGAGGGCACCGTCCGGGTCACCGACCTGATGCCGCAGCGCCACCGGGCACCCGACCTGGTGCGCATCGTGCAGGGCGTCCGCGGTGAGGTGACCGTGCGCAGCACGCTCCGGCTGCGCTTCGACTACGGCTCGGTGGTGCCGTGGGTGCGCCGGGCCGACGGGCACCGGGTGGCGGTCGCCGGGCCCGACTCGGTGTGGCTGCGCAGCGATCCGGAGGTGCGCACCTGGGGCGAGGACATGGGCACCGTCTCGGAGTTCACGGTCAGGGAGGGCGAGCGGGTCGCGTTCGTGCTGACCTGGCACCCCTCCCACGAGCCGCGCCCGCCGCTCGTCGACCCGTACACCTCGCTGCGGCACAGTGTCGCGGACTGGCAGGCGTGGGCGGCGCGCTGCCGCTACGACGGCCCGCACCGGGACATGGTGGTCCGGTCGCTGATCACCCTGAAGGCGCTGACCTACGCCCCCACCGGCGGCATCGTCGCCGCGGCCACCACCTCGCTGCCGGAGGACCCGGGCGGGGTGCGCAACTGGGACTACAGGTTCTGCTGGCTGCGGGACTCCACCCTGACCCTGAACGTGCTGCTGGCGGCCGGGTACCAGGAGGAGGCGGAGGCGTGGCGGAACTGGCTGCTGCGCGCGGTCGCCGGAGACCCCGCCGATCTGCAGATCATGTACGGCCTGGCGGGCGAGCGGCGGCTGCCGGAGTTCGAACTGCCGTGGCTGTCCGGTTTCGGCGGCGCCGCACCGGTCCGGGTCGGCAACGACGCCGTCAACCAGCTCCAGCTGGACGTGTACGGCGAGGTCATGGACTCCCTTGACCTGGCCCGCCGTTCGGGCCTGTCGCCGCAGCCGGACGTGTGGGCCCTGCAGACGGTGCTGATGGAGTTCCTGCGCACGGTGTGGCAGCAGCCGGACGAGGGACTGTGGGAAGTGCGCGGCGGGCGGCGCCACTTCGTGCACTCGAAGGTCATGGTGTGGGTGGCCGCCGACCGGGCGGTGCGCGCCCTGGAGGACGACCCGCGGCTCGACGGCGACCTCGACGGCTGGCGCGAGCTGCGCGACCAGGTGCACCGGGAGGTGTGCGAGAAGGGCTTCGACAATGAGCGGAACACCTTCACCCAGTCCTACGGCTCGCGCGAGCTCGACGCGGCCCTGCTGCTCATCCCGCGGGTGGGTTTCCTGCCGCCCGACGACCCGCGGGTGCTCGGCACCATCGAGGCGATCCGCGCGGACCTCGGGCGGGACGGGCTGCTGCGCCGGTACACGCCGGCGGCGACGACCGCGGTCGACGGGCTGCCCGGCGACGAGGCCACCTTCCTGGTGTGCTCGTTCTGGCTCGCGGACGCCCTGCACATGACCGGCAGGACGCGCGAGGCCCGGGAGCTGTTCGAGCGGCTGCTGGGGCTCGCCAACGACGTGGGCCTGCTGTCGGAGGAGTACGACACGGTGGGCGAACGGCAGCTCGGCAACGTCCCGCAGGCGTTCAGTCACATCGGTCTGGTGAACACCGCCCTCGCCCTGTTCGGCGGCGAGGAGGCAGGATAGGTCCATGGATCTTGGACTGAAGGACCGGGTGTACGTCGTCACCGGGGCGACCCGCGGGCTGGGCCACGCCACCGCGCGCGAGCTGGTCGCCGACGGCGCGAAGGTGGTCGTCACGGGGCGGGAGGACAAGAGCGTCGCCGAGGCCGCCGCGGCGCTGGGCCCGAACGCGGTCGGGGTGGCCGTCGACAACGCAGACCCGCAGGCTCCGGCCCGGCTGGTCGCGACCGCGCGTGAGCGGTTCCACCGCCTGGACGGCATCCTCGTCAGCGTGGGCGGGCCGCCGCCCGGGTTCGTCGCGGACACCACCGACGAGCAGTGGCGGGCGGCCTTCGAGTCGGTGTTCCTGGGCGCCGTGCGGCTGGCCCGCGCGGCCGCGGCGGAACTCGGCGAGGGCGGCGTCATCGGCTTCGTGCTGTCCGGTTCGGTGCACGAGCCGATCCCGGGGCTGACCATCTCCAACGGGCTGCGTCCCGGGCTCGCCGGCTTCGCCAAGTCCCTCGCGGACGAGCTGGGCCCGCGCGGCATCCGCGTGGTGGGCCTGCTGCCCGGCCGGATCGACACCGACCGGGTCCGGGAGCTGGACGCCCTGTCGGCCGACCCGGAGACCACCCGCAGGGCCGCCGAGTCCCGCATCCCCCTGCGCCGCTACGGCACCCCGGAGGAGTTCGGCCGCACGGCGGCGTTCCTGCTGTCGCCCGCGGCGTCCTACCTCTCGGGCGTGATGCTGCCGGTGGACGGCGGGGTACGGCACGGGTTCTGACCCGGGGGCCGGACCGGCGGGGGGACCAGCGGGGACGGACCGGCGGGGACGGACCGGCGGGGACGGACCGGCGGGGAGTCAGCTCACCCGCTCCGCGCCGTGCTTGACCGCGCGCAGGCGCACCTCGCAGGGGAGCGCCTGCAGGCCCGCCGACTCGCGGGCGTGGGTGAGCGCGCCGGCGGTCAGGGCGTCCAGGGCGGTGCCGGGGTCGACGTCGGGTTCCAGGAGGAGCCGGACCCGGGCGGCCGGCGCGTCCCGCCGCCCGGTGAGCCGGGCCCGCGCCTGGTGGACGCCCTCCAGCAGGCCCGCCTCCTCGACCAGCGCGTCCTCCAGGGCGCGTCCGCGCACCGTGGCGCCCTCGCCGTCGCCGGTGTCGAGGAACACCTCGGCCGGACGCCGCCGGCGCAGCGTCGCGACCAGCCACCACAGGGCCAGCAGCACCAGCACCGCGAGCACCGCGATGACGACGGGCCACCACCAGCCCTCCGAGCGCCACCGGGTGCGTTCGGCCTGGTCCAGCAGCACGTCGTGCCGTCCGTCGTGAAGCCACCAGGACGGCGCCGGCGCGCCCAGGCCGATCGCCAGGACCGACCCGCCGAGCGCGAGCAGGACCAGGCCGACGACGCCCAGCAGCACGCGGTTGACGACTCCGGGCACGGACCTCACCCCTTCCGTCCGGGCCGGCGCACCCGCAGGGACAGCCCGAGCGGCCGGGCCAGGCCCAGCCCCCGCACCGCCTCGCCCAGCACCATTTCCAGGTCGCCGCGCACGTCGTCCAGTTCGCGGAAGTGCGACACCACGCGGACGTCGGCCCGGCGCCGGGTGGTGCGGACCCGCACCGACTGCACACCGGCCACCTCCATCGCACGGTCCCGCAGCACCATCGCCGCCGCGTCCCGGTGCAGCGCGGCCCGCACGTCGGGGTGGGTGCGCCGCATGGGGAGCAGGGCACGCAGGCCGGGGGTGAGCGCGAGGAGGAGCAGCCACAGTCCGAGCGCGGCGGCGGCACCGGCGCCGACCAGCACCCAGATGTCGTCCAGGGGGCGTTCGGCGAGCTGCCGGGCCAGTTCCCGGCGCCAGGCCATGGCGGGCCGGCCGGCGCGGACGGCGGCCACGTCGTAGAGGAAGGCGCCCGCCACCACCAGGAGGGCGAGGGCCAGCAGGGCCGCGGGAACACGGCGCGCGGACCACAGACGCCGGTGCCCGCCGGGTGCCTCCTCGGTCCCGGGACCGGGTCCGGGGCGTCCGGTGGTCTGCGCGTCCGTCCCGGTGTCCGGGGGCCCGCTCACCGCGTCCTCCCCCGGGCCGCGCCGAGGGCCGCCGCCAGGTGCAGCCGCTCCACCTGCACGACGACCTCGGTGACGTGCAGGTCGACCAGATCGGTCACCCGCTCGGTCACCCTGCGGCGCACCCGCGCACAGCGGTCGCCGAGGTCGCCCGGGTAGTCGAGCTCGACGTGCACCCGGAAGCGGGCGGTGTCGTGGTGGACGACGACCGTCGCGTGCGGGGCAGCAGCGTCCGGCGGCAGCGGTTCCACCGCCTCGCGCGCCGCCCGGGAGGCGATCTTGGCGATCACCCGGTCGGCGATCCGGGTCGCACCGCGCTCGCCCGGCGTCACGACGGCCGGGCCGCGGCCGAGTTCACCGGCCACCGTGTTCACCGGCGTCACCGCCGCCGTTCGTCACGGGGACGGAAGAGGTCACCGAGTTCCAGGTCTCCCTGGAGGAACCGCCCGACGACGAACCCCACGGCGCCCAGGGCCGCCACCAGCAGAAATGCCCCGAACCCGCCGAAGTATCCGGCGAAGCCCAGTGCCATGCCGGCGATCATGCCGACCACGGCCATGTTCATGGTGCGCTCCTCAGCTCCTCAGCCGTACGTCACCGCTCGTCCCCGTGGGCGCGCCGCCGTGGCCGCGCGCCCGTGTCCCGCCGCGCCGCCGTCGGTCCGCGGCGCCGTCCGTCGTGCGTCTGCCTGTCCGTCTGCCCGGCCGGCGGCTCACTGAAGCCGGGACTCCGGCTCCTCGTCGTCCTCCTCGTCGGGCAGTTTCACATCGCTGACCGCGATGTTGACCTCGACGACCTCCAGGCCCGTCATCCGCTCCACCGCCGCGATGACGTTCTCCCGCACGGCCCGGGCGACGTCCTTGATGGACACCCCGTAGTCGACGACGATCTCCAGGTCCAGCGCGGTCTGCACCTCGCCGACCTCGGCCTTCACCCCCCGGGCCACCGACTTGGTCCCGCCGGGCACCCGGTCGCGGACGGCGCCGAAGGTGCGGGAGAGTCCGCTGCCCATGGCGTGCACGCCGAGGACGTCCCGGGCGGCCATGCCCGCGATCTTCTCGACCACGCCGTCGGCGATGGTGGTCCGGCCCCGGCCGGCCGGGTCGCCGCCGCCGCGCCGGGTGGCCTGCCCCTTGCGCGGGGAGGTCTCGTTCGACGTCTTCTCCAGCTCGGCGGCCCTCGTGGAGCCGCCCTCGGTCATGTCGGTCATGCCGCGCGTCCTTCCGGTCGTGGTCCTCATGACCACGGTATGCGCGGTTGCGTGATCGCGCGCCAGGGATACGGCAGGCTGGAGGAATGACGGCGGATCGGTGGACGCGAGCGGTGCGGGAACAGGTGGGGCTGGGACGGTTCCTCCCCCTGGGCGGGCCCCGGGACGGGGCATGGATCGCCGAGCGGGCCGCGGCGTCGGTCCTGCGGTCGGCGGCACGGGCGGTGGAGGGTGTGCGGCTGGACGCCCTGCGGATCGGGCTCGCCGCGCCGGAGGAGGCGGGCGAGCCGGTGGTGCCCGCGCCGGCGAGCGCCCTGCCGCCGGGGGCGCT
>NZ_JAAGMD010000169.1 GCF_010548465.1 Streptomyces sp. SID14436 | reverse complement strand
CGGCACAACGCGGGCCTGAGCCTGGGGCGCCTGGGCCGCTGGACGGAGGCGGGCGAGGTGCACCGCGCGGTCGCCGCCGAACGCGAGCACCTCCTCGGCCCCGACCACCCCGACACCCTCTCCAGCCGCCACGAGGTCGCGCTCAGCCTCAGCCGCACCGGCCGCGCCGCCGACGCGCTGCGCGAGTTCCGGCAGGTGACCGACGCCCGCCGGCGCGTGCTCGGCGCCGACCACGCCGACACCCTCGCCGCCCGGCAGGAGAAGGCCCACGTGCTCGGCCGCATGGGCCGCCCCTTCGAGGCCCACCAGACGTACCTGGCGGTGCTCGCCGCCCGGGAGCGCACCCAGGGCCCCGACCACCCGGACACCCTGCGCTGCCGCCACGACCTGGCCTTCAACCTCGGCCGGCTCGGCCGTCTGGAGGACTCCTGCACCATGGCCCGCGACGTCGCGGCGGCCCGCGCGCGGGTGCTGGGCGCCGAGCACCCCGACACCCTCGCGACCCGCTTCGAAGTGGCGTACACCCTGGGCCAGCTGGGCCGCTGGGACCAGGCGCTGGAACTGCACCGGGAGGTCGCGCGGGCCCGTGCCGCGGCACTCGGCGCGGACCATCCGGACACCCTGGCCGCCCGCTACGAGACCGCCGTCGGCCTGGGCCGCCTCGGCCGCACCGCCGAGGCGCTGGAGGTCTACCGTGTGCTGGTGGCGGACCGGACCCGGGTGCAGGGCGCGGACCATCCCGAGACGCTGCGGACCCGGCACGGCCTGGGCGTCGCCCTCGGCCGGCTCGGACGCTGGGAGGAGGCCCTCGCCGAGGCGCGCGCCGTGTGCGCGCTGCGCGAGCGCGCCCTGGGCGCCGACCACGCCGACACGCTCGTCAGCCGCCGGGAGATCGCCGTGGCCCTGGGCTGGCTGGGCCGCTGGGCCGACGCGCTGACCGACTACCGGAGGGTGGCGGACGCCCGCGAGCGGGTGCTCGGCGCGGGCCACCCCGACACCCTCGCCGCCCGCAACGACGAGGCGCAGTGCCTGCAGCGGCTGGACCGGACCGGCGAGGCGGCCGAGGTGTACCGCACCGTGGCGGCCCTGCGGCAGCAGGGGGTCGCCGGGGGCGCCTGAGGCCCGGCGGGCCGGGGGTGCCGTCTGGCCGCTGAGGATCACCGCGTGCTACCAAGAACCATGACCGCACCCGAGGGAACCGGAACCTACGACGTCGTCATCGTCGGCGGCGGCCACAACGGCCTGGTCGCCGCCGCCTACCTGGCCCGCGCCGGACGCTCCGTGCTCGTCCTGGAGCGCCTGGACCACACCGGCGGGGCGGCGGTTTCCACCCGCCCGTTCGCCGGGGTCGACGCCCGGCTGTCCCGGTACTCGTACCTCGTGAGCCTGCTGCCCGGGAAGATCGTGAGCGACCTGGGCCTCGACTTCCGGCTGCGCACCCGCTCCATCTCGTCGTACACGCCCACCGTGCGGGACGGGCGGCCCACCGGTCTGCTGGTCGGCGGCGGCGAGGAGCGCACCCGGGCGGCCTTCGCCCGGCTCACCGGCTCCGACCGCGAGTACGAGGCGTGGCGCCGCTTCTACGCCCTGACCGGCCGCGTCGCCGAACGGGTCTTCCCCACCCTCACCGAACCGCTGCCGACCCGCGAGGCACTGCGCCGCGCCGTCGACGACGAGACGGCCTGGCGGACCCTGTTCGAGGAGCCGATCGGGGTCGCCGTCGAGGACCACTTCTCCGACGACCTGGTGCGCGGCGTCGTCCTCACCGACGCGCTGATCGGGACCTTCGCCGACGCCCACGACCCGTCGCTGGCCCAGAACCGCTGCTTCCTCTACCACGTCATCGGCGGCGGCACGGGCGCCTGGGACGTGCCCGTCGGGGGCATGGGGGCCCTCACCGACGCGCTCGCCGACGCGGCCCGCGCCGCCGGCGCCGTCCTCGCCACCGGCCACGAGGCAATCCGCGTGGACACCGACGGCCGCCGCGCCGAGGTCGCCTACCGCACCGCCGACGGCGAGGGCGTCGCCGCCGCCCGCCACGTGCTGGTCAACGCCTCACCGCAGGCGCTCGCCGCCCTCACCGGCGACACCCCGCCGCACCCGGCGGAAGGCGCCCAGCTCAAGGTGAACATGCTGCTCGAACGGCTGCCCCGGCTGCGCGACACCTCCGTCGACCCCCGCGAGGCGTTCGCCGGGACCTTCCACATCGCCGAGGGGTACGGCCAGCTGGCCGCCGCGCACGCCCAGGCCGCCGCCGGAAAGCTGCCGGAGGCACCGCCCTCCGAGATCTACTGCCACTCCCTCACCGACCCCGGCATCCTCGGCCCGGACCTGGCCGCGCGGGGCTTCCACACGCTCACCCTCTTCGGACTGCACACCCCGGCCCGGCTGTTCGAGCAGGACAACGACGCCACACGCGAGCAGCTCCTGGCCGCCACCCTCGCCCAGCTCGACGCGCACCTGGCGGAACCGCTCGCCGACTGCCTGGCCCGCGACGCGGACGGGCGCCCCTGCCTGGAGGCCCGCACCCCGCTGGACCTGGAGCACGACCTCGGGCTGCCCGGCGGCAACATCTTCCACCGCGAGCTGTCCTGGCCCCACGCCCAGGAGGGCACCGGCCGCTGGGGCGTGGAGACCCGGCACGCCAACGTCCTGCTGTGCGGCGCGGGCGCGGTGCGCGGCGGCGGGGTCAGCGGCGTCCCGGGCCACAACGCGGCCATGGCGGTGCTGGAGGCCGGGGACGGGTGACAGCGGGACGGGCCGGGCGCGCGAGGCGGCTCGCCCGGCTGTCGCTCAGTCGGCCGACCGCTCCCACCCCAGGGCGGTGACGCGGGCCGCGTCCGCGGGCCGTTCCTCGTCGAAGAGGACGCCGCGGGACGTCTCCACGCGCAGGGCGTCCACGTAGGCGCCCCGCCCGACGTACAGCCGGTCGGTCGCGTAGCGCCAGCGCAGGGTGAGGTTCCGCGCGGCGGGCAGGGCCGCGCCGAGCGTGTGCCAGACGCGGCCCGACCAGCCGGTGGCCGCACCCGAGGGGTGCGGACGGGACTCCGCTCCCGGCCGCCGGGTGTCGAACGGCACCGGCGACCAGGCCGTGCCGCCGTCGGTGGACGCCTCCAGCACCAGCGTGTCGGAGCCCGGTTCGGTGTCCCACCACAGGGCGCAGCGCAGGCGGGCACCGCCGGCCGAGGTGTCCAGCGCGGGCAGCGTGAGGGTGGCCGTGGCCGAGCTCTCCATGCCGGAGAACCAGGCCGTCCGTCCCCGGGCCGGCCGCACCGGCACCGCACGGGCCAGCTGGTTGGCCGTGGCCACCCGGGGAGCCGAGCCGGAGCGCCAGCTGCGCACCGGGTGGACGGAGTTGCCCAGGACGACGAGGAACGAGTCGGTGGTGGGGTCCAGGACCAGGGACGTCCCGGTGAAGCCGGTGTGGCCGGCCGTGCGCGGGGTGGCCATCGCGCCCATGTACCAGTGCTGGTACAGCTCGAAGCCCAGCCCGTGCTCGTCGCCGGGGAAGCCGGTGTTGAAGTCGGTGAACATCAGCTCCACCGACTCCGGGCGCAGGACGCGCGCCCCGCCGTACACGCCGCCGTTGAGCAGGGTCCGCCCGAGCACCGCCAGGTCCCGCGCGGTGGAGAACACCCCGGCGTGACCCGCCACCCCGCCCAGGCTGTGGGCGTTCTCGTCGTGCACCTCGCCCCACACCAGTCCCCGGTCCAGGCCCGACCAGGGCCGGCGCGCGTCCTCCGTGGCGGCGATCCGCGGGCGCCAGGCGGCCGGCGGGTTGTAGCGGGTGCGGCGCATGCCCAGCGGGCCGGTGATGTCGTCCCGCAGCAGCACGTCCAGGCTGCGTCCGGTGACCCGCTCCAGGAGCAGCTGGAGCGAGATCAGGTTCAGGTCGGAGTACAGGTACGCGGTGCCCGGCGCGCCGACCGGCTCCTCGTCGTACACCAGCCGGATCTTCTCCTCGCGGGTGGGGGCCGTGTAGAGCGGGATCCACGCGCGGAATCCGGAGGTGTGGGTGAGCAGCTGGCGGACCGTCACGTCCTCCTTGCCCGCCCGGCCGAAGCCGGGCAGGTAGGAGGCGACCTTCCCCTCCAGCTCCACGGCGCCCCGCTCGATCTGCTGCACGGCGAGGATCGAGGTGAACAGCTTGGACACCGACGCCAGGTCGAAGACGGTGTCCCTGGCCATGGGGATCTGCCGGTCCGGGGGGAACTCGACGCCGGTGTCGGTCTCCTCGTCGTACGCCCGGTAGCGCACCGCCATGCCGATGGGCTCGTGCAGCGCGATGGTGCCGCCGCGCCCGGCGAGCAGCACGGCGCCCGCGTACCAGGGGTGGGCGGGGGAGGGGCCGAGGAACGCCTCGGCGTCGGTGACCAGCCGGCGCAGGGGCCCGGACAGCAGACCGGCGCGCCGCGGCGATCCGTACCGCAGGGTCGGGTGGCGGCCGCCCTGCCCGGGGCCGGCCGCGGCGGGGTCGGCGGGGAGGGCGGCGAACACCAGCGCGCCCCCCAGGGCCGCTGCCCGTGCGCCCAGTTGACGACGGGTCATTCCGTGTGCCGCCGCGTCCGCCATGACGTACCTCCCGTGTTCGGGGCCGCACCCGGCCTGAAAGAATCTTTCGGGATCGTCTCGCGGGGTGAAACTTTCCTGTCAGGTGCGGGATGTGTCAATGGGGCGTGCGCGCCGGGCGGGAAGTCCGGTGCCCGGCGTCCCCCGGACGCGGAACTGACGAAGCGTCAGAAAAGCCCTTCCGTGGTGCGGCCGGCTGCGGCATCCTGCGCCCCTGCAGACGGAGCTGAGCCGCACCCTCGGAACCGAGCACGCCGTCTTCGGCTTCACGCCCTTCCCCGCCGTCGCCGACGCCGCCGCCTTCGGCATCCCGCAGGACGACCGGGGCGAGGAGGTCAAGGCGGTCGTCGAACCGGCCCCGGGCCACGAACCGGGCCCCGCCCGCGCCGCCGCGTCCCTTGACCTTCCCCGGCCGTGAACCGAGGATCGTCAGTCATGACGGCAGGACACGGCAGCACGGTGGACGGACTCCTGCGACGCAGCGCCCGGCGCACGCCGGCCCGCGTCGCCGTCGAGTACGGCGACCGCACCTGGACCTACGGCGAACTCGACAGCGCGGTCTCCCGCGCGGCGGGCGTCCTGCTCGCCGAGGGGCTGTCCCCGGGCGACCGGGTCGCCGCCTACGGGCACAACTCCGACGCCTACCTGATCGCCTTCCTCGCCTGCGCCCGCGCGGGCCTGGTGCACGTCCCGGTCAACCAGAACCTGACCGGCGACGACCTCGCCTACCTCGTCGGCCAGTCCGGCAGCTCCCTCGTCCTCGCCGACCCCGGCCTCACCGCCCGGCTCCCCGCGGGCGTGCCCGTCCTGCCGCTGCGCGCCACCGACGACGCGCTGCTCGCCCGGCAGGCCGGCGCCGACCCCTACGACGGCCCCGAGCCACGCACCGAGGACCTGGTGCAGCTGCTGTACACCTCCGGCACCACCGCGCAGCCCAAGGGCGCGATGATGACCCACCGGGCCCTGGTGCACGAGTACCTGAGCGCCATCACCGCGCTCGACCTGTCGGCCGGCGACCGGCCCGTCCACTCCCTGCCGCTGTACCACTCGGCGCAGATGCACGTCTTCCTGATGCCCTACCTCGCCGTCGGCGCCACCAACATCGTCCTGGACGCCCCGGACGGCGACCGCATCTTCGACCTGGTCGAGGCGGACCGCGCGGACAGCCTGTTCGCGCCGCCGACCGTCTGGATCGCCCTCGCCAACCGCCCCGACTTCGCCACCCGCGACCTCAGCGGACTGCGCAAGGCGTACTACGGTGCCTCGATCATGCCGGTGCCCGTCCTGGAGCGGCTGCGGGAACGACTGCCCTCGCTGGCCTTCTACAACTGCTTCGGCCAGAGCGAGATCGGCCCGCTGGCCACCGTCCTCGGCCCGGCCGAGCACAAGGGGCGGCTGGACTCCTGCGGGCGGACCGTCCTGTTCGTCGACGCGCGGGTGGTCGACGAGGACGGCAAGGACGTCCCCGACGGGACGCCCGGCGAGATCGTCTACCGCTCCCCGCAGCTCTGCGAGGGCTACTGGGACAAGCCCGAGGAGACCGCCGAGGCGTTCCGGGACGGCTGGTTCCACTCCGGCGACCTCGCGGTGCGCGACGCCGACGGCTACTTCACGATCGTCGACCGGGTGAAGGACGTCATCAACTCCGGTGGTGTGCTGGTCGCCTCACGGCAGGTCGAGGACGCGCTCTACACCCACGAGGCGGTCGCCGAGGCCGCCGTGATCGGCCTGCCCGACGACCGCTGGGTGGAGGCCGTCACCGCGGTCGTCGTGCCGCGCGGCGACGCCGGCGGGGACGCGCTGGAGCAGGAGCTGATCGCCCACGCCCGCGAGCGGCTCTCCTCGTTCAAGGCGCCCAAGAAGGTGCTGTTCGTCGACGAACTCCCGCGCAACGCCAGCGGGAAGATCCTCAAACGCGAACTGCGGGACCGCTTCACCGGATGAGCCGTGGCCCGGCCCGGGCGTGACGGGTCCCGGGCCGCGCGGTGCGGGAGGTGCTATCCGGCCCGCAGGTCGACGATCCGGCGGATCTTGCCCACGGACCGCTCCAGGGTCTCCGGATCCACGATCTCCACCGTGACCGACACCCCGATGCCCTCCTTCACGGCCGCCTCGACGGACCGGGCCGCCTTCTCCCGCGTCCCGCTGTCGGCGTCGGGCCGTGCCTCCGCCCGGACCGTGAGGCGGTCCAGGCGGCCCTCCCGGGTGAGCCGCAGCTGGAAGTGCGGGGCGACCCCCGGGGTGCGCAGCACGATCTCCTCGATCTGCGTGGGGAAGAGGTTGACCCCGCGCAGGATGACCATGTCGTCGCTGCGGCCGGTGATCTTCTCCATCCGCCGGAACACCCGCGCCGTGCCCGGCAGCAGCCGGGTCAGGTCCCGCGTCCGGTACCGGACGATCGGCATGGCCTCCTTGGTCAGCGAGGTGAACACCAGCTCGCCGCGTTCGCCGTCCGGCAGCACCTCACCGGTGACCGGGTCCACGACCTCCGGGTAGAAGTGGTCCTCCCAGATGTGCAGTCCGTCCTTGGTCTCCACGCACTCCTGCGCCACCCCGGGGCCGATCACCTCGGACAGGCCGTAGATGTCGACGGCGTCGATCGCGAACCGCTCCTCGATCTCGGCCCGCATCTGCTCCGTCCACGGCTCCGCCCCGAAGATCCCCACCTCCAGTGAGGTGCTCCGCGGATCGATGCCCTGCCGTTCGAACTCGTCCAGCAGCGTCAGCATGTAGGACGGCGTCACCATGATGATCCTGGGCCGCAGATCCTGGATCAGGGTCACCTGGCGGGCCGTCATGCCGCCGGAGGCGGGAATCACCGTGCAGCCGAGCCGCTCGGCACCGTAGTGGGCGCCCAGACCCCCCGTGAACAGGCCGTAGCCGTACGCCACATGGGCCGTGTCCCCGGGCCGTCCGCCGGCCGCGCGGATCGAACGGGCCACCATGTCCGACCACATGGACAGGTCGTCCTCGGTGTAGCCGACGACCGTCGGCCGGCCGGTGGTGCCGCTGGAGGCGTGGATACGGCGCAGGCGCTCCCGGGGCACCGCGAACATGCCGTAGGGGTAGTGCGCCCGCAGGTCCGCCTTGGTGGTGAACGGGAACCGGGCCAGATCGGCGAGCGAACGGCAGTCGTCGGGGTGGACACCGGCCTTGTCGAACGACTGCCGGTAGTGCGGCACATGGTCGTAGGCGTGCCGCAGCGAGGCCCGCAGCCGCTCCAGTTGCAGCGCCCCCAGCCCCGCCTCGTCCAGCCGTTCCGCCGGGTCCAGCAGGTCCGCCGCCTCGGTCATCCGACTGTCTCCTCACCCTCGCGTCACAGGCGACCGATCGTTCGGTCGATCCTCCGGACATCAGTAATCCAGGCGTACGCCGCGAGGGCAAGAGGGGGACCCGCACGAATTTCCGCGGCCCGGTCAGTCCCGCGGGCCGAGGGGCCCGGCTGTCCCGCCGTCCGGTCCGTAGGCCGTCATGAAACGGTCGCGGAACCGGTCCATGCCCCAACTCGGCGCGTCCGGGGCGGGCTTGAGACCGTCGGTCCAGCCCCAGTCGTCGATCCGGTCGAGCACCTTCTTGTCGCGGGCCACGACCGTCACCGGCACCTCCTTGCTGGGGCTGCCGTCGACGACCGCCGGGACCGGCTGGTGGTCGCCGAGGAACACCACCACGGTGTCCTCGTCGCCGTACCGCTCGATCCATTCGATCAGGCTGCGCAGCGAGTACTCCACGGCCCGCCGGTACTCGGTCCGGATGCTCTCCGGGCTCTTCCAGACCTCCTTGGGGTCGGTGCCCTCCTCCTTGATCCGGTGGAAGACCGACCCGTCCCCGAGGTCCTCCCAGTCGATCATGCGCGCGATGGGGGACCAGGGGTTGTGACTGGACGCCAGGATGATCTCCGCCATGATCGGCGGGCGGTCCTCCTTGCCGTGCTCCAGCCGCTCGAACGCCTCCATGCTGAACTGGTCGGGCACGGGCGTCCAGCTGAAGTACGGGCCGTGATAGCCGAGGTGCTCGGAGTCGTAGATGTGGTCCAGGCCGAAGAACTTCCCCTCCGGCCAGGCCCGCCGCACCCCCGGCACGATGCCGACGGTGCGCCAGTCCCCGGCCCGGCGGAAGTAGCTGGTGAGGGTCATCCGGTCGCTGGTCGTCAGGCTGCGGTAGCGCTGCTGGTTCTTGATCCACAGGCCGGACAGGAAGGTGGAGTGGGCCAGCCAGCTGCCGGCGCCGGTCACGGGGGACTTCAGCCATCCGCTGCGGGACCCGAATCCGGCCGCGTCCAGCCGGCGGGTGCCCTCGGTCAGCGCCGCGTCGGTCTCCGCGGCCATCTCCGGATGGTCGATCGCGGTCCGGCCGTAGCTCTCGATGAACGTGAACAGCACGTCCTTGCCGCGCAGCCCGGTCAGCAGCTGGTCGGGCGGGGTGTCCGCGAACGCGTCGACTGCCGCCTCCTTCTTGAACACGCGGGCGTCCCGGATGCCCGCGCGCACCTGTTCCACCCGGTTGCCCAGCATCTCCGTGGTGCCCTTGGTGGCGACGGGCACGCCGGAGACCTGCACGCCCAGGGTGACGCAGGTGATCCACACGACGCACAGGACCAGCGTCGTGCGCGCGGCGACGGGACGGTGCCGGGCCATGAGGCGGGTCAGCCGGGCCGTGGCGAGCGTCATGAGCAGGAGCAGCAGCACGAACAGCACGAGCACTCCGGCGACTGCCAGGATCTGACCGCCCCGGCCGAACGACTCGCGGACGAAGTCCGTCGCGTCGTCCAGCAGGATCCAGTCGAGCACCAGGTCGAACGGCCGGGCCAGCACCTGGTAGAAGCCCATGTCGAGGAACTTCAGCACGGTGAGCAGCCCGAGCAGGACACCCGTCACGACCGCCGTGATGCGCCGGGGCCGGGGCGGCAGCACGAGCAGCAGGGCCGCGAGGAGGATGCCCTCGGCGGGGATGCGCAGGAACGCCTCGGGCGTGAGCCGTTCCACCCGGTTCGGCACCAGCAGCGCGAACAGCACCAGCGCGCCGGCCAGCACCGTCGTCCCCACGGTGACCCCGCGCGAGGCCCGCGGCCACCGGCTCCGCCAGCCGAACCAGCCCTCCCGGGCCACTGCCGCCGACGGCGCGTCGGCGGACTCCGGGTCCGCCTCGGGGGCGGGGCCGGGCCCGGCGTCCGGGGCGAGGCGGGGTCCTGCGTCCGGGG
>NZ_JAAGMD010000145.1 GCF_010548465.1 Streptomyces sp. SID14436 | reverse complement strand
GAGTCCGCCTGGCGGGGCTGGCAGCTGCACCACGGCCGCTGACCGGCCGGGGCGCCCGCCCCACCGGTGCCGCCGGGGCGCGGCGCACGGGCGCGACCGGCCCGCCTGTGACCTGCGCAACGTTTGCGCAGGTCAGGGCACATGACAACGGTGTTCAGTGCCGCGTTGCAGATACCCCCTCCCCGTAGTTGACTGTGGTCCGGACGGGTCACGGAAGGGCGGTTCTCATGGGGGTTGGGCACGATCACGGGCACGCGCACGGCGCGCCGGCCGGCGGTACCGCGAGCGCCGCGTACCGCGGCAGACTGCGGGCCGCGCTGGCGATCACCCTCGGGGTCATGGTCGTCCAGATCGTCGGCGGTCTGCTCGCCGACTCGCTCGCCCTGGTCGCGGACGCGGCCCACATGGCGACGGACGCGGTGGGCCTCGGTGTGGCGCTGCTCGCGATCCACTTCGCGAACCGCCCGCCGAGCGAGCGCCGCACCTTCGGCCTGGCCCGCGCGGAGATACTCGCCGCCCTCGCCAACTGTCTGCTGCTGCTCGTCGTCGGCGGCTACGTCCTCTACGAGGCGGTGGAGCGGTTCGTCACCCCGGCGGACACCAAGGGCGGCGTGGCCCTGGTGTTCGGCGCGATCGGCCTGGCCGCCAATCTGGTGTCGCTGATGCTCCTGATGCGCGGGCAGAAGGAGAGCCTGAACGTGCGCGGCGCCTTCCTGGAGGTGGCGGCGGACGCGCTCGGCTCGGTCGCGGTGATCCTGGCCGCCGTGGTGATCGTCACCACGGGCTGGACGGCCGCCGACCCGATCGCCTCCCTGGTGATCGCCCTGATGATCGTGCCCCGCACGGTGAAGCTGCTGCGGGAGACGCTGGACGTGCTGCTGGAGGCCGCCCCCAAGGACGTGGACATGGCACAGGTGCGGGCGCACATCCTGGCCACGGACGGTGTCGAGGACGTCCACGACCTGCACGCCTGGACCATCACGTCCGGCATGCCGGTCCTCTCGGCGCACGTGGTCGTCAGCCCCGAGGTCCTCAACGCGCTCGGGCACGAGAAGATGCTGCACGAGCTGCAGAGCTGCCTCGGCGATCACTTCGACGTGGAGCACTGCACCTTCCAGCTGGAGCCGCGCGGCCACGCGGAGCACGAGGCGCGGCTCTGCCACTGAGCCGGACGGGGTGCGCGGGCACTGAGCCGGGCGGGGCGCGCGGGACGCCGCCCGGCGCGGGGGTACTCCTCCGCACCCCCCGTCCCCGGCGGTTCCCCGCGTGCCGGGGCGGGCACGATCACCCCCGGGGCCCCCTCTTCCGGCCCGACCGGGTACCGGCCGGGACATGCGGGGTGCGCGTGAAGTGCCGGAGCACCGGATCGGTACGGCAGACTTGGGGCGCGAAGACCGAGTGAAGGATGGGTATGCCGATCACACCTGCCACCGCGACGCACAGTCCGTCGGACGGCACCAATGAGGCGATTCTGCTGGAGCTGGTCGACGAGAACGGCGAGACGATCGGCACCGCGGAGAAGCTCTCCGCCCATCAGCCGCCGGGCCGGCTGCACCGGGCGTTCTCGGTGTTCCTGTTCGACGAGCGCGGCCGGCTGCTGCTGCAGCAGCGGGCGCTGGGCAAGTACCACTCCCCGGGTGTGTGGTCCAACAGCTGCTGCGGCCACCCGTACCCGGGTGAGGCGCCGTTCGCGGCGGCCGCCCGGCGGACGTTCGAGGAGCTGGGGGTGTCCCCGACGCTGCTCGCGGAGGCGGGCACGGTCCGCTACAACCACCCCGACCCCGCGTCGGGGCTGGTGGAGCAGGAGTTCAACCACCTCTTCGTCGGCATGGTGCAGTCGTCGCTGTGCACCGACCCGGAGGAGGTGGCGTCGACGGCGTTCGTCACTCCCGAGGAGCTGACGGAGCGGCACGGCCGGGACACGTTCTCGGCGTGGTTCATGACGGTGCTGGACGCGGCGCGTCCGGCGGTGCGCGAGCTGACGGGGTCGTCGGCGGGCTGGTGACCGGTCCCGTACGCACGCGTCGCAGGCCGGCGCGGACGGGCCGGCCGGGGGTGCTCCCGGCCGGCCCGTCGGCCGTGCGGGGACCCGGCCCGGTCAGGCCCGGGCGGTCCTGAGCGGCAGGGCGGCCCAGATCACCTTGCCGCCGTTCGCGGTGTGCTCGACGTCGCAGACGCCGCCGGCCTCGCGGGTGATCTCGCGCACGAGCAGCAGGCCCCGGCCACCGGTGCGGGCGTGGTCCGTCTCCAGGGCGGTCGGGCGGTAGGGGTGGTTGTCCTCGACGGCCACCCGCACCCATTCGGCGCCGACGGCGACCTCGACGGCGAGCATCGGGGACAGCAGGGCCGCGTGCCGTACGGCGTTGGTGACCAGCTCCGAGACGATCAGCAGCAGGCCGTACGCCACGTCGTCGGCGACCGGGACTCCCTGGCGCAGCAGCAGGTCCCGGACGGCACGGCGTGCCTGGGGGACGGAGGCGTCGACGGCGGGTGCGGTGAACCGCCACACCCCTTCGTACGGCAGCGGATCGACGGTCCCGGTGTCGGCGGGTCCCTCCGCGCCCTGCGGGCGTGGGCCGGACCCGCGCCCTTGGTCGTCCATCGCCCGGTCGCCACCCTCGCGCTCGATTGTCACCACACGTCGAGTGTTGGTAACGCGGCGCTCCGCACCGAAGTCCTGAACAGAAGTCAGCGCATATCGAGCACTTCTGACCGGGTTCGCACGAACCGAATGCTGAAGCGACCGTTCCTGCCTGCCTTGTGCCGTCTTGGCGAACTATTCGGGTTGTACGGGTTTGGTGGGGGACGCTTCCGGACCGGACGGGCGCTCCCCCGCCGCGGCACCGCCGGGACCGGCGGGCCCGTCCTCCGCGTCGCCGAGCCGGTCGGAGACCATGCCGACGATGCGGCGCCCGCCGTACCCGGTGGCGATCAGCCCGAGCCCGTCGAAGAGCAGGGCGAGGGAGAAGAAGGTGCCGATGACGTACTGGCTGCTGCTCGGCCAGGAGGCCAGCACCAGGATGCCCAGCAGCAGGCCGAAGGCGCCCTGGACGAGGGTCCAGCCGAACTGCGGACCGCGCACCACCAGGCTGCCCACCAGCCGGAACACCCCGCCGGTGAGGAAGAGCAGCGCGGCGAACATGGTCAGCGCCTCGGCCGCGGCCTCGGGGGTCTTCAGGATCACCGCTCCGGCGGCGATGTTCAGCGCGGCGACGACCACACCGAGCCAGAAGAAGTTGGAGTGCCGGGCCTGGACGGCGTGCAGCAGGCCGATCACGCCGCCCACCAGCAGCAGCCAGCCGAACAGCAGCATCGAGGTGAGCGTGGCGACACCGGTGTACACGAGCCCGACCAGACCCGCGACGACCAGGATCACGCCGAGGACCGCGAGCCAGCCGAAACCCCGGCTGAGCTTCGCCGCCTCGTCGTGCGGCGCGGTGGACTTGACCATGATTGCCTCCTCGGCCCCCTCCTCCCTCCTGGTCCCCCCTCGCCCGAGGTTCGTAACCCGCGTGTGCTCCGGTCGGCCGGACCGCTCACCAGGGGCGCCGTGCGGGACACCGGCCGGGGCCGGTTAGCATCCCGCGCATGGAGCCCCAGCTACTGCACGGCGTCACCGACTCGGTCGCCACCGTCGTCATCAGCCATCCCGCCAAGCGCAACGCCATGACGGCGGCGATGTGGGCGGACCTGCCGCCGCTGCTCGGCTCCCTGGCCGACGACCCGGCGGTACGGGTCCTGGTGCTCACCGGCGCGGGCGGCACCTTCTGCGCGGGGGCCGACATCTCCTCGCTGCGGGGGTCGCCGCGCGAGGCGCAGCGGCTCGCCGTGGACGCCGAGGAGGCCCTGGCCGCCTTCCCCAAGCCGACCCTGGCCGCGGTGCGCGGCCACTGCGTGGGCGGCGGCTGCCAGCTCGCGGCGGCCTGCGACCTGCGGTTCGCCGAGGAGGGGGCCGCCTTCGGGGTGACCCCGGCGAAGCTGGGCATCGTCTACCCGGCATCCTCCACCCGGCGGCTGGTGTCGCTGGTGGGTCCGGCCACCGCGAAGTACCTGCTGTTCTCGGGCGAGCTGATCGACGCCGGGCGGGCGCTGCGCACCGGGCTGGCCGACGAGGTGCTGCCGGACGGCGAACTGGACGCGCGCGTGGCGGAGTTCGCCCGGGTGCTGGCGTCCCGTTCGCAGCTGACGCAGGCCGCCGCTAAGGAGTTCGCGGACGGCCGCACCGACCGGGACGCCCACTGGGCGGCGCAGGCGGACGGCAGCGCGGACACCCCGGAGGGCGTCGCCGCGTTCCTGGAACGCCGCCCGCCGCGGTTCACCTGGACGACGGCCGACGCGTCCTAGCGTCTTCCGTCCGGACCGGGCCGCGCGGTGCCGGGCCCGCGGGCCCGGCGTGATCCGAAACGGCCTAGGTGAGCAGGAAGCGGCTCCGGGCGCGCAGCGACTCGACGAGGTGGGCGGGCGCCTTCGCCGGGGATCCCGCGTCGTAGGGCGGCTGCGGGTCGTACTCGACCATCAGCTGCACGGCGCGGGCGCGGTCGTCGCCCGCGATCCGGCCGAGCAGCGTGAGCCCCATGTCGATGCCGGAGGAGACCCCGGCGGCGGTGACGTACTTCCCGTCGGTCACGACGCGCTCCCCCGTCGGCTCGGCGCCGAACCGCGTGAGCTGGTCCAGGGCCAGCCAGTGGGAGGTGGCGCGGCGGCCCCGCAGCAGGCCGGCCGCCGCCAGCAGCAGGGAGCCGGAGCACACGGACGTGGTCCAGGTGCTGGTGGCGTCGGCGGTGCGCAGCCAGTCCAGCAGGGTCGCGTCGGTCATGCGGGCGCTCTGGCCGGGCCCGCCCGGCGTGACGACGACGTCGGGGCGGGGCACCTCGTCCAGGGTGCGGTCGGCGGTCAGGGCGAGCCGGCCGGACTCGTCGCGCACGGGCCCGGCCCGCTCGGCGACGAACACCGTCTCGGCGCCGGGGATCCGGCTGAGGATCTCGTAGGGGCCGACGGCGTCGAGGGCCGTGAAGCGGTCGAAGAGGACGACGGCGATCTGCATGCGGGACCTTTCGTCGAGGGCGGTGCCCGAGGGGGCGGTGCCCGAGGGGGGTGCCGGGTGGGTGGAACGGGTGGTGGTGCGGGGAGGGGGGCGGTGCGTGGGGCGGTGCCCGGGCGTCGCGGTCAGCGGGCCCCGGCGGGGCGGAAGCGGCGGCGGTACTCGGCCGGGGCCGTGCCGAGCGCCTTGAGGAAGGCGCGCCGCATGGCCTCGGGCGTGCCGTAGCCGCTGGCGCGCGAGACCTCCTCGACACCGTCCGCGGTGTCCTCCAGCAGGCGCCGGGCGTGTTCGAGGCGTACCCGGTCGACGTAGCGGCCCGGTGTCGTGCCGGTCTCCTCCCGGAAGGCGCGGGCGAAGTGGCGGGGCGACAGGCGGGCGCGGGCCGCCAGGGACTCGACGGAGAGGTCGTCGCCCGGATGCTCGGTGATCCACCGCTGGACCTCCCGCAGCGGCTCCCGCCGGGCGGTCTGGGCGGCCAGCTGGGCGCTGAACTGGGCCTGGTTGCCCGGGCGGCGCAGGAACACCACCAGGTGGCGGGCGATGGTCAGCGCGGTGTCGCGGTCCAGGTCCTCCTCGACGAGCGCGAGGGCGAGGTCGATGCCCGCGGTGACGCCGGCGGAGGTCGCGAGGTGTCCGTCGCGGACGAAGATGGGATCGGGGTCGACCTCGACGCCGGGGTGGTCGCGGGCGAGTCTGCCGCACAGGGACCAGTGGGTGGTGACCCGGCGGCCCTCCAGCAGGCCGGCGTCGGCCAGCAGCAGGGCGCCGGAGCACACGGAGACGAGGCGCTCGGCGCGCGGTCCGTGCCGGCGCAGCCAGGCGAGCAGGGCGGGGTCGGGGCGGTGCCGGGTGCCGGGCCCGCCGGGCACCAGCAGGGTGTGCGGGGCGGGGGCGTCGTCGAGGGCGTGGTCCGCCGCGAGGGTGAGACCGCTGGAGGTGCGGACCGGTGCGCCGTCCGGGGAGGCGGTGAGCAGGCGGTAGCTGCCGGGGCGCTGCCGCTCGGCACCGGCGAAGACCTCCACCGGGCCGGTGACGTCGAGGCTCTGCACGTCGTCGAAGAGGACGACCAGGACGGTTCGCATGCGGTCGATTCTTCGCGGGGCCCGGCATGGCCGCAATGACGAGTCCCCCACCTTTCCTGCCATCCGCCGGACCGGACGGGACGGCCGTACCGACCAGTCGGTAACGTTCGGGCATGACGACCTCGCCCCTGCCGGAGCGCGCCGGACGGCGCTGCCACACCATGCTCAACGTCCTGCACTCGACGCACTACTTCTCCCCCGACCTGGAGCGGGAGCTGGCCGCCGTGGGGGTCGAGGACTCCCGGGCCGCCTACTTCGCGGTGCGCGCCGCGGCCATGGGCCCGGTGTCGGCGGCCGTGGTGACCGCCACATTCTTCAACTTCCGGCCGGAGCTGGTCGCCCGCCACGTGCCCGCCGTCTGGGAGACCGCCGCCCCCGCCGTCGTCCTCGCGGCGCGCACGCGCGCGGTGGACGCGACGCTGCGGCGGCTGCTGGGCGAGGAGGTGACGGCCGCCGCGGAGGTGGCCGAGGCGGCGGAACTGGCGCTGCGTGCCGCCCAGGCGTG
>NZ_JAAGMD010000126.1 GCF_010548465.1 Streptomyces sp. SID14436 | reverse complement strand
CCGGCCCCGCCGCCAGGAACGCGACGACGGCCGCGCCCCGCAGCGGCGAACCGCCGGGCAGCGCCAGCGAGGCCAGTGCCAGCCAGCCGCCGAACGGCGGCAGCATCCGGACCACGAGGTCCTGCGGTGTCATCGCTCCGTCCCTCCTTCGGGGCGCAGTTCGTAGACCGTCCCGGCGCTGTTCCCGGCCACCCGCCGGAAGCGGGGCGATGCCGCGACCGACTGCTCGATGCCGGTCAGCTGGGCCTCGGTGAGCTGGCCGTTCATCGTGGAGTTGGCGAGCTGCCCGTGGGAGAACAGCAGGTAGGCCCGGCCGGGGCCGTCCACTCCGGCCATGTCCTCGGCCAGGGTCCCGGCCGGGTCCGCCACGATCCGGTCGACGTGGGACCGCTCGTCGTCCAGGAACCAGTAGTGGTCGATCTCCCCGTACGAGGCGTAGGCGAGC
Source organism: Streptomyces sp. SID14436 (assembly GCF_010548465.1). GTDB lineage: Bacteria > Actinomycetota > Actinomycetes > Streptomycetales > Streptomycetaceae > Streptomyces. The sequence continues at coordinate 4,723 of NZ_JAAGMD010000126.1, read as the reverse complement.
GGGTAGTTGCGGTTGGCGGCGACGACCAGCGAACCCTCGGGGGCCTCGTCGAAGAGCTGCCGCACGAGCGCCACCTCCTGCGGCGGGAAGTAGTTGATGCGGTCCTTGCCGGAGTAGCTCGGCACGAACGCGAGCGTCCCCGCGACGAGCACGACCGGCGCGACCCACGCGGCCAGGCCCCGCCGCACCCCGGACCGCCTCGCCGGACCGGCCGGGCCGGGCGGAGCGGGCGACGCCTCGGCGGCCAGGGTGCGCACCTTCGGCAGCAGGGCCGCCGCGGCGAAGAAGGCGGCACCGGGCAGCATGAACATCAGCACCCGGAAGATCATCTCGCTTCCGTAGCTGCTCGCCACCAGCATCGGCAGGGGCGCCGCCGCGATCAGCAGCAGGGGCATCGCCCGGTGCCGCAGCACCCGTTGCCGCCAGATCCCGGCCACCGCCAGCAGCAGGACCGAGCCCGACAGCAGGCGGGCCGCCCACGAGGTGGCGACGGCTCCGGTGCCGGTCGGGGTGGTGCCGTAGCCAGTCGTCACGTTGCCGCCGACGTCGCCCACGGAGCGGATCATGTCCGGCATCGCGGCGGACAGGAAGGGCAGCGCCGCGGTCAGACACCAGGCGAGGAAGATCACGACCGTGGTGACCGCGGGCACCCAGTCCCGGTGGCGGCGCAGCAGGCACAGCGCGAGCAGCGACACCACGAGCATGCCCGGGGTGAGCTGGTGGGAGATGACGATCGCCGTCACCATCACCACGATCACCGCGGTCCACACCGCCTGCCCCCGCCGCCGGGCACCGCCGGAGCGGCCGTACCGGCGCAGCACCACAGCCAGCACCCCCAGGTGCAGCGCGAACGCCACCGACTGCGGGGAGAAGTAGTCCTGGCCCACCCAGTTGGCCACGAAGAACAGCCACACCCCGGTCCAGATCAGCCGCCGGTCCTCGGTGAACGTGCGGTAGATCAGCAGCAGCGGGAGCAGCAGCATCAGGCTGGACGCCAGGGGCCACCACGCCATGTACATCGCCGCGGAGTCCACGCCCAGCAGCCGCACCAGCGCGGCCTGGGCGGCGAAGAAGCCGGGCCACTGGTCGTACACCGCCATGTCGCCGACCTCGGCGGCGGTCTGGAGTCCGCCCGCGGTCAGCAGGTGGTCGACGACACCGTCGTGCTTCCACGCCCAGGCGTACAGCGGGGTCGGGTAGAGCACGGCCTGGGTGGCCCGCTCCATCACCAGCAGCCCCAGCACGTACGCCGCGGGCCAGCCGCCGGCCCTGCGCGGATCGCGCACGGTGAGCCAGAAGCCGGCGGTCAGCACCGCCAGCCCGGCCCAGAACGCCGGGTGCAGCGCGGTGACCAGGCCGAAGTCGTCCAGCGCCGACACGTCGGTGTGCCGGACCGCGTACCCCCACAGGGCGAGCGCCACGGCCAGCGGCACGAGAGGCCAGGCGGCGAGGGCGCGGCGCCCGGACCACACGGGCGGCAGGTCGGACAGGTCCGTCACGGGTTCATGGGCGGGGCTCGACGGCTCCGGGGAGGGACGGGACCGGGACGCGCTCCACTCGCCCGACGCGAGCGCTTCGGACGCGTGCGGTGCGGACGCGTGCGGTGCGGACGCGTGCGGTGCGGACTCCCGCGGCTCACCGGGCGCCTCGGACGACACGTCGGGCAGGGACGACGACACGTCCGGGAGGGACTCGGACGCCGGGGACCGCTCCGGTGCGGGCCCCTCCGGGGGCCCGGCGGCGGAGACCGGCGCCGAGGTGTTCTCCGGCGCGGGTTCGGGCCCGGATCTCTCGCGTGGAGTGGCTGGCGGACGCACAGTGGTTCCCCCCTGGCGGTTCGGCTCTGACGGCGTGTTCAGTCCTCGGACGGGCCGGACGGCCGTCTTCTGTCGGGCAGACCTCCGGCGGATCCGTCCCGGTGGGACGGGCGGAGGGGCGGGCGGAGCAGCCGGAGCACGCGGTCCGGCAGCGCCGAGGCCGCCACGGCACGGAACACCGGCACGAGCAGGACGAGGACGACGAGCAGGACGGGCGCGGCCGGCGCGAGCACGTCCCGCCCCACCCAGCCGCCCACCGCGACGAGATACAGCACCCCCCAGCGCCTCGCCCACGACAGCCGCCCGCCGCCCGCGCACGCGAGCAGCAGCCACAGCGGGACGAGGCACAGCAGCAGGCAGACCGCCGGCGTCCAGCGCAGCAGCGGTCCGGGCCCGTCGAGCCCCACCGCATCCGCGACAAAACCGGCCGTCCTGGCATACAACGCCCCGTCCACCGCCCGCGGTTCCCGGCCGAGGGCGATCGGCGCGGCGTGCAGGGCGACGAGGGCCGACCCCAGCGCGGCAGCGGACAGCCACGGCGCGGGGCGCAGGCACAGCGTCACCGACGCGACGAAGACGAGGAGCAGCACTCCCCCGGCCGCCAGTGCGGGCAGCGGCAGTTCGTGCAGCAGCTGACGCCCGGTGAGGTCGCCTCGCGGCGGGTCGCCGAGCCAGGGCAGCGGGCGCAGCGCCGCCCAGAAGACGACCGTGGCGAGTCCCAGCACTGTCCACAGGGCGCCCCTGAGGAAGCGGTCGGGATCATCACCGGCGTCGGGACCGGGCTCCGGGGGCAGGTCCGCGGCGGGCGGTGCGTCGTCCCACGGCGTGCTGCTCGCCTCGGCAGGGGCCTCGCGCTCCCAGGAGGACAGCACCGCGGACAGCTCGGGGGGCGGCGCCTCGGCGGCCCAGGCGGGGCGGGGAGCGGCCGGGTCGGCCACCGGCCGGGGGCGCGCGGGCTCCTGGTTCCGGGGTGCCGGGGCGGGGGGCGGTTGGTATGCGGGGGGCGGTTCCCGGTCCGAGGGCTCGTCGTGGACCCGCCCCGCGGCACCGACCGGTTCCGCGTCCCGGGCCGGCTCTGCGTCCCGGGCCGGTTCCGCGTCCCCGGCCACCTCATCGACCCGGGCCGGCCCCTCACCCTCGGCGAACCTGTCGTCCCGGGCCTCCTCACGGTCGCGGATCTCCGCCGCGTCCCGCATCCCCACCGCGTCGTGGGCCCGGGCCTCCACCGCGTCGATGTCCGCGGCCGCCCCGCCGTCCGCCTGCTCGTGAGTGCGGCGCCAGTCCCGGCCCCGGTCGCGGTCCTGCCCGCCGTCCCCTCCGTCCCCTCCCCCACGCGTCGGCTGCTGCGGGCGTACGACGAGCGCGAGGGTGTCGGCCTGGAGCGCCTCCCGCTCGTAGCCGGGGCTGCCGATAAACAGGGTGACCGTGTCCTCCCCGTCGTCCTCGCCCGCGCCCCTGCCCTCGTAGGCGGCCCGGCGGGCCCAGCCCGTGCCGTATCCGGCCGTGGCGTTCAGCCGGGCCCAGCGGGTGCCGTAGACGGGGGCGGCCGGTGCCAGGTCCGGCGGAGCGGCCCGCCCGCCGCGCAGCGCCGACCGCAGGCCGAACACCGAGACGACCGCGATCAGCGACATGCTGATCAGCACCGCCCAGCCCGCGCCGGAGATCCCCGCCGGGGTGAACAGCACGGCCGCGCTGCCCAGGACCAGCACGCACATCGCGCCCTGGAGGGCGGCCAGCACACCGGTGCGCCCCTGCACCCGCAGCACCCCGATGTACAGCTCCACGACGACCCGGGGCAGGGCCCCCAGCGCGAGCAGCCGGAGCACGGTCGAGCCGTGTTCCGCGTAGTCGGGGCTGAAGGGGGTGAGGATCTGTTCCGCGAAGACGACCAGGACCAGCACCACCGGCACCAGCAGCAGGGCCATGCGCCGCAGGGCGCCGCGCACGCCGTCGGCGAGCTGCCGCGGGTCGTGCGAGGCGTGCGCGGTGAGCGACGAGGCCATGTTGATGGCCATGAACTCCATCGTGCCGCCGACGGTGTAGGCCACGTAGAAGTAGCCGTTCTCGGCGGCGCTGAAGCGGACCGCGACCATCACCGGCAGCAGGTTGATCATCGCGAGACTGAACAGCGCGCCGAGCGAGTCGCCCGCCAGGAAGCGGCCCATGGAGCGGAGCCGGGGCGGTTCGACGTCGCGGTCGGCGGCGGCCTGGCGCGGGATGAGGCGGCGGAAGATCAGCCAGCCGAGGGGCAGGGTGGAGAAGGCGATCGCCACGGCCCAGGAGACGAAGATGCCGAGCACCGGCAGCGCCCCGGCGAAGACGGCCAGCAGGGCCAGCTTGCCGAGGGAGAACACGGCGTTGCCCGCCGGCACCCACTCGGCCTTGCGCAGGCCCGTCAGCACCCCGTCCTGGAGCGTCAGCAGCGCCCAGGCCACGCACGCGGCGACGAACAGGGCCCCCGCCAGGGGGGTGCCGAGGGGTTCGTAGGACGCGCCCCACTGGTCCAGCGTGAGCAGGAAGACGCCCGCGGCCAGGGCGACGACCAGCGAACTCGCCCCGTACACGCCCCACACGAGGCGGGCGGTCTCCCGCCCGGCCCGGGGCACGAAGCGCACCACGGCGCCGATCATCGTGGTCGCCGTGATGCTGGCGAGCAGCCGCATCGCGGCGATCGCGGCGGACCCCTGGCCGACGGCGTCCTCGGAGTAGTACCGCGCGGCCACCAGCCAGAAGCCCAGGCCGAGGACGGCGGACACCCCGGTGCTGAGCATGAGGAAGTAGGCGTTCTTGAACAGCGAGTCGGAGCCCGGCGCACGGGCGGCGGGCTCCGGCCGCCGGCCGCCGGGGCGCACCGCGGCGGGCTCGTGGACCCGGGTGTCAGCCACCGGCTTCCCGCTCCCTGGGCG
>NZ_JAAGMD010000103.1 GCF_010548465.1 Streptomyces sp. SID14436 | reverse complement strand
GGGCGGGGACCCGGGCCCGGCCTCCGGGCCGCGGCGGGCCGTCCGCCGCGGGGGCCGGGGAGGACCGCACACGGACTGGCTGCCCCCCACTGACCGGCACTATGATCCGATACACCCGGACAGGTACCTTTCGCCCGGAGGGCGATCACGGGCCTCCTCGTCCTCGGCCCCGAGTGAGTGATCCATGTCCCGTACCGGCCCCGCGGACGACGGCGACGAGTTGCTGACCAGACTCGGGACGCTGACCGCCCAGGCACGCGCGCAGGCCGAGGTGCAGCGCTCCCGGGTCGAGCTGGCCGTCGCCCTCCAGCGCGGCATGCTGCCCCGGGACCTGCCCGAGGCGCCCGGAGTGCACCTGGCCGTCCGCTACGCGCCCGCCTACCAGGGCCTCAACGTCGGCGGCGACTGGTACGACGCCTTCCCCATGCCCGACGGCCGGATCGCCCTGTCGATCGGCGACGTGCAGGGGCACAACATCGAGGCGGCGGCCTTCATGGGCCAGGTGCGGGTCGGCCTGCGGGCCCTCGCCTCCGTCACCGGGGAACCCGGGGAGCTGCTCGCCCGGACCAACGACCTGCTGCTGTCGCTGGGCTCGTCGCTGTTCGCCACCTGCACCTTCATGCGGCTCGACCCCGCCAGCGGGGTGCTGGAGAGCGCGCGGGCCGGCCACCTGCCGTGCGTGTGGGCCACGGCGGACGGCCGGTCGGGCGTCACCGCCGACGAGGGGGGCCCGCCGCTGGGTGTCCAGCCCGGCGCGGTCTACCCCGTCACCCGCTACCGGCTGACCACGGGCGGGGTGTTCGTGATGCTCACCGACGGTGTGGTGGAGGGGCCGTCGATGCCGCTCGACGAAGGGCTGGGGCAGGTCGTGCGGCTGGCGGGCATCGCGGCCGTCGCCGCCATGGACGCGGACGCGCTGGCCGCCTCCGTGATCAGAGGCGCGGAACGGGTGGGGCACGACGACGACGCCGCCGTCCTGGTCCTCGCGCACGACCCGCGAACCGCTGCGCCATAGGGCGGCGGCCCGCCGCTCCCGCCTCGCAGACGGCGCGGCGCCGGTGTCTCATGTCTGATGTGACGACCAGCCTGGATCCGCGGGCAGCCGCCGTCTTCACCGTACGGACGCTGGCGATCGCCGCCTGCTACTTCGCCGCGGGACGGCTGGGCCTGCTGCGCGAACTGGTCATCCAGGACTCGGTCGTCAGCCCTATCTGGCCGCCCACCGGCGTCGCGACGGCCGCGCTGCTGATCTACGGCCTGGGGGCGTGGCCGGGGATCTCGCTGGGCGCCTTCGCGGTCATCCTGTCCCTCACGACCTCCCCCGAGCCCTCCGCCCTCGGCCTGGTCGCCGGCAGCACCGCCGCCCCGGTGTGCGGCTACCTGATGCTGCGCCGGGTGGGCTTCCGCACCGACCTGGCCCGCCTGCGGGACGGGCTGGCCCTCGTCTTCCTGGGCGCCTTCGGCGCCATGCTGATCAGCTCCGGCACCGGGGCCGGGCTGCTCGCGGCGACGACCGGGATCGGCGAGCAGAACTTCTGGGCGCTGTGGCTGGCGTGGTGGGTGGGCGACGCGATGGGGGTACTGATCGTCACCCCGGTCCTGCTGCTCCTGTGGCAGCTGCGGCTGCGCCGACCGTGGCGGTGGGACCGGTGGAAGGAGGCGGTGGGCCTGGCACTCATCGCGTGCTGCCTGGTGCCGGTCGCCACCCGCAGCCCCGCCAGCCTGCTGTTCCTGGTGTACCCGCTGGTGATCTGGGCGGCCCTGCGCTTCCAGCTGCCGGGCAGCATGCTGTGCGTGCTGCTGGCCTCCGTGATGGCCACCGTCGCGGCGACGGACCGGGCCGGCCCCTTCCGGGAGCTGAACCGGGTCGAGGTGATGCTGAATCTCCAGGCGTTCAACGGGGCGATGGCCCTGACCGCCCTGCTGCTGTCCGCGATGATCACCGAACAGCACAACACCAGACGGTCGGTGGAACGGGCCTGCCAGGAGCTGATGGAGGTGCTGGAGCACCTGACCGCCGGGGAGAGCGGCCCCGGGCGCCCCGACAGGCGGCCGCGGGCGCAGCATCCGCCGCAGGACCGCGACAGCACCTGAGGCCCGGACCGGGCGGGCCGCCCACCGGGCGCGCGGCCGTCACCGGTGGCGGCCGGCGGCGCCCTGACTAGGGTGAAGGAGGGGGCAGAGCTGCCGGAGCGAGGTGCGTATGAGCGGGTCGGACACCCCCCAGGTCGGTGAAGGTGCCATGGGGCACGGGTACGCCCGGCACTCCCGCGTGCAGCACCGCGCCGCCGACCACGGGATGCCCCTGCTGCGCCGCGCCCTGGAGACGATGGCCGTGCCGCGCGACGGCTCCCCGTTCCGGGTCGCGGACCTCGGTGCGGCGGCCGGGACGAACTCGCTGGCCCCGCTGCGTGCCGTGGTCGAGGGGGTGCGTGCCCGCACCGGTGCCCGCACCCCGGTGACGGTGGTCCACACCGACATCCCGGCGAACGACTTCAACGCCCTGTTCGACACCCTCACCGGCTCCCCCGACTCCTACGCGCGCGAGCCGGACGTGTACGCCTGCGCGCAGGCCCGCTCCTTCTACGAACCGCTGTTCCCGACCGCGGAACTCCACCTGGCCTGGAGCGCGATCGCCGTGCACTGGCTCTCCCGGGTGCCCGGTCCGATCATGGGCCACGTCTTCAGCTCCCGGGCCACCGGCGCGGTGCGCGAGGCGCTGCGGGAGCAGTCCCGGCAGGACTGGGAGGCGTTCCTGACCCATCGGGCGCGGGAGCTGCGTTCCGGCGGTCAGCTCGTCGTCCTGGGCGGGGCGTGCACCGACGACGGCGCCAGCGGCGCCGAGGGCCTGATGGACGCCGCCGACGACGTCCTGGGCGACCTGGCGCGGCAGGGCCTGATCACGTCGGCCGAGTACGCGCGGATGACGATCCCTACCTGGAACCGCACCACCGAGGAGTTCCTCGCGCCGCTGCGCACGGAGCCGCTGGCCGAGGTGCTCCGGGTCGAGGAGCACGACCTGGTGGCCCTGCCCGACCTGCACCTGGAGCGGTTCGAGGAGAGCGGGGACGCCGCGGCCTTCGCCGAGGGGGTGACGGGCTTCTTCCAGGCGGCCTTCCAGCCGTCCCTGTTCAGCGCGCTCGACCCGGGACGGTCCGAGGCGGAGGTGGCCGCCGCGGCCGGGGCGCTCGCGGAGGGGCTGCGGGCCCGCGCCGCCGCCGACCCCAAGGCGATGGAGACCCACTGGCACGTGGTGGCGCTCCGGGTCACCCGCCGGTGACGCCGCCCCGCCCGGCGCCGTCTCACTTACCGGGCCGTCGCCGCGACGCCGGGTGCGCGACGTAGGCGCCCATGCCCGCCATGACGCCGGCGGCCGCCGCCAGCAGGGCCGCGGAGAGGCCCACCCGCAGCAGCAGGGTGCCGATCGCCGCCCCGCCGACGACGGCCATCAGGCCGGCCGCCCGGTACCGCTGCAGTTCGCCCCCGGTCCCCCCGCCCAGGGCCGAGGTCCGGATCAGGGTGACCAGGGTGCCGGTGACCAGGGTGGTGTTCAGCACCGCCCCGAGCCGCCACATCGTGGCGCTGCGCAGGCCCATCGCGAGGGCGGTCAGGGCGATCACCACCAGGTGCCGCGGCACCGGGTCGCGCTGGTCGACCAGGTCCAGGCCGATGGCCGTGACCCCCGCCGCGACCAGCAGGGTGGCCGCGGTGCTCGCCGAGGTGAACAGCCACAGGCGGTAGCGGCGGTCCGCCATCGCGGCACCCAGCCGGCTGCCGACGACGGCGCCCGCGGCGAACGCGGTGAGCGCCGTGCCGGACCCGAGCGGTTCCAGGCCGTCCGCGCCGGCGGCCGCGAAGCCGAGGAAGAGGAGGTTGCCGGTCATGAAGGCGGTGAAGATCTGCCCGAGCCCGAGGAAGGCCACGGCGTCGACGATCGCGGTGACGGCGGTGACCGCGACGAGCGCCTTCGGCAGCGGGTCGGACGAGGCGCGCGGGGTCATGCGCCCCGCCCCGGCGGCACCGCCCGGGAGCGGCGCCGTACGGCGGCGTCCGGCCGCCGTGCCCACCCGAACGGGCTACGGCG
>NZ_JAAGMD010000081.1 GCF_010548465.1 Streptomyces sp. SID14436 | reverse complement strand
GCCCGCCGCGCCGCCCGCCAGCTCGGCACCGCCGTCCAGGAACCGGTCACCGTCGGCGCCTCCGCCCCCGTCGAGCACCTCACCGCCCGCCCCGACACCGTCGCGGCGGCCTACGCCGAGGCCCGGCGCTGCCTCGACGCCCTGCGCCTGCTCGGCCGCGCCGGGGACGGCGCCGCCGCCGAGGACTTCGGCTTCCTCGGCCTGCTCCTCGCCGGGGACCGCGACGTCGGCGGCTTCGTCGAACGCACCATCGGCCGGGTCATGGCCTACGACGAACGCCGCGGCACCGAACTGCTGCGCACCCTCGACGCGTACTTCGCCTGCGGCATGAGCCCCGCCCGCACCAAGGACGAACTCCACGTCCACGTCAACACCGTGGCCCAGCGCCTGGAGCGCGTCGGCCGGCTCCTCGGCGACGACTGGCAGGACCCGGGCCGGGCCCTGGAGATACAACTCGCCCTGCGCCTGCGCCGGCTGGCGGGACGGACGCCCCCGGTCGCGGAGTGACCCCGCGCGGGGGCCGGCCCGGGCCGCCGGACGTGCGGGGGGAGTGTGAGGGGCGGGGAATCGGATAAACGCGGGGGATGAGCAGCTACCCCGAAAGGATCAGGTCGAGCGACGGCGGTTTCCCCTCGACGGTCTCCCCGCGCGACCCGTCGGCCCGCGTCGGCACGGGCACGGCCCCGATGCAGCCCCGGCGGGACGGCGAGGGCAGCCTGGCGCACGTGGTCGAGACCCTGCTGGACAAGGGACTCGTGCTGAACGCCGACATCATGGTCTCGGTGGCCGGGGTGGAGCTGCTGGGCATCCGGCTGCGCGCGGCGCTGGCCTCGTTCGAGACGGCGGCCCGCTACGGCCTGGAGTTCCCCTCCGGCACGGACACGGAGACAGCCGCGTGGCGCGAGACGCGGGAGGAGAAGGAGTCCTGCCCGGCGTGCGGGAAGCGCGCCCCGCTGGAGCAGTTGCTGAACCAGTGGTGCCCCTGGTGCGGCTGGCGCAGCGCCCAGGCCCAGGCACGGGCGGCGGACGACGCGGGGCCCGCCGGGGTGACCGGGGGCCGGGACGCCGCGGCCGCCGTGGAGGAGGGCCGTGCCACCGGGGCGGCCGGGGAGCCCTCCGCCGGGGAACCCGTCGCCGGGGAGCGCACTGCCGGGGAGCCCGCCGAGGGGGAGGCGCAGCGCCGTGACGGCTGAACGGCCCCCCATGCGGCCCACCAGGGACCCGCGCGTGACCCTGGACGACCTGGTGGAGGTGCTCCTCAACAAGGGAGCGGTCCTGCACCTGGACCTCATCGTCGCCGTGGCCGACATCCCGTTGATCGGTGTCTCCCTCCGGGCGGCCGTCGCCGGGATGGAGACGATGCTGGAGTACGGGATGATGCGCCACTGGGACGAGGCCACCCGCGCCTGGGCCGAGCGGTCCGTCGCCCGCCGCGCCCTGGACCTGCGGGAGGGGGAGGGCGTCCTGCACCGCACGAGCGGCGGCCACCTGCTGACCGGCGGCGTCTACCACGGCTGGCGGCACGGCACCGTCTACGTCACCGACCAGCGTCTCGTCGTGCTGCGGGCCGAGCCGCGGGAGGTCCTCTGGCAGACCGAGCTGTCGGACGTGCGGGCCGTGCGGATGACGCCGGAACGCACGGTCGGCGGCGAGGAACGCCTCCGCCTGGAGCTGACCCTGGCCGACGGAGGCCGGGAACTGCTGTCCGCCCGGGAGCCGGAGGCGCTGCACGACCTGCTCACCCGGGCCCGGGCCGGCCGTGCCGTCCCCTCCCTCCCCTTCGGGCACACCCCCGCCGGCGAGGAGGAGGCGGCGCTCGCCGAGGGACACCTGTGGTACGCGGAGCCGCGCCGCTCCGGCCCGCTGTGGCGGGGCGGACGGGCCCGGCTGACCGCCGGCCGGCTGGTGTGGAAGTCCCCGGTGGACTCCCGGCCGGCCCTGGTGCTGCGCACGGCCGACCTCACCGAGGTGCGGCGGGCGCCCGGCTCCGGCCCCGCCGGGGAGGGCAGCGTCCTCGTGCTGCGCACCGCCACCG
>NZ_JAAGMD010000055.1 GCF_010548465.1 Streptomyces sp. SID14436 | reverse complement strand
CCGCCGCTCCCCCGCCGACGGAGCCGGGCCGCCCGGCCATCGCCGCCGCCTGGGCCGAGGGCACCCGCCGCGGCCGGCGGGACGAACCCTCCCCCGCCCCTGACGAACCCGAGGCGACCCCCGCACACGACGCACACGACGAAGGACACTGACCGTGCGAGACACACACTCCAACAGCCTGGGCTGGCTGCTCGACCAGGAACTCGGCACCGTCGAAGGCGTGCGGTACGCCGTCCTCATGAGCAGCGACGGCCTCCTCAAGGCCCGGACCGAGACGATCGGTCAGGACGACGGGGAGAAGTTCGCCGCGCTGACCGCCGCGCTGCGGGCCGCGGGGAAGGCGTGGGACGAGTTCACCGGTGGCGACGGCATGCGCCAGTTGCTGATCGAGTCGGTGGGCTGCATCGGCCTGACGACCACCGCCGCGAAGAACACCATGCTGTCGGTGTGCACCACGGGCCCGGACGCCGATGTGGGGCTGATCTCCCACCACATGGTGCGGCTGGCCACCCGCGTCGGGCACGAGATGGCCACCGCGGAGCGACAGCCTGCCGTGGACGGCGGCTTCCGGGCATGACGGGGCCGCGGCGTGACCCGGACATGGTCAGGCCCTACGTCCGTACCGGCGGGCAGGTCAGGCCCCGTGCCGACGTGCGTCTGGAGAGCGTGCTCGTCGCCGCGACCGGCCCCACGGACACGCTGGGGCCGGACGCCCGCCGGGTGATGCGTCTGTTCACCGGCGCCCACGGCGGCCTGGCCGTCGCCGACATCGCCGCCGCGCTGGAGCTGCCGCCGTCGACGGTGCGGATCCTCGTGTCGTCGCTGATGGACTCCGGCCACCTGGCCGCTCCGGCCGCGGAGCCCGGCCACCAGCCCGACTTCGACCTGCTGCAGGAGGTGCTCCGTGGACTTCGCTCCATGGTCTGACCCGCCCGTCACCTACGTCCCGGCCTCGGTGACGCGGTCGGCCAAGATCGTGGTCGCGGGGGGTTTCGGCGTCGGCAAGACGACGTTCATCGGCAGCGTCTCCGAGGTGAAGCCCCTGCGGATGGAGGAGCCCATCACCCAGGCCAGCGTCGGGGTGGACGATCTGCGCGGTACTCCGCACAAGACGACGACCACCGTGGCCATGGACTTCGGCCGGATCCACATGGCGGGCGGCAGGATCGCCCTGTACCTGTTCGGACTGCCGGGGCAGGCCCGTTTCCAGCCGTTGTGGGAGGACCTCGCCGAGGGCGCGCTGGGCTGCCTCGTCCTGGCCGACACCCGCGAGCTCGACGCCTCCCACGACGCGCTCACCCTCCTGGACAACGCGGCCATCCCCTACGCCGTCGCCATCAACACCTTCCCCGGCGCCCCGTCCTACCCCGACGAGGAGGTGCGCCAGGCACTGGCCCTGGACGACGCGACGCCGCTGACGGCCTGCGACGCCCGGGACCGCACGTCCTCCCTGCACGCGCTGATCAAACTCACCGAATACCTCACCGAACGCCGGTCGGCCCAACCCCTGGAGACCCTCCGATGACGATGCCCTCCGCCGAGCCCGCCGAGCCCGGACCGGCGAGCCCGCCGGACCGGTACCCGCTGTACTCCCCCGAGTTCGCCGCCGACCCGCACGCCGGCTACCGGCGCATGCGGGACACGCACGGCCCGCTGGTCCCCGTCGACCTCGCGCCCGGGGTACCCGCGACCCTCGTGATCGGCTACTACCAGGCGCGCCGCATCCTCAACGACCCGCTGCACTTCCCCGCCGACCCCCGCGTCTGGGAGAAGACGGTCCCCGCGTCGTGCCCGGTGCGGCCGATGATGGAGTGGCGTCCCAACGCGCTGCGCTCGGGCGGCGCCGAACACGCCCGCTACCGGGGCGCGAACACCGCGGCGATCGACCAGGTCGACCAGCACGCGCTGCGCGCCCTGGTGGAGAAGGTGGCGGACGAGGCCATCGACCAGTTCCGCGCGCTGGGCGAGGCCGACCTGCTCACGCAATACTCCTTCCCCATCGCCTTCCGCGTCCTGAGCGCCCTGCTGGGCTGCCCGGACGAGATCGGCCGGCGCATCGCCGACGGCATGGCGAGGATCTTCGACGCCACGGACGCGGCGGAGGGCAACCGCATCCTGGCGCAGGCCGTCAGCGACCTGGTGACGCTGCGCCGGGAACACCCGGGCGACGACATCACCTCCCGCCTGGTCGGCCACCCGGCGCGGCTGACCGACGAGGAGATGGGCCATCAGCTCGTCACCCTCTACGGCGCGGGCATCGAACCGCTCACCAACCTGATCAGCAACACCGTCCTGAAGATCCTCACCGACGAGGACTTCTCCGCCGACCTGCACGCCGGCCTGTCCACGGTGCGCGACGCGCTGGACACCGTCCTCTACACCGACCCGCCGATGGCGAACTACTGCATCTCGTACCCGCCGTACCCGATCGACGTGGACGGGGTGCTCCTGCCGGCCCACCAGCCGGTGGTCATCTCCATGGCGGCCGCCAACAACGACCCCGCCCTCACCGACGGTGTGTCCGGGACCCGTCTCGCGGGCAACCGCGCCCATCTGGCGTGGAGCGTCGGACCGCACACCTGCCCCGCCCGCTCGCACGCCTACCTCATCGCGGAGACGGCCGTCGCCCACCTCCTCGACGCACTGCCGGAGACGGACCTCGGCCGTCCCGCCGCCGAACTCACCTGGCGCCCGGGCCCGTTCCACCGGGCCCTGGAATCCCTGCCCGTCACGTTCCCGCCCCACGCCTAGGAGCCCGGTCATGTCCCAGCAGACCCCCCTCGTCCTCGATCCCTCCGGCACCGACCACATAGCCGAGCAACGCGCCCTGCGCGCCCGCGGTGTGGCCACCAGGGTGGACGTCCTCGGGGTGGAGGCGTGGTCCGTCTCCGACCCCGTCCTGCTCAAACAGCTGCTCACCAGCGCCGACGTCTCCAAGGACGCCCGCGCGCACTGGCCCGGCTTCGAACAGGCCGTCAGCACCTGGCCGTTGGCCCTGTGGGTCGCGGTGGAGAACATGTTCACCGCGTACGGTCCGCAGCACCGCAAGCTGCGCCGGCTGGTCGCGCCGGCCTTCAGCTCCCGCCGAATAGCCGCCCTGCGGCCGGCGGTGGAGGAACTGGTGGACGCCATCGTCGACCGTCTCGCCGCGCTGCCGGCCGACCGCACCGTGGACCTGCGTCAGGAGCTGGCCTATCCGCTTCCCATCGCGGTGATCAGCCACCTGATGGGCGTACCGGAGAACCGCCGCCACGACTTCCGGGCCCAGGTCGACGGTGTCTTCGACACCACCCTGAACCCGGCCGAGGCGCAGGCCAACGCGGCGCTGCTGTACGAGCGTCTGGACCAGCTCATCGCCGAGAAGCGCACCGACCCCGGCGACGACATGACGTCCCTGCTGATCGCGGCCCGCGACGACGAGAGCGACGGCGCCCGGCTCTCCCACGACGAGCTGCGCGACACCCTGCTGCTGATGATCAGCGCCGGGTACGAGACCACGGTCAACGTCATAGACCAGGCGGTGTTCACCCTGCTGACCCGGCCCGGGCAGCTCGACCTCGTCCGCAAGGGCACGGTCACCTGGGACGACGTCGTCGAGGAGACCCTGCGTCACGAACCCGCCGTCAAGCACCTGCCGTTGCGGTTCGCGGTCACCGACATCCCGCTGCCCGACGGGCGGACCATCGCCCGCGGGGAGGCCATACTCGCCTCCTACGCGGCCGCCAACCGGCATCCCGACTGGCACGACGACGCCGACACCTTCGACGCGACCCGCACGGTCAAGGACCACATGGCCTTCGGCCACGGGGTGCACTTCTGCCTCGGTGCCCCCCTCGCCCGCATGGAGGTCACCCTCGCGCTGCAGCGCCTCTTCGACCGCTTCCCGGAGATCCGCCTGGCGGAACCGGCGGCCGACCTGCCCCCCGTCCCGTCCCTGATCAGCAACGGACACCAGCGCCTGCCGGTGCGTCTGCACGCGGGCTGAGCCCCCGGCACGGCCGGCGGCGGGGAGGGGTCCACCGCCGCCGGCCGTGTTCCGGCCGTTCTCCGGCCGTTCTCCGGCGGGGAACGATGCCGCCCCGGGTGAACCCCGGGCACCGGGCCCGCGTCCTCTGACGTGAACGACGGCCCACACGCGGGAGCGGGAATCTTGAGCGATCAGCACGCCGAAGGCACCGACGGCGGCACGGCACGCACGGATGACGCCGGGACCGGCTCCTTCGACCCGGGCGCCCCGTGGTGGGCGGACCTCGGCACCTGGGGGGCGGTCGCGCTGGTCGTCGTCGGCGGGGCCGCCGCGGGGTGGATGTTCCTCGGCCTGCCCGGCACACCGGACACCCCGGCGACCGGCTACCACCAGGTCGCCAAGGTGGTGGCCGTCGGGCTGGTGATCGCGGGCACGGGGCTGCTGGGGCGCCGCCGGGAGCGGGGTACGGCCCGGGGCGAGGCGGACACGGACGGGCCGGAGCGCGCCTGACGGACGCCGGCGCGGGGCACCTTCACCCGTCGCGGGCCGG
>NZ_JAAGMD010000030.1 GCF_010548465.1 Streptomyces sp. SID14436 | reverse complement strand
AACGGGGCGCCGGTCGCCGTGACCGACGAGGTCGCCGTGATCGCGCAGGACGGCACCGACGGGGCCACGCTCGACGCGGTGCGCGCGCTGTTGCGACGGGCGGGCGCGAGCCGGTTCACCGCCCCCGGCGCACCGGTGCCCGAGGGGGCGCTCGTGGTGCGGCTGGGCGCGCACCGGCAGACGGACGACCCGCTGCACGCCCTGCCCTCGGGCGGCTACACCCTGAGCGTCGGCGACGGCCGGGTGACCGTCACCGGGGCGGGCCCGGACGGCCTGTTCCACGCGGTGCAGACGCTGCGCACGCTGCTGCGCCCCGACGGCCGGTTCACGGCGGCCGTGGTGCGGGACTGGCCGGCGACGGCGGTGCGCGGTGTCACGGAGGGTTTCTACGGCGTCCCCTGGTCGCACGGGCAGCGGCTGGCGCAGCTGGACTTCATGGGCCGCACCAAGCTGAACCGGTACCTGTACGCACCGGGCGAGGACCCCTACCGGCAGGCGCGCTGGCGGGAGCCGTACCCGGCCGAGCGGCGCGCGGAGTTCCGGGAGCTGACCGAGCGGGCGGCGCGCAACCACGTCACGCCGGCCTGGGCGGTGACGCCGGGCCAGGCGATGTGTTTCGCCTCGGACACCGATCTGCGGGCGCTGACGCGGAAGCTGGACGCGATGTGGGCGCTCGGCTTCCGGGCGTTCCAGCTGCAGTTCCAGGACGTCAGTTACACCGAGTGGCACTGCGGGGAGGACGCCGACCGGTTCGGCACCGGACCGGAGGCGGCGGCGCGGGCGCAGGCGCACGTGGCGAACGCGGTGGCCCGGCACCTGGCGGACCGTCACCCCGGTGCCGCGGCCCTGTCGTTGATGCCGACCGAGTTCTACGAGGACGGCTCGACCGCCTACCGGCGTGCGCTGGCCAAGGCGCTCACGGCGGACGTGGAGGTGGCCTGGACCGGGGTGGGCGTGGTGCCGCGGACCATCACCGGCGGCGAACTGGCCGAGGTGAAGGGCGTGTTCGGGCATCCGCTGGTGACGATGGACAACTATCCGGTCAACGACTACGCGCCCGGCCGGATATTCCTCGGCCCCTACCAGGGCCGTGAGCCGGCCGTCGCGGCGGGTTCGGCGGCGCTGCTGGCGAACGCGATGGAGCAGCCGCAGGCGTCCCGCATTCCGCTGTTCACGGCCGCCGACTTCGCCTGGAATCCGCGCGCCTACCGCCCGCAGGAGTCCTGGCGGGCCGCGATCGCCGACCTGGCCGGCGGCGACGCCCGGCGCGAGGAGGCGCTGGCGGCGCTCGCGGGCAACGGCGCGTCCTCGGTGCTGGGCGCCGAGGAGTCGGCGTATCTGCGTCCGCTGCTGAAGGAGTTCTGGGCCTCCCGCACCGGGGGCGGTGAGAAGGCCGCGCGGGCGGAGCAGCGGCTGCGCGAGGCGTTCGACGTGCTGGGCGAGGTCCCGGAGCGGCTGGACGGCACTCCGCTCGCGGAGGAGGTCTCGCCGTGGACGGAGCAGCTGGCCCGTTACGGCACGGCCGGGACGGCGGCGCTGGACATGCTGCGCGCGCAGGACGCCGGGGACGCGGGCGCCGCCTGGGCCGCGTACCGGAAGCTGGGCCGGGAGCGGGCGCGCCTGGAGGCGGCCCGGGTGACGGTCGGCAAGGGGGTGCTCGACCCGTTCCTGAGCCGGGCGCAGAAGGCGTACGGCACATGGGCGGGGATCGGTCACGAGCCGCCCGCGCAGGCCGGTGAGGCGGCCGGTGACCGCACGCTGCGGCTGCCCCGGGCGCGCGCGGTGAGCACGGTGACGGTCCTGGCCGATCCGGGCACCGGGGGGACGGTGGAGGTGCGCGTCCCCGGGGAGGGATGGCGCCGCGTGGGGCCGCTCGACCGGTCGGGTGCCACGGAGCTGCGCGCGGACCGGCGCGCGGACGCCCTGCGGGTCACCGGCGCGGACGCCCGCCGGGTGCGTCACCTGGTCCCCTGGTACGCGGACGCGGACGCGGTGTCCCTGAAGCTGCCCGGGGAGCGTGCCGACGCGGACATCGGCCGCACCCGGCGGCTGACGGCCACCCTGGGCTCCCTGCGTCCGGCCGATGTGCGGGGCCGGGTGACGGCGGACGCGCCGGAGGGTGTCAGGGTGCGGGTTCCGGAGGGGACGCTGCGGGTGCCGCGGGGCGGGTCGGTCGAGGTGCCGGTCGAGGTGACCGTCGAGCCGGGCACGCCGTCCCGTGCGTACGAGGTGCGGCTGGGCTTCGGCGGGGTGAGCCGGACGCTGACGGTGCGGGCGGTGCCGCCCACGGGGGGACCGGACCTGGCCCGCACCGGCCGGGCGCGTTCCTCGGCGGACGAGACGCCCGACTTCCCGGCGTCGGCGGCCAACGACGGTGACCCAAAGACGCGTTGGTCCTCGCCGGTGAAGGACGACGCGTGGTGGCAGGTCGACCTGGAGCGGCCGGTGCGGTTGGGCCGGGTCGAGCTGCACTGGCAGGACGCCCACCCGTCGGCGTACCGGATCCAGGTGTCCCCGGACGGCCGCCGCTGGCGTACGGCGGCCACGGTGCGGGACGGGCGCGGCGGCCGGGAGACGGTCCGCATGGACGAGCGGGACGTGCGGCACGTCCGTGTCCAGGGCGACAAGCGGGCGACGCCGTACGGCTATTCGTTGTGGTCGGTGGAGACGTACGCGGTCGCGGAGCAGGGCGGGGGCCCGGAGTCCGGGGCGTCGGACGGCGCCGGGACGGGTACCGGCGGGGAGGGCCGGGGCGGCTGACCCGCCTGGGCGCGCGGCCCGCTCGGCGGCGGGCCGTGCGGACGTGTGGACGTGCGGAGAGGTCCTCCCCGCGGCACTATTCACTCAGTACATGTACGTAGTGCATACTGAGGTTCATGAGCACCCGTCACATCCTGTTGGGGCTGCTCGCCTCGGGGCCGGGTCATGGCTATGACCTGAAGCGACGCCATGACGAACGCTTCCCGCAGGCCCGGCAGCTGGCCTACGGGCAGGTGTACACGACCTTGCAGCGGCTGGTCCGCGACGGACTGGCCGAGGTGGAGGGGACCGAGTCGGACGGCGGCCCGGAACGCACCACCTACCGGACGACCGAGAAGGGCGCGCGCGAACTGGCCCAGTGGGCCGCGCAGATCGCCCCGCCCGCACCCTTCGTGACCAACGAGATCTTCGCCAAGGTCGTGGTGTCGATCCTGTCCGGCGGCGACCCGGCGGCCTACCTGCGCGCCCAGCGGGCCGCGCACATGGAGCGCATGCGGGAGCTCACCGCGGTGAAGACCGCCCCGGGCGCGGACCTGTCGACCGTGCTCTCGGCGGACTTCGCCCTCAACCACCTGGACGCCGACCTTCGCTGGATGACCACGACGGCGGCCCGGCTCACCACCCTGACCGCGGAGGTCGACGCAGCATGAACCACGGGGACGACGACCGGACCGCCACGCGCGGCGGTCCCGGCAGCGGCGGGACGGACGGCGCACCGCTCCTCACGGGCGGCGGCCTGGTCAAGAGCTACGGGGCCACCGCGGCCCTGCGGGGCGCCTCCGTCGAGCTGTGGCCCGGCGAGATCGTCGCGGTGACGGGCGCCAGCGGCAGCGGCAAGTCGACGCTGCTGCACTGCCTCTCGGGCATCGTCCGGCCGGACGGGGGCTCGGTGACGTATGCCGGCGAGCGCCTGGAACAGGCGTCGGAGGAGCGGCTGAGCGAGCTGCGGCGGACGGACTTCGGGGTGGTGTTCCAGTTCGGCCAGCTCATCCCGGAGCTGACCGCGCTGGACAACGTGGCGCTGCCGCTGATGCTGGCGGGCGCCACCCGGGCCGGGGCCCGCGAGACGGCGGGGACGTGGCTGGAGCGGTTCGGGGTGGGTGAGCAGGGGGACCTACGGCCCGGGGAGATGAGCGGCGGGCAGTCCCAGCGGGCCGCGCTGGCCCGCGCCCTGGTGACCGGCCCGAGGGCGGTGTTCGCCGACGAGCCGACCGGCGCCCTGGACTCGCTCGCGGCCGAGCAGGTGATGACGTCCCTGGTCCGCACCGCCCGCGAGGCGGGCACCGCGGTCCTGCTCGTCACCCACGACGCCCGGGTGGCCGCCTACGCGGACCGCGAGGTGCAGCTGCGGGACGGCACCGTGGCCCCGCTGGGGGTGACGGCGTGAGCGGCGGCTCCCTGCGCACCGATCTGCGGCTGGCCTGGCTGCTGACCCGGGGCTCCGACCGCAAGGAGGGGTGGCGGATCGCGCTCACCGCGACCGGGGCGGCGCTGGCCACCGGGTTCGCGCTGGCGGCCGGCGCGCTCACGGCCCTGGGCGACGGCCAGTACCACGTTCCCGTCGCGGCGGGCCTGCTGGACCAGCCGGGCACCCGGGCCGGCGTGATCGTCGCCCTGCTGCTCCTGCTGGTCCCGGTGCTCGGTTTCCTGGGCCAGTGCACCCGGATCGGGGCCGTGCACCGCGACCGGCGGCTGGCCGGACTGCGGCTGGCCGGTGCGACGCCCGGGCAGGTGCGGCGGATCGCCGCGCTGGAGACCGGTCTGGCGTGCGCGCTGGGCTCCGTCGTCGCGACCGCCGGCGCGGTGGTGGTCCTGCTGCGGCAGTGGCAGCGGCCGACGCCCACCGCCTGGGCG
>NZ_JAAGMD010000009.1 GCF_010548465.1 Streptomyces sp. SID14436 | reverse complement strand
CCGCTCGCGGCGGACGGGCACCGGTGCCGGGGCCCGCCACGGCGGCACCCACGCGTCCAGCTCCGCCAGGCGGCCCGGGAAGATCCGCCCGGCCTCCCGGATCAGCAGCGGCGCCAGGTCCGCCGCCTCGTTGCGCAGCGTGGTGATCAGCGTCGGCAGCCACGGCAGCAGCACCGGATCGGGCAGCCGGCCGAACGCGTTCGACACCGCCTCCACGACCACGTCCGCCAGCGCCGGCACCGGCTCCAGCGCGTGCACGAACCCGCTGAGATAGCGCGGATAGGCGGGCACCACCAGCGGGTTCGCCAGCAACGCGGCGCAGCGCTCCCGCAGTTCGCCGCGGCTGAGCGTGCCGAGCTGCACCTGCGCCGCCCACAGCAGCGCCGTCCGCGCCGGATCCTCGGGACGGGACTGCGCGACCGCCAGCTCCAGCTGGGCCCGGTCGCAGCCCAGCGACAGGGCCAGGCTCTCCATGCTGAACAGGAAGCCCAGCATCGCCGCGACCTGACCCACCGTCGCGTCCTCGTCGGCGAACGCCGTCGGCAGCAGCGTGCAGTAGTGCGCGTAACCGGTCTTGGCGAAGGCCTCGATCCACGGCGGCAGCACCGGCTCGCTCGTGCGGTAGTACGCCAGCAGCCGGCGCACCCGGCGCAGCACCTCCGGCGCGCCGTCCACACTGCGCTCCGACGCCAGCACCTCCAGCGCCCGGGTGCCCAGCTCGTCGGCGAGGCGGCGGCTGCCCAGGTACAGCGTCGCGTCCTCGACGGCGGCCAGCACCGTCGCCGTCGTCGCCTGCGGCGCGTACGCGGCCCGGCGCAGCCGCTGCTCCAGCACCTGCTCGATGCTGACGCCCTCGTAGCCGAGCTCGATCAGGGCCCGCTGGTGGGTGCCGATCGCCAGGTCCCAGGACTCCTGGATGGAGCGTTCGCCGAGAGCGCGCTCGCCCATGATCGGGCGGGCCGCGCCCTGCGGCATCAGCCGCCGCAGCATCCACAGCACGTCGGAGCAGGCCCGCAGCTCCGGCCGGGACGCCATGTCCAGCAACGCCCGCTGCACACCGCGCTGTTGCAGCTTCAGCCCCAGCGGGGCCAGCCGGTCGTGGACGTCGCGGGCGAGGGGCGGCAGCGCGTCGTAGCCGACCCGGCCGATCCGGTCGCCGCCCAGCATGATCTCGACCAGCCGCCGTACGTCCCGCCGCCCGGGCACCGCGTCCTTCTCGATGCAGGTGACGGCCGCGTCCTGGAAGTCGTACGGCGTGGGCTTGGCGCGGTCCCGCATCCCGGCGAGCAGGATCGACGTCTCGAAGACGGCGATCGCGTCGGCCGTGGAGGCGAGGTAGCCGTTGCGCCGGGCCGCGCGCACGATGTCCACCGACCAGCCGAGGAGTTCGGCCTCGTCGAGGGCGTCCAGCACCGGCGGGCGGCGCAGGAAGCCCGACAGCCGGTCGTCCGCATCCGTTGCGGACACCGCCGGGACGGCGGGCGCGGCGGTCTGCTTCGCCCGCGACTTCTTCGTGCCGGCCTGGCCCTCCAGCCGGTAGGGCTTCACCCGGGTGCGCCGGAGGTTCTTCGCCCATTCCGCCGCCGCGATGGACACCGAGCCCGACGCCAGGCCGAACTGTGCCTCGATGGCCGCGTGGCTGGACGGGATGAGGCCGTACTGCCAGGTGGTGTCGGAGCGCGGCGTGATGGTGAACGTGTCCGCACCGGCCACCCCGAACTCCTCGACCCTGCTGGCCGCGTGGAACGCGCCGCAGATGTACAGGCAGTCCGCCGGGTCGGTCCCGGTCGCGGCCAGGTGTTCGCGCATCCGTGTCCACATGTACCGCTCGCGGTCCTCGTCCACCCGCGTCCTGGCCGCGTCGCCGGGGGCGAGGCGGCGGAAGAGGCTGCCGATGAGGAACATGACCTGGCGGTAGGTGTCGTGGTCGCTGTCGCCGAGGGGCAGTTCGACGTACTGGTGCCACCACTCCGACCAGTGCCGGACCCGGCCGTGCCGCAGCAGGTGCTCCTCCAGTTCGGCGAAGCGCGGCCTGAGGTCCCCGATCTCCACGCCGACGGCCTCGCCGTGCAGCGCAGCCTCCTCGTGCTCCGCCGGGCCGGTCCCGCCGCCGGGGCCGGCCGCCCCCTCCGCGGCCGGCTCCGGGACGGGCTCCCCGCGCGCGTCCCACTGGAAGACGTGGTCCGAGGACCGGTCGACCAGGACCAGTTCCACGCCCGGGGTGTCGAGGGCGTAGGCGATGGCCTGGTACTCGGCGGACGCCTCCGTGATCGGCGCGACCACCGACAGCGGCGCCCACTCGGGCGGGAAGCCCTTCACCTCGCTGGCGAAGGCCTGGACGGCCACCGGCAGGCGGCAGTTGCGCAGCTCGGTCAGCAGCGGCGCCATGTCCTCGCACAGCTCCAGGTACACCACGCGGGGCTGCTTCTCGCGCAGCCGGCGGGCCATCGCGAGGGCGGACGCGGGGGAGTGGTGGCAGACGGGGAAGATCTCCAGCGGTTCGCGGACCGCGCGGTCCACGTCGTCGACCATGCCGAGGAGGATGTCCTCCAGGCCGTCCGGCCCGCCGGCGAACGCGGCGGCGGCCTCGTGCAGTTGGCCGCGCAGTGCGGCGAACGTGCTGCCGGGCGCGGTGACGGTGTCCGCGGCCGGGGCGGGCGTGCCCCGCCGGGCGGGGCTCTGCGGGGCGCCGCTCATGACAGCGTGGCGATCGCGTCGCGGCCGCCCTCCAGGAACTCGGGCCACGAGCCGCCCTCCTCCTTGCTGCGCGGCTCGACGACGCCGTGCAGGTACTTGTTGAGGATCGCCAGGTCCTCCGGCTCGCGGCGGGCGAGGGAGCCGACCAGCGAGGCGGCGAGGGTGCGGGCGGTCAGGGTGCGTTCGCCGAAGAAGTTGCTGTGCAGGATGGCGTCCTCCAGCACACCGATCTGCTCGGCGGTGGACAGGGCCGACTCCAGCTTCTCGTCGTCGCTGCCGGCCGCCGCGGCAGAGGCGCGCAGGTCGGCGAAGCTCTGGAGCAGCACGTCGAGCAGGGTGGGCGGCACGTCCAGCTCGATCGAGTGGCGCCGCAGCAGTTCCTCCGTGCGGAAGCGGACGATCTCGGTCTCGCTCTTCTTGTTGGTCATGACCGGGATGCGGACGAAGTTGAACCGGCGCTTCAGCGCGGAGGACAGGTCGTTGACGCCGCGGTCGCGGCTGTTGGCGGTGGCGATGACGGAGAAGCCGGGCTTGGCGAAGACGATGTTGTCGCTGCCGCCGCTCTCCAGTTCGGGGACCGAGATGTACTTCTCGGAGAGGATGGAGATCAGCGCGTCCTGGACGTCGCTGGTGGAGCGGGTCAGCTCCTCGAAACGGCCGATCGCGCCGGTCTCCATCGCCGTCATGATGGGCGAGGGGATCATCGACTCCCGGGACTGGCCCTTGGCGATGACCATGGAGACGTTCCACGAGTACTTGATGTGGTCCTCGGTGGTCCCGGCCGTGCCCTGCACCACCAGGGTGGAGTTGCGGCTGATCGCGGCGGACAGCAGCTCGGCCAGCCAGCTCTTGCCGGTGCCCGGGTCGCCGATCAGCAGCAGGCCGCGGTCGGAGGCGAGGGTGACGATGGACCGCTCGACGAAGCTGCGGTCGCCGAACCACTTCTGGGAGATCTCCCGGTCGAGGCCGTCGGAGCGTTCCGAGCCGAGGATGAACAGCCGGACCATCTTGGGCGACAGCCGCCAGGAGAACGGCTTGGGGTTGTCGTCGACCGACTCGAGCCAGTCGAGTTCCTCGGCGTACTTGATCTCGGCGGGGGCGCGCAACAGGTCGGACATCAGACGGTGGGCCTTTCGTACGTGAGCGGACGGGGGTCCGGAGCGGGGTCCGGACGGAAGGGCGTGGGACCGCGTCGGCGGTCGTCCCGGGCGGCGGCCCGGGGTGCGCGGCGGACACGGACCGGAAGGGGCCGCGGCGGCGCGGGACTCGGCGGGACTCAGGTCAGGAACGTCTTGAGCTCGTGCACCAGCTTCTTGATGTGGCCGGAGAGCACCGGGGTGCCGAGGTCCTTGAACCGCTCCCGGAACCACGGGTTGACGCTGCCGTGCCCGGAGCTGCTGACCGAGCCGACCGGGATGAACTTGGCGCCCGAGCGGTGGATGGCGGCCATGCTCTCGAAGAGCTCCTCGGTGCGCCATTCGTAGAAGTCGGAGATCCACACCACCACGGTGTTCCGCGGCTCGGCGATCTTCGGCTGGGCGAGGGCCATCGCGACGGTGCCGTCGGTGCCGCCGCCCAGCTTGGTGCGCAGCAGCGTCTCGAACGGGTCGCTCGCCCAGGGCGTGAGGTCCAGAGCCTGGGTGTCGTAGGCGACGAGGTGCACGTCCACCTTCGGCAGGCCGGCGAAGATGGAGGCCAGGATGGTGCAGTTGACCATCGAGTCGACCATGGAGCCGGACTGGTCCACGACGACGATCAGGCGCTGTGGCGTCGTCCTGCGGCTGCTGTGCCGGTAGTAGAGACGGTCGACGTAGAGCCGCTCCTCCTCCGGGCTCCAGTTGGTGAGGTTCTTCCAGATCGTGCGGTCCAGGTCGAGGTTGCGGAACACCCGCTTCGGCGGCACCGACCGGTCGAGCTCCCCGACCGTGGCCTTCTCCACCTGGGTGCGCAGGACCTGGGCGACCTCGTCCACGTAGCGGCGGATGAGCGACTTCGCGTTCGCCAGGGCCACGCCGGAGAGGTTGTCCTTGTCGCGCAGCAACTGCTCGATGAGGGACATGCTCGGGGTGAGCCGCGAGGCCAGCTTCGGGTCGGCGAGCACCTCGCGCAGGTGCATGCGTTTGACGAGTCCGGCCTCGATGGCGCCCAGTTCGGGCCCGATGGGCGGGACCAGCCGTCCCAGGTCGGGCGTGCGCCCGCCCCCCGTGCCGGTGGGGCTGACGCCGCCGCCCGCTCCGCTGCCCGTGCCGCGGGTGCCGCGCAGGTCGCCCGGCCGGCAGCCGAACGCCCGCTCCAGCCAGCCCGTGTCGGACTGCCAGCGCGCCAGCTGCCCGGCGGTGACGGTGCCGGAGCCGGTGTCGAAGACGTTGAGCAGCACCTTGGAGGCGAGGGCGGCCCGTCGCACCTCCGCGTCCCGGTCCCGCGCGCCGTCCTCGTCGGGCTCGGGTGCCAGCAGCCCGTCGAACTCGTCGGCCAGTTCGGGGTGGCGCTGCACCACGGAGTCGACCGAGGCTCCCGGGTCGAGCAGTGCGGACGGCAGCCCGATGTCCTCGACGACGGCCAGGCTCGCCGACTCCAGCGCGGCCTGCTCCTCCGGGTCGAACAGCCGGGCCAGCAGCCGCCAGTAGAGCACCTGGCGGCGGTTGTCGTAGGGGTCGGGCGCGTCGTCCGGGACGGCCGGCCCGCTCGGGTCGTGATGGCGGTCCTGGGTCATGTGCGCAGCAGCTTTCCGGCTCGTTCCCGCAGGACGGCGACGGCGGTGGTGGCGGCCTTCTCGGCCCGCACCCCGGCCTTGTCGGCCGTCCCCCCGGCCCAGGCGCCCGCGTGCAGGGCGACGGGCTTCTTGCGCACCAGCTTCTCCACGGCGAGCGGCTGCACCCGGAACTCCCCGCCGTCCCAGCGCAGCAGCGCGATGCAGGTGCCCGATCCGGCCACGGCCTCCGGGGTGAGCGGTCCGGCGTCCGGTGCCCGGTCGGCGTCGACGGCCAGCCGGTGTCCGGCGATCCGGAACGCGAGCCCGGAGTCGTCCTGTTCCGTGTCGTACCCCTCCAGCAGGACGGGCACGGCGATGCGGGCCGGGTGGCGGTCCAGCGGGGCCGTCGGCGGGGCGGCGGCGGGCAGCGCCACCCGGGCGGTGACCAGGGCGTCGGCCGGCTCACCGGTGCGGGCGCGCGCGTCGTCCCAGATGAGGTCGCCCTCGGCGGTGACCGGCATGGCGTCCAGTTCCATCGCGCGGCCCTCGCTGACGGCCGCCAGCAGCGACATGTGCGGGCGGAGCAGCTGCCACAGGCCCGCACCGACCACG
>NZ_JAAGMD010000186.1 GCF_010548465.1 Streptomyces sp. SID14436 | reverse complement strand
ACGGGCAGGACGACGAGGCGGACCGGGGCCGGGACACCCCCGCCCCGGACAGCAGCCCGGACAGCAGCACCGGCACCACGCCCACCACGCCCCCGGCGACCGGCCCCGCGACGCCGGCCGAGGACGACCCGGCCGCCGCCCGGTCACCGGCCTGCCACGCCATCGGCGGCGGCCGGTACAACTGCCACGTCGGCCGCACCACCGCCTCCTACACCGACTCCGGCACCCGGGCGGGCGTCCTCAGGCAGGGCACCAACTACTTCTACTGCCAGCAGAACCTGGGCCGCCGCGAGACGTACAAGAAGTGGACCAACGTGTGGTGGGCCCGGACCGACGACGACAGCGGCAACAAGGACGTCTGGGTGAGCGTCGTCTACGTCCGGGGCGGCGCCAACGACGGTCCGGTGCCCGGGCTTCCCGTCTGCTGAAGCTCCAGGTACCGCTCCAGCCCCGAGTCCACCACCCGCTTCTCCTCGGCGAACAGCCGCGTGCCCCGCGCGCACAGCAGGACGTCCGCGCGGGCCCGGGCGGAGAACTCCTCGGCGGTGGTGCCGAACAGTTCCCGCAACGCCGGGGAGCCGACCAGGAGTTCGGTGAGCAGCTCGCGCTGCCCGGGGTGGGTGCGCGGGACGCCGGTGCCGTCGTGCAGCACGCCGTGCCGGTTGACGTACGCGTACGCACCGGGCAGCGAGGTGCCGTCGGCAAGGTCGACGCGCACGTCGGGGGAGGGCAGCCAGGCGCGGCCGTAGTTGCCGTCCGGCCGGGGCACGCCCTCGCTGGCGTCGACGGCCGCGAGCTGCTCGGCGTCCAGCCAGAGCACGAACAACTCCCGGGCCGCGCCCGGGGCTTCGACCGGCGAGGCGGACACGTACCCCATGCGGCTCACATGGGCCGAGACGCCCACGTCGACGCCCGTGACCCGGGCCCGCACCATCGGGACGGTCGCGGTGATGCCCGACTCGGCCATCTTGTGCCGCAGCTGGCCGGGGGAGGCGTTCGAACCGACGGCCAGTACGGGCACCCGGTCCGGGTGCACCAGACGGTCGAGCGGCAGCAGCCGGTCCCCGTCGAGCAGGCCCGAGTCGGCCGGCCAGACCTCCGGATACAGCAACGGGTCCTCGCGCGGCACTCCGGCCAGCCCCAGCGCCTCCAGCGTGCGGTCCTCCGCCGTCATCGGCGGCTCAGTCCGCCGGCGCCAGCTCGCCCGAGCCGCGCGTGATCAGCCGGGTCGGCAGTTCGATGCGCTCCGGCAGCGGGAGGGTGCCGTCCAGCCGCCGGAACAGCCGTTCCGCCGCGGTCCGCCCGAGGGCCGCCGCGTCCTGCGCGACGACGGTGACGCCCGGCCGGAGCAGGTCCCCGAGCTCGATGTCGTCGAAGCCGACCAGCGCCACCCGGCGCGCCTGCTCCGCCAGCACCCGGATGACGGTGACCGTCACCCGGTTGTTGCCCGCGAAGACGGCGGTGACCGGGTCCGGCCCGCTCAGCATCTCCTCGGCCGCCCGGCGCACCCGCTGAGGGTCGGTGACGCCCAGCGACATCCACGCCGGGGCCACCGGTATGCCCGCGTCCTCCATGGCGGCCCGGTAACCGCGCAGCCGCTCGGCCGCCGTGTGGATGCGCGGCATGTCGCCGATGAAGCCGATCCTGCGGTGCCCGTGGGCGATCAGGTGGGCGACACCGTCGCGGGCCCCGCCGAAGTTGTCCGACACCACCACGTCCGCGTCGATCCGGCCGGCCGGACGGTCCACGAACACCGTGGCCACGCCCGCCCTGATCTCCGGCTCCAGGTAGCGGTGGTCGTCCCCGGCCGGGATCACCACCAGGCCGTCCACCCGGCGGGCGCACAGCGCCAGCACCAGCTCCTGCTCACGCTCCGAGTCCTCCGCGCTCGAACCGTTGATCAGCAGCGCGCCGTGCGCCCGGGCCACCTCCTCCACCGCGCGGCTCAGCGGGCCGTAGAAGGGGTCGGCGAGATCCTCCAGGACCAGTCCGATGCTGGCGGTGCGGCCCTTGCGCAGCACCCGCGCGCTGTCGTTGCGGCGGAAGCCCAGCGCCTCGATGGCCTCCTGCACCCGGCGCTCGGTCTCCGCGGTGACGCCCGGCTCGCCGTTCACCACGCGCGAGACCGTCTTCAGACCCACCCCGGCACGGGCCGCCACGTCCTTCATCGTCGGACGGTTGCCGTAGCGGGCCCCTGGGAGGTGATGGGTGCGGTGATGGGTCTCCGGCACGGTGCGGTGTCCTGTCCTGTCGTCCACGGGGGTGCGTAGTCCATGGGGTTGTATGAGGATGTGGCGTCGAGCATAGAACCTGGACAACGTTGTCACGCTCGGGGGAGACTGTCCACCGTGCCCTCCGGCCCGTACCCCACCGCGAGACCGGGTTGTGGTTCGCCCCATGTGTCACCTCTTGGTCCCACATGGGTCTTTCTCGGTTATTCGTCTCATGGTTGACGGGGAGATCCGACACTGATGCACACCGACCTCGTGGCTGCGCTCGACATCGGCGGCACCAAGATCGCCGGCGCACTGGTGGACGGCGGGGGCGGCCTGCTGCTGCGCGCGCAGCGGCCCACGCCCGCCCGGCAGGACGGCGAGACCGTCATGCGCGCGGTCGAGGAGGTGCTCGGCGAACTCACCGCCTCCCCGCTGTGGGGCGGCGTCGGCGCCGTGGGCATCGGCAGCGCGGGCCCGGTGGACGCCACCGCCGGCACCGTCAGCCCGGTGAACGTGCCCGGCTGGCGCGACTACCCCCTGGTCGCCCGGGTCCGTGCCGCGGCCGGGGACCTGCCCGTGGTGCTCATCGGGGACGGCGTGGCGATCGCCGCGGCCGAACACTGGCAGGGAGCCGCCCGCGGCCACGACAACGCGCTGTGCATGGTCGTCTCGACCGGCGTCGGCGGCGGCCTGGTGATCGGCGGCCGTGTTCACCCGGGCCCCACGGGCAACGCCGGTCACATCGGCCACATCAGCGTCGACCTCGACGGCGATCCGTGCCCGTGCGGCGCCCGCGGCTGCGTGGAGCGGATCGCCAGCGGCCCCAACATCGCCCGCCGAGCCCTGGACAACGGCTGGCGGCCGGGCCCCGACGGCGACACCTCCGCGGCGGCGGTGGCCGCCGCCGCCCGGGCCGGTGACCCGGTGGCGGTGGCGTCCTTCGAGCGCGCCGCCCGGGCGCTGGCCGCCGGCATAGCGGCCACGGCCACCCTCGTCGAGATCGACATCGCGGTGATCGGCGGGGGAGTGGCCAAGGCCGGCGAGGTCCTGCTCGCCCCGCTGCGCCGCGCGCTGACCGAGTACGCCACCCTGTCCTTCGTCCAGCGGCTCGCGGTCGTCCCGGCCCGCATGGGCACCGACGCCGGCCTCGTGGGCGCCGCGGCGGCAGCCCTGGCCCGGCGGGCGGACACGGCTGTGGCGGGTGTCTGACGAGCGGGCCGGGGCGGGTGTGGCGGGTGTCTGACGGGAGGGCCGGGGCGGTGTCACAGGTGTCTGACTGACGGGCGGACAGGGGCGTCGGGGGACGTCTGACCGGCGGGCCGCGGGTCCGAGTCGCAGGTTTCCCGCCTCTTCCACATCGGTGCGTGACCCCGGAGCGGTTTCCGCAGTTGAACGGGGCATGAAGAAGCGCAGCATGCTCGCCATCGCCTCCCTGGCCACCGGTTTCGTCGTCGCGGCCGTCACGCCGTCCCACGCGCTCGGTGAGGACCTCGTCGGCCTGAGCGTCGACGACACCCTCAGCACGCTCGACCGGGCGGAGGTCGCCTCGGACAGCCTGGCCCCCGCCGGTGACGTGGTGCAGGACAAGGACTGACGCGTTCTCCGGCCGGACCGCACGGCGCCGGTGCCCCCGCTCCCGAGGGCACCGGCGCCGTCGTTTCGCGTTCTGAGCCGTATCTGGTTTCCGTGGCAGGGTGGAGCGGGCAAGCCACAGGGGGCCAACAGAAGAGGGGGAACCGTGATCGTCTGGATCAACGGTGCGTTCGGTGCGGGGAAGACCACCACCGCACGGGAACTGATCGAACTGATCCCGAACAGCACGCTCTTCGACCCCGAGGTCGTCGGCGGGGCGCTGGGCCACCTGCTCCCGCCGAAACACCTCGCGGAGGTGGGCGACTACCAGGACCTCCCGATCTGGCGACGCCTGGTGATCGACACGGCTGCGGCAATGCTCGCCGAGCTCGGCGGGACCCTCGTGGTGCCCATGACCCTGCTGCGCCAGGAGTACCGCGACGAGATCTTCGGCGGTCTCGCCGCCCGCCGCATTGCGGTGCGGCATGTGCTCCTCGCCCCGGCGGAAACGATCCTGCGCGAGCGCATAGCGGGCCGGGAGGTCCCCGAGGGGCTCCCGGACGGCGAGATACGCGTCCGGCAGTGGGCCTACGACCACATCGAGCCCTACCGCAGCGCCCTCGCCTCCTGGCTCACCGCCGACGCCTACCCGGTCGACAACGGCGCGCTGAGCCCCTACGACACCGCCGCACGCATCGCCGAGGCCGTCGCCGCCGGATCGGTGCCCGCCTGCGACATCGTGCAGACCGCCGAACCCACCGCCGAGACGGTCGCCGCGGGCGTGCTGCTCTTCGACGAGCAGGACCGCGTACTGCTCGTCGACCCCACCTACAAAGCGGGCTGGGAGTTCCCCGGCGGGGTCGTCGAACCGGGCGAGGCACCCGCGCGCGCGGGCATGCGCGAGGTCGCCGAGGAGACCGGGATCAACCTGGAGGAGGTTCCCGGCCTGCTCGTCGTCGACTGGGAGCCACCCGCACCGCCCGGTTTCGGGGGCCTGAGGCTCCTCTTCGACGGCGGCAGACTCCAGGCCGCCGACACCGGCCGGCTGCTCCTGCCCGGCCCCGAACTGCGCGCCTGGCGCTTCGCCTCCGAGGCGGAAGCCGCCGAACTCCTCCCCCCGGTCCGCTACGAACGCCTCCGCCGCGCCCTGCGGGCCCGGGAACGCGGGCGGGCCATGTACCTGGAGGCGGGCGTACCGGTAGGACCGTGACGGGCCGCGCGGCGGGGGCCGTGGGGCGTGGGCCGTGGGGCGTGGGGACTTGGGGTGTGGGACGTGGGGTGTGGGGCCGGGCGTCGTGACGGGCCGGAATCCCACCGGAGCCGGGCGGGCGCCGGCGTCCCCGTCGGCCACCGGGGGGCCCACCAGCGGGGACCCGGCGGCCGACGGGGACGGCTCAGCTCGCGCCGGCGGCGTAGTTGCGCAGGAACAAGGCTTCCGTGACCGACAGCCGCTCCAGCTCGTCGGGGGAGACGCTCTCGTTGACCGCGTGGATGCGGGCCTCCGGCTCGCTCAGGCCGATCAGCAGGATCTCCGCCTTCGGGTACAGCGAGGCCAGGGTGTTGCACAACGGGATCGAACCGCCCTGACCGGCCAGGCTCATCTCCTGGCCCGGGTAGGCGACCCCCATCGCGTCGGCCATGGCCCGGTACGCCGGGCTGCTCGGGTCGGCACGGAACGGCTGACCCTGCCCGACCTGCTCGGTGCTCACCCGCGCACCCCACGGCGTGTGGGCCTCCAGATGCGCCCGGAGCAGCTCCGTGGCCCGGGTCGCGTCCGTGCCCGGCGGCACCCGCAGGCTGATCAGCGCCCGCGCGCTCGCCTGGACGGACGGGGTGGCGCCGACCACCGGCGGGCAGTCGATGCCGAGCACCGTGACCGCCGGGCGGGCCCAGATCCGGTCGGCGACCGTGCCCGAGCCGATCAGCTCCACACCGTCCAGCACCCCCGCGTCCTTGCGGAACTGCTCGTCGTCGTACTGCAGTCCGTCCCACGAGGCGTCCCCGGACAGCCCGTCGACGGTGGTGCTGCCGTCCTCGGCGCGCAGCGAGTCCAGGACGCGCACCAGCGCCGCCAGCGCGTCGGGTGCCGCACCGCCGAACTGGCCCGAGTGCAGGTTGCCTTCGAGGGTGTCGATCCGTACCCGCACGAGCGTCATGCCGCGCAGGATGGTGGTGACCGTCGGCAGGCCCGGCCGGAAGTTGCCGGAGTCGCCGATGACGATCGCGTCCGCCTCCAGCAGCTCCGGGTGCGCCTCGGCGTACCGCTCCAGTCCGCCGGTGCCCTGCTCCTCCGAGCCCTCGACGATCACCTTGACGTGCACCGGCACGCCGCCGTTCGCCTTCAGGGCGCGCAGCGCCAGCAGGTGCATGATGAGGCCGCCCTTGCAGTCCGCGGTGCCCCGCCCGTACCAGCGGCCGTCCCGCTCGGTCAGCTCGAACGGCGGGGTGTCCCAGCCCGCCTCGTCCAGCGGCGGCTGCACGTCGTAATGGGCGTACAGCAGCACGGTCCTGGCGCCCTCGGGGCCGGGCAGGTATCCGTAGACCGACTGGGTGCCGTCCGGGGTGTCGAGCAGGGCCACGTCCTGGAAGCCCTCGGCGGTCAGGGCCTCCGTGATCCAGCGGGCGGCTCCCTCGCTCTCGCTGCGCGGGAACTGGCCGAAGTCCGCCACCGACTTGAAGGCCACCAGTTCGGTGAGCTCCTCCTTCGCCCTCGGCATCAGCGAGGCGACGGTCGCGGCGACCGGATTCGACGACATGGGCACGCTCCTTGTGGGTGCGACGTTGTAGGGGTGTGTACTCCCCCGTACGAGTTGATCGTGCGGTACGGGCAGCCTCCGGTGTACGGGGCACCCATGCCGCCGATCCTCCCACAGCGGCCCGTGGTGATCGTCGCCGTAGGATGCGGGGGTCAAGAGCGGCAGGCGGCTGGATCGGGAGCAGTAGACCATCGTGAGCAGCGAGAACTCTTCAGCGGACGACGTGCGGCAGGTGTGGGACGTCGTCGTGGTGGGCGCGGGACCCGCGGGGGCTTCGGCCGCCTACGCGGCGGCGGTCGCGGGACGACGCGTGCTGTTGCTGGAGAAGGCGGAGCTGCCGCGCTACAAGACCTGCGGCGGCGGCATCATCGGCCCCACGCGCGACGCGCTCCCGCCCGGCTTCGACCTGCCCCTGAGGGACCGCGTGCACGCGGTCACCTTCTCCCACAACGGGCGGTTCAGCCGCACCCGGCGCTCCCGGCAGATGCTGTTCGGGCTCATCAACCGGCCGGAGTTCGACCAGCAGCTCGTTGAGCACGCGCAGAAGGCGGGCGCCGAACTGCGCACCGGGGCCACCGTGCAGCGCGTCGAGCAGCACGGCTCGGCCGTCCCGGACCGGCGCACGGTCGCCGTCGTCCTCCAGGGCGGAGAGACCGTGCTGGCCCGCGCCGTCGTCGGCGCGGACGGCAGCGCCAGCCGGATAGGAGCCCACGTCGGCGTCAAACTGGACCAGGTCGACCTCGGCCTCGAGGCGGAGATCCCGGTCCCGGACACCGTCGCCGAGGACTGGAAGGGCAAGGTGCTCATCGACTGGGGCCCGATGCCCGGCAGTTACGGCTGGGTCTTCCCCAAGGGCGACACCCTCACCGTCGGCGTGATCTCCCGGCGCGGCGAAGGCGCCGCGACGAAGCGGTACCTGGAGGACTTCATCGGCCGCCTCGGTCTGGCCGGGTTCGAACCCAGCATCTCCTCCGGGCACTTGACCCGCTGCCGGGCCGACGACTCGCCGCTGTCCCGGGGCCGGGTGCTGGTGTGCGGCGACGCGGCCGGGATGCTGGAGCCGTGGACCCGCGAGGGCATCTCCTTCGCCCTGCGGTCGGGCCGGCTCGCGGGGGAGTGGGCGGTACGCATCGCGGAGGCCCACGACGCCGTGGACACCCGGCGCCAGGCCCTGAACTACGCGTTCGCCGTCAAGTCGGGGCTCGGCGTGGAGATGAGCGTCGGCAAGCGCATGCTGGCCGCGTTCGAGCGGCGTCCCGGTGTCTTCCACGCGGTCCTCACCGGTTTCCGCCCCGCCTGGAAGGCGTTCAAGGACATCACGCAGGGCTCCACGACCCTCGGCGAGCTCGTCCGTACCCATCCTCTGGCGCACCGCGCCCTGCTGGCCTTCGACCGCCGTCCGGCGAGCGACGACACCCGGCCGACGGACTGACGTCCCGGCGACAGGGGCAGCGGGGCAGCGACAGCGACAGGGGCGGCGGGGCAGGACAGCGAGGGCAGGGACGGCGAGGGCAGGGAGGGCTGGGGGCAGGGAGGGCGGGTTCGGGGCGGCCGGGGTCAGCTGGTGAACGTGATCCGGAAGACCGGGTGGTCGGGGGCGATGCGGCGCAGCTCCTCGTCGGAGGAGTCCGGGCCCACGCCCCTGAAGAACACACCGACCTCGGCCTTCCAACGCTTGAGGTAGGCGCGCAGCAGCGAGGGCTTGTCGTCGTCGGCGACCTCGGTGGCGGTGAAGGGGTCGACACGCTTGCCCAGGCGCAGCTCGCCGCCGCCCGCCGCGCGCATGTTGCGGGTCCACTGGACGTGACCGCGCGGCGCGACGAGGTAGTGCGCGCCGTCCACGGTCAGCAGGTTGACCGGGGTCGTCCGCCACTCGCCGGACTTGCGACCGCGGACGGCCAGGATCCGGGAACCCCAGACGCCGACCCCGCGACGGATCAGCCAGGCGACCCCGCGGTTGAGGAAACCGACGGTGAACCGGCCGGGCTTCTGGACGTGCTGTGTGGGCGTGGACATGGGGGCCTCCGTGGCTGAGTGGGAACGCGGTCTCTGGGAGATGCTGTCTCTGTGGGATGCGGTCTCTGGGGATGCGGTCTCTGGGGATGCGGCGCTTCGGCGAGGGGGGAATGTTGGAGTGAACCGACGAGGGGAACGAGAACACCGTTCTTGTTTGTGAGCAGTGCTCTCGGTTGCCGGGTTTCATTGTGCGGGATGGTCGCCACGGAAAGCAAGAGCAGTGCTCTCGCTTGTGCGCAGTGCTCTCTTTAGTGTGCGGCGCTCCGGGTTGCGTGCAGCGCTCTCCATTGCGTGCAGTGCTCTCCTTGCGGTGTCACACTGTCCGGCATGAGCACCCCACACGGCGCCCGTGCCCGGGCCAGGATCGAGATCACCGCGGCCATCAAGGAGAAGGCGCGCGCGCAGCTCGCGGCGGACGGCGCCGCAAAGTTGTCCCTGCGGGCCGTGGCCCGTGAGCTCGGTATGGCCTCGTCCGCGCTCTACCGTTACTTCCCCAGCCGCGACGATCTGCTGACCGCTCTCATCATCGACGCCTACGACTCCCTCGGCGAGGCGGCCGAGGCCGCCCACGCGGCGGCCGACGACGCCGGACCGGTACAGCGCTGGACCGTGGTGTGCGAGGCGGTGCGCCGCTGGGCGCTCGAGCATCCGCACGAGTACGCGCTGATCTACGGCACCCCGGTCCCCGGGTATAAGGCGCCCCGGACCACGGTCGCGGCCGCCTCGCGCGTGGGACTGGTGCTCATCGGCATCCTCCGGGAGGCGCACCGGGGCCTCGGCCTGGCCAAGCCCTCGCTGCCGGCCGAGCTGAGGCCCGAGGCCGAACGGATGGCAGCCGACCTGGCGCCCGACCTGCCGCCCGCGGTGGCCGTGGCCATGGTGGCCGCCTGGGCGCAGTTGTTCGGGCTGGTGGGATTCGAGCTGTTCGGGCAGTTCAACCGCGTGGTCGAGGACCGTGAGCGGTTCTTCCGGCACGCAGCCGGGCAGCTCGCGCACGGTGTCGGCCTCGTCTACGGGCAGCAGGGCCCGAACGGAAACGGCACCGCCCCCGGCTCCGGGGCCGCGGCCGGCGCAGGGCGCCCCGCCGCGAACTGACCACTGACCCGGCGAGCGCAACCTCGCACCGCAACCGGAACGGCCGGACAGCGAACACCCTCTCCAGGACCCGTCGCCCTGACAGCGTCGCCCCCCGGGTCCGCTCGGACGTACTTCGCCGGGAGTACGTGTGATCACCACGCCCGGGTGACGCCGCTCGCCGTCCGTGGCGTCTAGCGTGGCCGGCATGGACGAGCAGCGCGGGCGCGGAGCCGGGCGGTCCGGCCCCCGGCAGGCGCCGGGCCTCGCCGACCGGCGGCACGACCGGAGGACG
>NZ_JAAGMD010000896.1 GCF_010548465.1 Streptomyces sp. SID14436 | reverse complement strand
GTGCGGCCGCCGGCGCGTACCCGCCGCCCGCCCGCGTGACCGGCAGCCGGGATGCCGCCCCGTCCCCGCCCGCGCAGACCCTACGATGACGCGGTCAAGTGGAGGAATGATGGCAGTGGACCTGAGCAGGCGGGCCTTCCGTGCCCAGCGGTGGGCCGCACGGGCCGCGCTGGCCGCGGCCACCTCCGCCGTGCTGGTCCCGCTGATCGACGGGGGCCTGACCGGTCTGCTGCTGCTGGCGTGCGGGGCGGCGGCGCTGGCGCTGAGCGCGGCGGCGGTCTGGTGGACGCTGACCCTGCGCGGCCCGCTGCGCTGGCTGGCCGCGCTGGTGGTTGTGTGCGTCCCGGCCGCCGTGGTCGCCCTGTTCGCCGTCACCCTGTTCTGGTCGCTGCTGGTGTCGCTGGCCCTGTGGGGCCTGGCCGTGTGGAGCGGCCGGTACGCGCTGCGGGGCACCGGGAGCGGCCGGCAGCCCCGGCGCGAGCGGGAGCGGAGGGTACCGCCGCCCCGGCGGCCGGTGCTGATCATGAACCCGCGCTCCGGCGGCGGCAAGGTGGACCGCTTCGGGCTGCGGGAGAAGGCCGAGCGGCTGGGCGCACGGGTCGTCCTGCTCGACCCGGACCGGCACAACGACGTCACCGCACTGGCCCGGGAAGCCGTCGCCGACGGCGCGGACCTGCTGGGGGCCGCCGGGGGCGACGGCACCCAGGCGCTGGTGGCGGCCGTCGCCGCGGAGCACGGCCTGCCGTTCCTGGTGATCAGCGCGGGCACCCGGAACCACTTCGCGCTGGACCTCGGGCTGGACCGCGACGACCCGGCCACCTGCCTGGACGCGCTGACGGACGGCGTGGAACTCCGGGTGGACCTGGGCTTCGCCGGGGACCGGCCCTTCGTCAACAACGCCTCGTTCGGCGCGTACGCGGCGATCGTGCAGAGCCCCGCCTACCGCGACGACAAGATCGGCACCAGCCTGGAGCTGCTGCCCGACCTGCTCACCGGCCAGCAGGGGCCCCGGCTGGTGGCCCGGGCCGGTGACACCACGATCACCGCGCCCCAGGCGGTGCTGATCAGCAACAACCCGTACCGCACCGACGACCCCTTCGGGCTCGGCCGCCGCGACCGGATCGACACCGGGGTGCTCGGCGTGCTGGGCGTGAAGGTGGAGGGCGCGGTCGACGCCGCGGCACTGCTGCTCGGCCCGGAACCGAGCGGCCTCACCATCCTGACCGCCCGGGAGGCGGTGATCGAGGCCGACCGCGACGAGATCGAGGCCGGGGTCGACGGGGAGGCGCTGGTGCTGCCCGCCCCGGTGCACTGCCGGATCGCCCCCGGCGCGCTGCGGGTCCGGGTCCCGCGCAAGCGGCCCGGGGTGGCGCAGGCGCCGCCGCGGCTGGACTGGCGCAGGCTGCGCAAGCTGGCGGCGACGGTGGGCCGCACGGCGGCGCCGCGCCGGTTCCGGCCTGGGCCGTGTCTTTCGGATCACTCCGACTCGGATCGACGGCGCCTTGACAGTTGCCGGTGAGCGGGGCTTGGTGCGTGCAGCTGCAAGGCGGAGGAGGGCGCCGATGCGGAGCATCGGCAACCGACGACAACGCGGCAGATGTGCGTGCCAAGCCCCGCGGCCCCGGGGTGATCCGAAAGACACGGCCTAGCGCAGAAGCAACTGCAGGGCTCCCACCACAGTTGCCCCGATGACGATCTGCTCGAACAGCCGCTGGTTGATCCGGGTCACGGCCCATTTGCCGAGCAGCGCGCCGGGCACCACGAACAGCACGAGGGCCGCGTCGAGCAGCAGCGAGTCGGCGTCGATCAGGCCCAGGCCGGCGCTGAAGGGCACCTTGGCGACGTTGACGATGAGGAAGAAGAACGCCGAGGTGCCGAGGAAGCCCAGTTTGCGGAAGCCCGCGGAGAGCAGGTAGAGCGACATCACCGGACCGCCCGCGTTGGCGACCATGGTGGTGAAACCGCCGAGCACGCCGTAGGAGCGGGCCTTGGCCCGCCCGGCCCGGCTGGTGAGCGCGTCCGGTGCGTCGCCCTCGGCCGCCTGCCGCCGCCGCAGGACGGTGATCGCGGACATCAGCAGCAGGATCGCCCCGATCGACGTCCGGACGATGCCGTCGTCCGCCCAGAGCAGGAAGACGGTGCCGACGACGACGCCCACCGCGACGGCCGGGAACAGCCGCCACAGCGTGGGCCAGTGGGCGTGCCGGCGGTAGGTGAGCACGGCCAGCACGTCCCCGGCGATCAGGATCGGCAGCAGGACGCCGGTGGAGGCGCGGGCGGGCAGGACGGCGGCGAAGATCGCCAGGCTGACCGTGTTGGCCCCGCTCACGGCGGTCTTGGAGAAGCCGACGAGCAGCGCGGCGAAGGCGAGTGCGGCGAACTCCCAGCCGGCGAGCTGCCAGAGCGTCATCGTGTCCATGAGAGAACCGATGCTATGTCCGGACAAGCCTCGGCCGGACACGGGGGCGTCCCCGGGGCGGACCGAGGGACCCCTGCCGCCCGGGAGCTGCCCGGGTCAGTGCCGCTCGACCAGCACCGCGCTCCCCTGCCCCACGCCCACGCACATGGTCGCCAGTCCCCGTTCCGCTCCGGTGCGGCGCATGCGGTGCAGGAGGGTGGTCAGGATGCGGGCGCCGGAGCAGCCCAGCGGGTGGCCGAGGGCGATGGCGCCGCCGCTGGGGTTGACCAGGTCGGGGTCGAAGCCGAGCTGGTCCACGCAGGCCAGGGCCTGCGCGGCGAACGCCTCGTTGAACTCGGCCTCCCGGACGTCCGCGACGCTCCAGTCGGCGCGGGCCAGCACCTTGCGGGTGGCGGGGACCGGGCCGAGGCCCATCACGTCGGGGTGGACGCCCGCGGAGGCACCGGCGACGTAGCGGCCCAGCGACTCCAGGCCGAGCTCGTTGAGGGCCTCCTCGCTGACGAGGATCAGCCCCGCGGCGCCGTCGTTCATCGGGGAGGCGTTGCCCGCGGTGACGGAACCCCCCTCGCGGAAGACCGGCTTGAGCCGGGCCAGCTTCTCCACGGAGGTGTCCTCGCGGATGCACTCGTCGGCGTCGGCGACCACGCCGTCCGGGCGCCGCACGGGCAGCAGCTCGTCGTCGAAGTGGCCGTTCTTGCGGGCGTCGGCCGCCAGCCGGTGGCTGCGCAGGGCGAACTCGTCCTGGCGTTCGCGCGTGATGCCGTGCCGCTGGGCGACCTCCTCGGCCGTCTCCCCCATGGACAGCAGGCCGTGCAGGTCCTTCATCGCGGGGTTGACCAGCCGCCAGCCGAGGCGGGTGTCGACGGTCTCGATGCGGTGCGGGAGGGCCTCGTCGGGGCGGGGCAGCACGAAGGGGGCCCGGCTCATCGACTCGGAGCCGCCCGCGACGACGATGTCGGCCTCGCCGGCGGCGATGGTGCGGGCGGCGGCGGTGACCGCTTCGAGGCCGGAGGCGCACAGCCGGTTGACGGTGGCGCCGGGCACGGTCTCGGGGAGCCCGGCGAGCAGCGCGGCCATGCGGGCGACGTTGCGGTTGTCCTCGCCGGCCTGGTTGGCGGCACCCCAGTAGACGTCGTCCACGCGCGCCGGGTCCAGCGCCGGAACGTCGGCGACCAGGCCGCGGATGACGGCGGCGGCGAGGTCGTCGGGCCGCACCGTGGAGAGGGCACCGCGGAGCCGGCCGATGGGGGTGCGGCGGGCGGCCGCGAAGTGGACGGGACGCACGAGGGAACTCCTGTCCGGACGCCGGCCCCTGCCGGTGACCGGAGGCCTATGTGATTAGCACCGCTAGTTTCGGACTATAGACCGCCGCGCGGTCCCCGGGGAAGCGGAACCGGCGGGTACGGCGGGGACGGCGACGAGGGAGTTTGTGGCGGAACGCCCGGGGCACCCGCGCGTCTGAGGGAGTCGCGGAGCGCCCCCGCGCCCGCCGCTCCCTCCCCGTGACATCCATGATCGAGGAGGAGCAGTCACCCATGACCGTTGTGAAGAGCCCGCTGCCCGACGAGGCCCTCAAGATCACGGGCGAGGCGCTCCAGGACACGCTGGTCGACCTGCTCGGCCTGTCGCTGATCGCCAAGCAGGCCCACTGGAACGTGGTCGGCCCGCGGTTCCGTTCGGTCCACCTGCAGCTGGACGAGGTCGTCTCGGCCACGCGCGGGCACGCCGACACGGTCGCGGAGCGGGCCGCCGCCCTGGGGGTGTCCCCGGACGGCCGTCCCGAGACGGTCGCCAAGGTCTTCTCGCTCCCGGCCCCCCAGGAGGGCTGGCTGCGCGACAGCGAGGCCGTGCGGGTGATGACCGACGCGCTCGGCGCGGCGATCGAGCGGCTGCGCGGCCGCATCGGGGCCACCGAGGAGGCGGACCCGGTCTCCCAGGACCTGCTCATCGCCATCACCGCCGAACTGGAGAAGCAGCGCTGGATGTTCCAGGCGGAGAACCACGGCGCGGGGTCCTGACCGCGCTCACGCCCGTCGCGGCGTCCGCACCCCCCACCACCACCGCGGCCGTCCGGCACCCGCCGGGACGGCCGCTCCCGTACGCACCCAAGGGACACCACCATGGCCGACGCCCTCGAACTCGACGCGCTGTGGGAGGACTTCCACCGCGCGGTGAACATGACCTCCGCGGAACTCGCCGCCTGGTTGCGGGTCCGCGACGCGGAGGAGGAGACCGAGCCGCTGCCCGAACAGGCGGGCACCGACACCGGCCGGCACGTCCTCGCCGTCCTGCAGAAACGCCGCACCGATCTCACCGAGGACGACCTGCGCGTGATGAGCGAGGTCGTGGAGCCGTCGGCGCGCAGACCGACCTGGAGAACGAGCCGGCGGCCGGCGACACCCGCCTGCGGCACCGGCTGATGACGCTGGGCCACGACCCGCTCAAGGCGTAGCCGGCCCGCCGAAGGCCCCCGGGCCGCGGCTGCGGCCCGGGGGCCTTCGGAGCGGCTCCCCCACGCGCCCGCACGGTTGAAAGTATGATCAAGCAATGTCTGACATGACCGAGACCACGCCCGGCTGGCTCTCCTCGGACGAACTGGAGATGGCGCGCGCCCGCATGCCGATCCTGTACGTCGAGGCCGTCCCCGTGCGTGTCGACGACAGCGGTGAGGTCACCAGCGTCGGTCTGCTGCTGCGCATCGGGCCCGACGGGACGGTCAGCCGGACGCTGGTCTCCGGCCGGGTGCTGCACCACGAGCGGGTCCGCGACGCGCTGTTGCGTCATCTGGAGAAGGACCTCGGGCCGGTGGCGCTCCCCCGGGTGCCGGCGTCGCTCCAGCCGTTCACGGTCGCGGAGTACTTCCCGACGCACGGCGTCACGCCGTACCACGACCCCCGTCAGCACGCGGTGTCGCTCGCGTACATCGTGCCGGTGGCGGGCGACTGCCGGCCCCGCCAGGACGCCCTGGACCTCGTGTGGTTCAGCCCGCAGGAAGCCCTGTCGGCGGCCGTGCAGAGCGAGATGCCGGGCGGCCACGGAGTCCTGCTGAAGCAGGCACTGGCCCACGCCGGCTGTGTGATCTGACCCCACGGCGCGCCCGGCCCGGGCCGGGCGCGCCGTCGCGCCGCCCGGCCCGGGCCGAGGGGTCAGCCGCCGTCCGTGTTCTCCATGTGGGTGAGGTTCTTGCCCGTCGACGGGTCGAAGACATGTGCCTTGCGCATGTCGACCCGCAGGCGCATGGGTTCGCCCTCGCGCGCGCGGGTCGCCGCGTCGAGCCGGGCCACGATCTGCTGGGTGCCCGCGCCGGTGTCGCTCTGGCCCGAGTCGGTGGCCAGTTCCTCCAGTTCGGCGGTGGAGGCCGGGCCGCCCTCGGCGGTGAAGTAGACGTAGGCGTCGGAGCCGAGCGACTCCAGCACGTCCACGGTGACGGTGATCTCCGCCCCGCTGTCCTCCCGGGCCAGGCTCGCGTCCTCGAAGGCCTCGGGCCGCAGCCCGATGATGACCTCGCGGGGGGCGTTGTGCCGCTCCAGTGCCTGCCGGGTGCGGTCGTCCAGGGGCAGGTCGCCGAAGGGCGAGCGCAGCCGGCCGTCCTCCAGGGTGGCGTTGAGGAAGTTCATCGCCGGTGAGCCGATGAACCCCGCCACGAACAGGTTGCGCGGCATGGTGTACAGCTCGGCGGGCGAACCCACCTGCTGCACCAGCCCCTGGCGCATGACCACCACCCGGTCGCCGAGGGTCATGGCCTCCACCTGGTCGTGGGTGACGTACACGGTGGTGGTGCCCAGGCGGCGCTGGATCCGGGAGATCTGGGTGCGCATCTGCACCCGGAGCTTGGCGTCCAGGTTGGACAGCGGCTCGTCCATCAGGAACGCCTTGGGGTCCCGGACGATGGCCCGCCCCATCGCCACCCGCTGGCGCTGGCCGCCGGAGAGGTTGGCGGGCTTGCGCTCCAGGTACTCGGTGAGGTCCAGGACCCGGGCCGCCTCCTCGACCTT
This sequence comes from Streptomyces sp. SID14436, assembly GCF_010548465.1. Taxonomy (GTDB): domain Bacteria; phylum Actinomycetota; class Actinomycetes; order Streptomycetales; family Streptomycetaceae; genus Streptomyces. Next base: position 10,470 of record NZ_JAAGMD010000896.1, on the reverse strand, counting down.
GGCGTCGATGGTCTCCTTGTCGACCTTCGCCAGCCGCAGCGGGAAGCCCATGTTCTCGCGGACGCTCATGTGCGGGTACAGGGCGTAGCTCTGGAACACCATGGCGACGTCCCGCTCCTTGGGTGCGAGGTCGTTGACGACCTTACCCCCGATGCGCAGGGTGCCCTCGGTGATGTCCTCCAGCCCGGCGATCATGTTCAGGGTGGTGGACTTGCCGCATCCGGACGGGCCGACGAGGATCACGAACTCGCCGTCGGCGATGGTGAGGTCCACGTCCCGCACGGCGACGGACCCGTCGGGGAAACGTTTGGTGACGCCCTCGAGGACGATCTCGGCCATGGGTGGTTCCTCCTTGCCTCAGGCCTGCCGGGTCCGGCCGCGGCGCGGGCGGCGCGGTGCGTCCGCGCTCATCCCTTGACCGCCCCGGAGGTCAGTCCGGCGACGATCCGCCGCTGGAAGAGCAGGACGAAGATGATGATCGGGATGGTGATCACCACGGCTGCCGCGGCGATCGACCCGGTGGGCTGCTGGAACTGCGAACTGCCGGTGAAGAACGCGATCGCGGCGGGCACCGTCCGCGCGGACTCCGTGGAGGTCAGCGAGATCGCGAACAGGAAGTCGTTCCAGCAGAAGATGAACACGAGGATGGCGGTGGTGAACACGCCCGGTGCGGCGAGCGGCACGATCACCATCCGGAACGCCTGTGCGGGGGTCGCCCCGTCGACCTTGGCGGCCTTCTCCAGGTCCCAGGGGATCTCCCGGAAGAACGCCGACAGGGTGTAGATCGCCAGCGGCAGCGAGAAGGTCATGTAGGGCACGATCAGGCCGAGCCAGGTGTCGAAGATGCCGATGATGCGCTCGATGTTGAACAGCGGCGACACCAGGGAGATCGGCGGGAACATGGCGATCAGCAGCGACATACCGATGAGGAGCCGCTTGCCGGGGAACCGCAGCCGGGCGACGGCGTAGGCGGCCATGGTGCCGAGGGCCACCGCGATCGCGGTGGCGATCAGGGCGATGCCGATCGAGTTGATCAGGGCCCGGGTGAACTCGGAGGTCTCGAAGATCCCCTTGTAGTTCTCCCAGGTCCAGTCCGTGGGGATGTAGTTGCCGTCGGTGAGGGTGCTGGGGTCCTTGAACGACAGTGCGGCGATCCACCACACCGGGAACAGGGCGTACAGCACCACCACGACGTTGATGACGCCCCATCGGGTCGCGTGTGTACTGCCTGCGGCGGCCATCAGCGCTTCACCTCCGCGCCGGGAGCGGCGGCACCGAACAGTTTGACGAAGGTGAAGGCGATGATCCCGACACAGATGAAGATCAGGACCGAGATCGCCGACCCGATGCCGAGGTTCAGCGCCGTGAACAGGTTGTGGTAGCCGAGGATCGACACGGAGCCGGTGCCCTGGGCGCCCGAGGTCAGGATGTAGATGTTGTCGAAGATCCGGAACGCGTCCAGGGTGCGGAACAGCAGCGCCACGAGGATGGCCGGCTTCATCAGCGGCAGCATCACCCGCACGAACCGCTGCCAGGCGGTCGCGCCGTCCACCATGGCCGCCTTCAGGGTCTCCTCGGGCACCAGGGCGAGGCCGGCGAGCAGCAGCAGCGCCATGAACGGGGTGGTCTTCCACACCTCGGCGAGGATGATCAGCCACAGCGCGGGCCACTGCTCGGTGAGCGGTGCGTCCCCGGCGGGCAGCAGGTCGGCGAGGTAGCCCAGGTTGGGTGTCCAGGCGTACTGCCAGGAGAACGCGGCGACCACGGTGACGATGCCGTAGGGGATGAGCACCGCGGTGCGCACCGTGCCGCGCCAGAAGAGGGTGCGGTGCATGACCAGGGCGAGTCCCATGCCGAGGACGAGTTCGATGGCGACGGACACCGCGGTGATGAACAGCGTGACCCAGAAGGCGTCCCACCAGTACGGGGAGGACAGCACCGACCCGTAGTTGCTCAGGCCCACGAACTCGGCCCGGGCCGGGAAGCGCAGGTCGTAGCGTTGCAGGGACAGGTAGATGGCGTAGCCGATGGGGTAGGCGGTCACGGCGACCATCACGATGACGGCCGGCGCGCACAGCAGCCAGCCCAGGCGGCGTTCCTGCCGGGCGCCCTCCGAGAGGGCCGCCTTGCCCTTCTTCGTGGCGTCCGGTGCCGTCCTGGTGCCGCCGGGGGGCGGCGGGGTCCCGTCCGGACCGGCCATGGTGCTCATCCGGAACCGCCCGGACGGCGGGCCCGCGCGGGACGCGGGGCGGCGGAGTGCTGCGGGGGACGGTGGTTCACGGGATCACACCCTCGGATTTCAGGGCATCGTCGATCTGACCCTCGATGGTGGCGACCGAGCTCTCCGGCTTGATCGCGGACGGCGGGGACAGTGTGTGGGAGATGACGATCGACACGTTCTGGTAGGCGGGGGTGACCGGCCGGACGCTCGCGGACTCCAGCGCGGCCAGCACCTCCTTGGAGAAGGGGTACTCCTTCATGAACGCCGGGTCGTCGTAGATCGAGCGCAGGGTCGGGGGCAGCCCGCCGTCGATCGCGGCGGTCAGCTGGTTCTCCCGGTTGCGCAGGCACAGGGCCGCCTCGAACGCGAGGTCGGGGTGGCGGGAGTGCTCGCTGACGGCGAGGTCGATGCCGCCGATGGTCGGCCGGGAGGGCCGGCCGGCGTCGACGCGCGGGTAGGGCGCCCAGCGGAAATTCTTGAACAGCTTTGGGTTGTTCGCCTTCATCGACGGATAGACGAACGGGTAGTTGATCTCGAAGGCGGCCACCCCGGACTCCATGGCGAGCCGGTTCTGGTCCTCCATCTGGTTGGGCAGGGAGGGGTCCGCGGCCGGGGAGTTGGCGAGGTCGCGCATGATCGTGGCGGCCCGTACGGCGGGCGGCCCGAGCGAGGGTGCGGTGGCGCTCGCGTTGAGGATGGAGCCGCCGGCGCTGTTGACGAGGGAGTTGAACCAGACGGTGAGGCCCTCGTACTGGGCGCCCTGGATCTCCACGTAGTGCGGCTTGCCCTGGCGGGCGAGGTCGCGGGCCATCTTCAGCATCTCGTCCCACGTCCTGGGCGGCGTGGGCACCAGGTCCTTGCGGTACCACAGCAACTGGGTGTTGGTGTTGTACGGGACCGCGTACAGCTTGTCCTTCCACGTCGCCGTCCGCAGCGGCACCTCCAGGGTGCCCTCGGTGGCGCGGCGCTTGTTCTCGCCCGTCCACTCACGGATCCAGCGGGCCTCGGCGAACTCCGCGGCCCACGTGACGTCGAGGCCCATGATGTCGATGGAGTCGTCCTCGGCGGCGAGCCGGCGCACCAGTTGCTGGCGCTGGTCGTCGGCGCCCCGGGGCAGCTTGCTGTAGTTGATCCGGTAGCGGCCGCCGGAGGCCTTGCTGCACCGGTCGGCGGCCGTCTGCAGGGCGCCGGAGTCGTCGGGGAAGTTGTACCAGTTGAGGGTGGGGCGGCCGGAGCCGCCGTCGTCGCCGCAGGCGGCGAGCGTCGACGCCAGCAGCGCCAGCGCGACCAGCGCCCGCGTCCGCCGCGCTCCCCGGGGGCGTCTGCGCTTCCTGGTGCTCGCCGAAACCGGTCGGCACCCGCACGTCACGCGCACGCGCTGCACACCTCGCTTCCGGGACGGTGGCGCGGGATCTGGGACCCGCGACGGTTGTTTCCGGGGGAACGTTAAGCAGCACGGACCGCAACATCAAGGACATTCGCGTCTGAAATTGCCATATCGGGCACTCGGGTGGTTCGGGGCGCGCGCACCCGGACATGACGAAGGCCGCCTTCCCATCGCTGAGAAGACGGCCTGCGACCTGCGTGAAGCTGGTCGGGACGACAGGATTTGAACCTGCGACCCCTTGACCCCCAGTCAAGTGCGCTACCAAGCTGCGCCACGTCCCGTTGCCCGTCTGACCTGGGCTTCCCCCGGCCGGACGCGCACGGAAACAATACCGCACTCGGGGCGGTGATCGCGCACCCCTTTCGGCCCGCCTCCGGGGACGGTCACCGCGCGGGCGGCAGGCCGAGCCGCGGGTGTGCCTCGGTCAGACGCGGCGGGGCCGCCTGCCGCCAGGAGTCGGCGAGGATGTCGCGCAGTTCCTCCTCGTCCTCCAGCGCGGCGAGGCGGGCCCTGACCCAGGCGAACCGCGCCTCGTGGCCGGCGATCCAGAACTTCTCCGGCTCGGCCAGGACCAGTTCGTCGCGCTCCTGCTCGGGGCACCGCACCGCGAGGGAGGTCTCGTCCTCGGGCAGCGTCGCGAACATCTTGCCCGCGACACGAAAAGTGGGCATGCTCCAGGCGATCTTCTCCGTGGTGTCCGGCAGGGACAGGGCGATCCGTCGTACGTCGTCGGCATCCGGCATGGCAGGCACGGTAGCGGCCGCCACCGACAACGGCCCGGCCCGCCCGCGCGGCCGCGCGGGGGCGCCCGGTCACGCCTGTTCGGCGGCCTCGCCGAGCGCGTCCAGCACCGGGCGGATCAGCGGATGCTCCTCCGCGCCCCGGCGGACGGCGGCGAAGACCCGCCGGGTCGGCGCCGCGCCGTCCACCGGCCGCACCACCACGCCGGCCAGGTCCGTGCCGCGCAGCGCCGAACGCGGCACCAGGGCCACGCCCACGTCGGCCGCCGCGAGCGCCACCACCGCCCGGAAGTCGTCCGAGGAGTGCTCCAGCCGGGGCTGGAAACCGGCGTGCTCGCAGGCCAGGACGACCACGTCGTGGCAGGGGTTGCCCGGGTACGGGCCGATCCACGGGTCCTTGGCCAGCTCCGCCAGCGGCACCTCGGCCGCGTCGGCGAGACGGTGGCTGACCGGGACCACCGCGTCGAAGGGCTCCGCGTACAGCGGGAGATGGGTGAGGCGGGGGTCGTCGGCGGACGCCCCCCGGTACTCGACGGCCACGGCGACGTCGACCTGCCGGTCCAGCACCATCGGCAGGCTGGCGTCGCCCTCGGCGTCCTGGACGCGGATGCGGATGCCGGGCGCGGACCGGGCGAGCCGGGCCACGGCGGGCGCCACGACCTCGGCGATGCCGGTGGCGAAGGACGCCACCGTGACCGTCCCGGCCGAGCCCGAGCCGTAGGCGGCCAGCTCGGCCTCGGCGCGCTCCAGCTGGGCCAGGACGGCGTTGGTGTGGTCGAGCAGGATCTCCCCGGCCGGGGTCAGCCGGACGCCCCGGGCGCCGCGCTCGACCAGGCGGTGCCCCGTCTCCTGCTCCAGCGCGGCGAGCTGCTGGGAGACGGCGGACGGGGTCAGGTGGAGCGCGGCGGCCGCCGCGGTGACCGTGCGGTGGTCCGCCACCGCACGGAGGATGTGGAGCCGCCGCGCTTCGATCATGCGACCGATTGTCTCAAACCTGCCGGCCGCGCAGGCCGCGGTGCGGTCCGCTCAGGCGTCGAGCTCCGCCCGGGCCCCGACGAAGGCGTCCACCGCGCGGTTCACGTCGTCCGTGGAGTGGGCGGCGGACAGCTGGACGCGGATCCGCGCCTGGCCCTGCGGCACGACCGGGTACGAGAAGCCGATCACGTACACGCCGCGCTCCAGCAGCAGTTCCGCCATGCGGCCCGCGCGGGCCGCGTCGCCGATCATGACGGGGGCGATGGCGTGGTCGCCGGGGAGGATGTCGAAGCCCTCCTCGGTCATCCGGCGGCGGAACAGGGCGGTGTTCTCGGCCAGCCGGACCCGCAGGTCGTCGGCGGACTCCAGCAGGTCGAGGACCTTCAGCGAGGCCGCCGCGATCACCGGGGCGAGCGTGTTGGAGAACAGGTACGGGCGGGAGCGCTGGCGCAGCAGGGCGACGATCTCCGCGCGGGCGGCGACGTAACCGCCGGACGCGCCGCCGAGCGCCTTGCCGAGGGTGCCGGTGATGATGTCCACGCGGTCCATCACGCCGTGCAGTTCGGGCGTGCCGCGCCCGCCGGGGCCGACGAAGCCGACGGCGTGCGAGTCGTCGACCATGACCATGGCGCCGTGCCGGTCGGCGAGGTCGCAGATCTCGTCCAGCGGGGCCACGTAGCCGTCCATGGAGAACACGCCGTCGGTGACGATCAGCGTGCGGCGGGCTCCGCCCTCGGCGGCCTCCTTGAGCTGCCGCTCCAGGTCGGCCATGTCGCGGTTGGCGTAGCGGAAGCGGCGGGCCTTGGACAGCCGGATGCCGTCGATGATCGACGCGTGGTTCAGCGCGTCGGAGATCACCGCGTCCTCCGGGCCGAGCAGCGTCTCGAAGACGCCGCCGTTGGCGTCGAAGCAGGAGGAGTAGAGGATCGTGTCCTCCTGGCCGAGGAAGGCCGACAGGCGGGCCTCCAGCTCCTTGTGCACCTCCTGGGTGCCGCAGATGAAGCGGACGGAGGCCATGCCGTAGCCCCAGCGGTCGAGGGCCTCGTGGGCGGCGGCGATCACGTCGGGGTGGTCGGCGAGGCCGAGGTAGTTGTTGGCGCAGAAGTTGAGGACCTCGCCGGGGCGTCCGCCGGCGGTGACGTTCACGGTGGCGGACTGCGGGGTGCCGATGACGCGCTCCGGCTTGTGCAGGCCGGCGGCGCGGATCTCGTCGAGGGTGGTGCGGAGGTCGTCGCGCACGGAGTCGAACATGGGGTGCTCCTGGAAGGTGCTGGCGGATGAGGGGCTGCGGGCGGTCACGGGCCGAGGTCGCGGGGTGGGCGACCGCGCGGTGACGCCGCTACGACGTCCAGTCGAGGATGACCTTGCCGCCGCGGCCGCTCGCCGCGTCCTCGAAGGCCGCCTCGTGGTCACGGTAGCCGTAGCGGCCGGTGATCACGGGGGCGAGGTCCAGGCCGCCCTCGAGGAGGACCGACATGGCGTACCAGGTCTCGAACATCTCCCGGCCGTAGATGCCCTTGATGGTGATCATCGAGGTGACGATCCGGGCCCAGTCGACGGGGAACTCCTCGGCCGGCAGGCCGAGCATGGCGATGCGCCCGCCGTGCGTCATGTTGGCGATCATGTCGCGCATGGCCTCGGGCCGGCCGGACATCTCCAGGCCGATGTCGAAGCCCTCGCGCAGGCCGAGGGCCTGCTGTCCGTCAGCGATGGACGCCTCGGCGACGTTCAGCGCGAGGCTCGCGCCGATCTTTCGGGCGAGTTCCAGGCGCTCCTCGCTGACGTCGGTGATCATCACGTGCCGGGCTCCGGCGTGCCGGGCCACCGCGGCGGCCATCAGGCCGATCGGTCCGGCGCCGGTGATCAGGACGTCCTCGCCGACGAGCGGGAACGACAGGGCGGTGTGCACGGCGTTGCCGAACGGGTCGAAGATCGCGGCGACGTCGAGGTCGACCGGGACGCGGTGCACCCACACGTTGCCGGCGGGCAGCGTGACGTACTCGGCGAACGCGCCGTCGCGGCCCACCCCGAGACCGACCGTGGCCCGGCACAGGTGCCGGCGTCCGGCGAGGCAGTTGCGGCACTTGCCGCACACCAGGTGCCCCTCGCCGCTGACCCGATCGCCGACCGCGACATCGGTGACGTCCCGGCCGGTCTCGACGACCTCGCCGACGAACTCGTGCCCGAGGACCAGCGGGGTGGTGACCGTCTGCTGCGCCCAGCCGTCCCACGACCGGATGTGCAGGTCGGTGCCGCAGATCCCGGTGCGCAGCACCTTGATGAGCACGTCGCCGGGTCCGACGGCGGGTTCCGGGACGTCCGCGAGCCACAGCCCGGGTTCCGCCTTCTGCTTGACCAGCGCCTTCAACGCTTCGGCTCCTGGGGGTGAGGTCCGGCTCCGGGCATGCCGAGGCAGGCCCCGGGCCGGGACGAGGAGGGAGTTCGCTCTGCAATCTGCCGTACAACACCCTCGGGGGTCCATCGAGGATTTCTTAAGCGCGGCCACAGCTTTCCTTCACGCCGTCACCCGTCCGGCGGGCCGCGCGCGGCGTCACGGCGGCAGTCCGTCGGCCTCCCGGCCCTCCAGCCGCTGGACGAGTTCCGCGGCACGCTCCTTGATGGCGGCCAGGCCCGCCTGTCCCCAGGCCCGGGGCTGGACGTCGGCGACGGAGACGGTGCCGAGCACCATGCCGGTGCTGTCGATGAGGGGGGCGCCGAGGTAGGAGCGCACGCCGAACTCGTCGACGACCGGGTTGCCCGCGAAACGCGGGTAGTCGCTCACGTCCTCCAGGACGAGCGCCTTGCGGCGGGCCACGACGTGCGGGCAGAAGCCGTGGTCGCGGGGCAGGACCCGGCCGAGCAGGGAGCCGGTGCCGTCGCTGCGGACCACCGGTGCGGTGGCGGGGGCCTGCAGCCCCGCGAAGAACTGCCCGTGCTCCCCCAGGAAGTTGACCATGGCGTAGGGCGCTCCGGTGAGTTCCGCGAGGCTGTACGCGAAGGCGTCGAGGGCGGGTTCCGGATGCTCCCCCAGGCCCAGCGAACGCAGCCGCCTGGTGCGGGCGGGGGCGTCCCGGTCCTCGGGGGTGAGCAGCAGACGACCGGCCGGGCGGGGCGGGTCGTAGCTCATGGACGGACTCCCGGGGTGTGGGCGAAACTCATATACGTGCTCCGTGAGGGTGTGCGGGCATCACATGTGTGCGCCGTAGCCCGTGGTGGGGGCCGGGGCGTGGGCGATGAGGTGGCGGACGAGGGTGAGCAGGGTCTGGACGCCGGAGCTGGAGATGCGGGCGTCGCAGCGGACGACCGGGATGCCGGCGTGCAGGTCGAGGGCGGCCCGCACCTCCTCGGGGTCGTAGCGGAAGGCGCCGTCGAACTCGTTGACGGCGACGATGAATCCGAGGCCGCGCTGCTCGAAGAAGTCGACGGCCGCGAAGCACTCCTCCAGGCGCCGGGTGTCGGCCAGGATGACCGCGCCGAGGGCGCCCTCGCAGAGCTCGTCCCACATGAACCAGAACCGCTCCTGGCCCGGGGTGCCGAACAGGTACAGCACGTGCTCGGCGTCCAGGGTGATGCGGCCGAAGTCCATGGCCACGGTCGTCTCGACCTTGTTCTCGATGCCGTCGAGCCGGTCGGTGGCGGCACTGACGGTGGTGAGCAGTTCCTCCGTACTGAGCGGCGCGATCTCGCTGACGGCGCCGACGAAGGTCGTCTTGCCGACGCCGAATCCGCCCGCCACGAGGATCTTGAGCGCGGTGGGGAAGGGATCGGCTCCGTGTCCGGTCCCGGGTGCGGTGCCGTGGGCGAGGCCGGCGCCGCGGTCAGAGCTGTCGTCGTAGTCCATCGAGCACTGCCTCCAGAAGGGCCCGGTCCGTCGGGGTGTGGTGGAACGCGGGGGGTTTGGTGGTCAGCGCCCCGCAGTCGACGAGGTCGGCCAGCAGCACCTTGGCCACCGCGACCGGCAGCGTGAGGTGTGCGGCGACCTCGGCGACCGGGAGGGGCGCCCGGCACAGGTCGAGTGCCTGCGTGTGCTCGGGCCCCAGGTAGCCGAGGGGGGTGGCACCGGTGGCCATCACCTGCGACATCAGGTCGAGCGCGACCGTGGGGCGGGTGCGGCCGTCGCTGACGGTGAAAGGGCGCACCAGCCGTCCGGCCGCGTCGTCGAGCCAGGGCCCGTCACCGGCCGCCGCCACGCTCAAGGCCTCATCGCCGGGGGTTCGGCGGCGTGCTGGCGGGGGGCGGTGATCAGGTAGGGCCGGACGCTCTTGACCAGCATGGCCATCTCGTAGCCGAGCACCGCCGCGTCGGCCTCGCGGCCGGCCAGCACGGCCAGGCAGGTGCCGGAACCGGCGGTGGTGACGAACAGCAGGGTCGAGTCGAGTTCGACGACGACCTGGCGGACGTCGCCGCCGTCGCCGAACCGGATCCCGGCGCTGCGGCCGAGCGAGTACAGCCCGGAGGCCAGGGCGGCCATGTGGTCGGCGCTGTCCGGGTCGAGGCCGTGCACGGACTTCACCAGTCCGTCGCAGGAGAGCAGGACGGCGCTGGAGGTGTGCGGTACGCGTTGCACGAGTCCGCTCATCAGCCAGTCGAGGTCGGATACGTGGGCGGTCGGCGCATCGCTCGCCATGGTGGATCGACTCCTAGGGGTACGAAGGTCGGTGGGAGCGCTGGGGGTGGGCGCGGAGGTGGTCGGGGGCGTGCCCGTGGGGGCGGGTGGGGTGGTGCTCATCCGGCGGGCGGGCTCCCGTCCTGCCGGGGTGCGGGGGTGGCGTGGGGCGCGGGCCGGGCGTCCCGGCTGTGCGGGGCGAGGTCGGCCAGCGCGTCCAGGTAGGGCGTCGGGGTGCCCGTGGAGGTGGGCAGGACGGTCGACGCCCAGGGGGCCGGCGCGGGCATGGCCGCCGTGGCGCCGGACGCCGACGGTCCGGGGGGTGCCTGGGCGGGCGGCTGCGCCTGGGGGTACGGCTGCGGCTGGGGGTACGGCTGCGGCTGCGGCTGGGCCTGGAACGACGTCACGGGCGGCAGCGGCGAGCTGGACGTCGAGTCCCCCACCGGGGGGAGCCCGAGGTTCCATTGGCCGGAGTCCGTGTGGCGGGTCTCCGCGGGGCGGGTCTCCGCGGGGCGGGATTCCGTGGGTCGGGTCTCCGTGT
>NZ_JAAGMD010000879.1 GCF_010548465.1 Streptomyces sp. SID14436 | reverse complement strand
CACGACGATCGCCGCACCGCCCGCGAGCAGCACGGCCGCGCCGATCGCGATCGGGCCGGTGCTGCCGTCGGCGCCGGTCTCCGCCAGGTCACCGCTGCCGCCGTTCGGCGTGGCCGCCGGCTCGGACGGCTCGGAGGCGGACGGCTCGGGCGCCTCGGTGGACGGCGTCGCCGAGGGCTCGTCCGGGGTGCCGGACGCGGGCGGGGTGGTCTCCTCGGCGGGCTTCGACGGCTCCGGCTCGGACGGCGACGGCGCCGGCGGCTCCTCCTCCTTCGGCGGCTGGGACGTGCAGTCCCGGGTGCCGCCGTTCCAGGCCGCGATCAGCTTCTCCTTGATGACCGGCCGGTCCGGCCCCTTGGGCAGCGGGCCGTGCTCGAGGCCGTCGTCCGCGTCCAGCTTGCCGTCGAACTTCACGGCACCCCGGTAGAGGTCGATCTGCGCGAAGCAGCCCTTGTCCGGGACGGCGATGGCGAGGTCGGCCGTCTTCCCCGGCTTCACGGTCGCCGTGTCGAAGTCGACGAAGACCTGCTCGCCGGAGGTGGCGAAGGTCGGGCCGTGCGCCAGGTAGGAGGCGAGGGAGGCGGTGCAGGTGGTCGCGTCGCCGGCGGCGCGGACGGTGATGCGGATCGTGCCGTCCTCGGTGGGCCTCAGGCTCTCGTTGTCGACCTTGACGGCGTCGATGAAGGTCTTGCCGCCGTCGAGGGAGAACTGGCAGCGGTCCGTCTCGGTGACCGTGCCGGCGCCGGTGCCCGGCCGGTAGCTGCCGCCCTTCTTCCAGCCGTCCCCGCCGGGTGCGCCATGGGCGTGTGCGGAGGTGGCCGCGGCGGTGGTGGCCGCGCAGAGGACGATGGCCGCGGCGCCCGTTCCCAGCAGGCGGCGCGCGAGTCTCGCTGTGGACATGCGGATCCCATTCTTGGCGTGTGCCGGAAACCGGGGCACGGCGTCAGGGCAGCGCGCGGCGGCCGGCCGTTCCGGGATGAGTGGTGGAGGAATCACCGGGCCCACTGGTCACATGGGCCACAGTGCGCCTTCATGGTGGCGATGCCGTCTGAACCTGTCAACCTGCGGGAACGCAAGGGAAGTTGCAGGTCCTCCACACCTCCGGCACAGAAGGAAGGAATGGTTCCGCCCTACCCGAGTGTTCACTTTTACGACGTTGTGGACAGATGTCCCTGGTGCCCCGCACGTACTCTGGAGGAGCCCGAGTGACCGACCGTTCCGCCCTGCCCGACCCCTCCGTGTCCCGCCCCGCCCACGACGTCGCCCCCGACCTCTCCTCGCGCAACCCCGACTGGTGGCGGCAGGCGGTCGTCTACCAGGTGTATCCGCGCAGCTTCGCCGACGCGGACGGTGACGGACTGGGCGACCTGCCCGGCATCACCGCACGCCTCACCCACCTCGCCGCGCTGGGCGTCGACGCCCTCTGGCTGAGCCCGTTCTACCCCTCGGAGCTCGCCGACGGCGGCTACGACGTCGCCGACCCGCGCGACGTCGACCCGCGCCTGGGCACACTCGACGACTTCGACGCGCTGGTCGCCGAGGCCCACCGGCTCGGCCTGAAGGTGATCGTCGACATCGTCCCCAACCACACCTCCCACCAGCACGTCTGGTTCCAGGAGGCGCTGCGGGCCGGCCCCGGCTCCGCGGCCCGCGACCGGTACGTCTTCCGGGACGGCCGGGGAGAGCGCGGCGAACTGCCGCCCACCGACTGGCAGTCCCTGTTCGGCGGCAGCGCCTGGCAGCGCGTGCCCGACGGGCAGTGGTACCTGCACCTGTTCGCGCCCGAGCAGCCCGACCTCAACTGGGACAACCCCGAGGTCCGCGCGGACTTCCGCACCACCCTGCGGTTCTGGTCCGACCGCGGCGTGGACGGCTTCCGGATCGACGTCGCGCACGCCCTCGCCAAGGACCTGAGCGAGCCCCTGCGCGACCTCGGCGCCCCCGAGCTGAGCCGGGAGGAGGCCCTCGCCGAGTTCGAGCCCGGCACCCACCCGTTCTTCGACCGGGACGAGGTGCACGAGATCTACCGCGACTGGCGCAAGATCTTCGACAGCTACTCCCCGCCCCGCGCGGCGGTCGCCGAGGCGTGGATCCCCGACCCGCGGCGCGCCCTCTACGCCCGCCCGGACGAACTGGGCCAGGCGTTCAACTTCGAGTACCTCCAGGCCCCGTGGGACGCGGACGCCCTCCGGAAGGTCATCACCGACTCCCTGGCGACCGCCCGCGGGGCCGGCGCCTCGGCCACCTGGGTGCTCTCCAACCACGACGTGGTCCGGCACGCCTCCCGCCTGATGCTCCCGCCGGGCACGGACGAGAACGCCTGGCTGCTCTCCGGCGGCCACGCCCCCGCCGTCGACCCCGAGGCCGGGCTGCGCCGGGCCCGCGCCGCCACCCAGCTGATGCTGGCGCTGCCCGGCTCCGCGTACGTGTACCAGGGCGAGGAACTCGGCCTGCCCGAGGTCGCCGACCTGCCCACCGAGGTCCTCCAGGACCCGGTCTGGGAGCAGACCGGCCGCGTCCGCAAGGGCCGCGACGGCTGCCGGGTGCCGCTGCCGTGGACCCGTACGGGACCCTCCTACGGCTTCGGCGCGTCGGGCTCCTGGCTGCCCCAGCCGCCGGGCTTCGCCGCGTACTCCGTTGAGGCCCAGGACGGGGTGGAGGGCTCCACGCTGGAGTTCTACCGGGCGGCCCTGCGGCTGCGCCGCAAGCTGACCACGGACGAGACGCTGACCTGGGCGCCGGACACCCCGCCCGGTGTCCTGCAGTTCGACCGGTCCGAGGGCTGGCGCTGCGTGACGAACCTGTCCGACGCCCCCGTCGACCTGCCGGCCGGCGAGGTCCTGCTGACCAGCGCGCCCCTGGAGGACGGCCGGCTGGGCCCGGACACCACGGCCTGGCTGAGCATCTGAGCGGACGCCGTCACGGTCCCGGCCGCACCCCACCGCGGGGCGGCCGGGACCGGCGGTTCAGGAGACGGCCGGGTCCACCCGGGCCGGCTGCGGATGGCCGTCGGACCGCAGCAGCGGGGCGAGGTGCCGCTCCGGACGGAGCAGGGCGTGCGCCGGGACCCGGATGCGCGGCTCGC